>CAYSAG010000073.1:0-19271 GCA_964428935.1 uncultured Planctomycetaceae bacterium | reverse complement strand
AGCCGCTCAGGTCGACCACCACCGGCGTGTCTTCGTCCGTCACCACGTTCTGGTCAGGTGGAACCACCGGAGCGTCCGCCACCGCGTCCACGAACACGTCCACGACCACCTGGCTCTGGGCCGTCAACACCGACACGGTCGTGTCGTCGCTCGTCGGCCTCGTTTCCGTCGCCGTGGCCGTGACCGTCAATTGGAACTCGCTGTCGCTGTGCTGCGGCGGAGTCACCGTGACGTTGGCGTAGTCCCAGCCGGTAATGTCCAACACGTCGCCCAGCCCCTGACTCTGCACCTGGTTGACCCCGTCCGACAACACCGTTCCGGCCGGAGCTCCAGTCACGGTCACCGTCAGCGTCTCCGAGCCGTCCCTGTCTACTCGCGACGCCGACAGCCCCAGGTTCACCGCCGTGTCCTCGTTCGTCCGCACCGAACGGTTCGCTGCCAGGTTCGGTGCGTCCGCCACGGCGTTGACCACAATGGGAACCGCGTCCTCGGTGGACAAAGGCAGAGGCGGGAAGTGGCCCAAGTCGTTTGTCGTCACCAGCAGTGTGGACTCCTGGTCGGAGTGGGCGACCGGTTGGAACGTCAAGCCGTCCAGCACGGCGTTGACCGCGGCCGGCTCGCCTTCCAGAACGACTTGGTTGTCGCCGTCCGCGTCGACCACGGTGACGCCCACCTGGAATTGCAGCGGCACGTCGCCGGCTCGCACCGTGCCGACCAAAGCGGCCGACAGGTTGGTCGTGCCGTCTCCGGAGGCCAGTGACGCCGTCAGCAGCGTGGACTGCGCGTTGACGGCGGCAATCAAGTCGTCCACCGTCGTCTGGGCCCCCGGCTGGCTGTTCAGGTCGATTTGGACGACTCGGTTGTTGACGTCCTCGGTGACGGTCGGCGCGGGGTTTCCGTCGCCGTGGTCGCTTTCGGTGACCTGCACCGTGACGGCGTCGAGTCCGCCGGCAGCCACTTCGAAGCGCACCGTGGCCGCCCCCAGCGTGCCCAGGTCGGTCTTCAGCCACGCCGTTTGCGGCAGCGTGAGCACCTCGCCGGCGTTCTCCGTCGTCAGCGTCACCGCGACGGTGCGGAACCGCGCGTCCGGGTGCAGGAAAGCGTCGGCGTCGAAAACCGTGACGGCGTTGCCCGTGGCCGCCGAGAACGTCAGCGTTTGGTCCTCGTCAATGGTTTGCGTTCCAGGAACGGTGTTGACTGGAGCGTCGTTCTCGTCGGTCAGGTAGACTTCGAACACCGTCGTTCCGTCAGTACGGTTCTTTCGCAGCGGGTTGCCGGCCAAGTCGCGGATGCCGTTGTCGGTCAAGCCGGTCGAGACGCCCAGCGGCGTGAACTCCACGCCGTCCGGCGTGTTGTCCAGCACAATCAGGTAGTGGCGGTCGACGGCGAACGTGGTGGCGGCCGTCAGAATGATTTGCTGCGTGTTGGCGTTGTAGGCGAAGAAGTAGTCGGTGCCTTCGACCAGCAGCCGCCGCCCGCTGGCGTCCTCTTCGAACAACGCCACCTGGTCCTTGTTGACCCGGAACCGGTCGATGCCCATGCCTTGGTCGGTCAGTTGGACGACGAACTGGGTCAGGAGCTGCGGGTCTTGCAGACGGACGACGTGGGCCGTTGGGTCCAGGTCGTTCGGTCCGCCGTCTTGCGGGTCGACCAGCCAGGCGACCGGCGCTTCGAAGTCGGCTCGTTCAATCGCCCCCACGTCGTAGAAAATCTCGCCGCCGAACCCGGAGGGCGGTCGAGACGGGTCGTCCAGCCGCAGCTGACCCAGCATGTCGACGTTCGGTGCCTCGACGTTCGACTGCGGGAAGCCGAGCTGGTTGAGGAAGGCGGCGTAGTCGCTGCGCTCGAAGACCGTCTTTTGCGACCGGTCGACGGCCGGACTGCCGGCAGCCGGGTAGAAATTGCCGTTGGCTGGGTCCACGAACAGCGGCCCAGGCGGGTCGACCAGCGGGTTGTTGCCCACCAGTCCGTTGGCCGCGTTGTCGCGGAACAGGTTTCGCTCCACGGCCGTGCCGGCGCTGCGCGACGAAGCGTCCACTTGCACGCCGGTCTGGTTCTGGACGACCAGGTTGTTGACGAGCGTCGGAGCGGCGTTCTCGGTGACAAGAATGCCCACCGGACTGCCAAAGACCGTGTTGTTGACAATCTTGCCGTGCGGAATGGGAGCGGCCGGCTGGTTGGCCGCGTTCGGGTCGCCGCTGAACAGAATGGCCGCCGTGCCCGCGTTCGCCACCACGTTGTTCTTGATTGTGACCCCAGGAACCAATTGAGTGCTGTTGAACGGGTAGAAGTTGATGAGCGAGCCGGGGTGCGGCTTGCTGCCTTCGGCCGCCGAGTCGCGCACGCCCGTGTCGGCCAGAATGCCGTACTGAGCGACGTCCCAGATTCGGTTTTGTTGAATGTCGATCCACCCCTGCTCGCGGAACGCGTTCCGGTCGCCCCGGTCGTGAGCTCGGTCGCTGGACCAGAACGGGTTCCAGTCTTGCTCAGCGACGAACCGAGTGTTCGTGTCCCAGGTTCGCTGAACGCTGGTCAGACCGCTCGTCTCGCTCGTGTTTTCTTGGTACAGCGGGCCGCGACGAATTTCGAGCTGGTAGGCTCCCTGGTACGTCCCCGACACCTCCGTCTCGACCGGGACCACGCCCGTCTGGCCGCTCGGAGCGCCGGTGACCATTTCGCCTCGCTCCGAGAACCCAATCACAATGTCGTCGATGTAGAAGCCCTCGAAGCGGTTGTTCAAGAACCGTTCGTTCGGGGCCGCGCCGGCTTGAGCCGTCGTGAACTCGAACTTCAACTTCAAGTTCGGCCGCCCGGCGTAGCGGGCCAGGTCGATTCTGGCCTGCCGCCACTGGCCCGCGTCGAACAGCGGTTGGACCTGCTGGGTCCTTGTGTTGGCCGCTCCAGTGGCCAGCGCCGAGTGAGTTACGAAGTTTGGCAGTTCTTCTCCCAGCGCCTCGTTGTTCGTGGCAATCAGTTCCCAGTTGGTCCTGCCGTCGGGTGAAATCCAAACGCGAGCGCTGTCGCGAATGGTGCCCGCTGCGCCGTTGTCGTTCTCGGTGGCCAGGAAGTAGTTGAAGTAGAGCGTCGGGTGGTCGGCCGCGGAGTAGCCGGCCAGGCTGAACGTGTCGGTAAGGAGTTCACCGTGGGCTCCACCCGGCAAGTTGTAGGTGTTGGCAATGTTCGGGTTCGACGCGAGGTCTTGCTGGAACGTGGCGTCGTAGACGCCGTACTGTCCGTTGAAAGGCCCGGCCGGGTTGCCTCCCACACCGTTGTACGCCACGTAGCCTCCCGCGTCGAAACCGAAGTAGAAGCTGATTCCACCTTGACCTTCGGTTTGGTCGGGGCCGGGAACGTTTCGCACCGCCTGACTCGGCGACCGGCTGTTGTCCGGTGCGGCGTTGATTCCGCGGCCCGGGTCGTTGCCTCGGCGGTTGGTCGGGTGCCACAGGTTGAAGTCGAGCGGCGAGAAGGCCAGACCACGCAGACTTCCGGCCGGTAAAGGCACGCTGGTTGCGTCGCCCGTGAAGACCGGCTGCAGGTTGCCCGAGGTGTCGAAGGCGACCAGCCGCCCGTTGGTGGTCACGGCGAAGAGCATGTCCTTGTAGCGATGGTTTTCGACGTTCTGCGGCCCCAGCGTCAGGCCTTCGAAGCCGGGAATGCCGTCTGCGGAGAAGTCGTGAATCACGGTGGCCCGTCCGTTGGTGGTGTCGATTCGGAGGAACTCGCCCGCACTGGTCACTCCGTACAGCGTTCCACCGTGGTACGTCAGCCCGGTGACGTAGCCTTTCAGCGGGGCGCCTTGGCCAGGCTGGAATTGGTCTAATGTAACCGCCGTCGGAGTAATCGTGTTGTTCCCGGAGTCGATGAGCCGGGCGGTCACCATTGAAGACGCCTGCGGGTTCTGGTTGACGGCGTCCACCAAGTCCTGCACCGTCCCGTTGGTCGCCAAATCGATTGTGATGGACGTACCGCTGACCCTTACCGAAGTCGGCGTCTGGTTCAGCCTCACGTTAATCGTCAGCGCGTTTCCGTAAAGGCCCGGCCATTTGGCGTCGAACGCGACGTCTTTAGTGGCCCCCTGGGCATCCGTGAATTGGTACACCCACCTGGCAGACCGGACCCCTTGAGGTTGAATCTCGCCGACAACGCCGAAGCCTCCGCCGTCGGCCGCTGAACCGCCTGAACGAGCTCGGTACAAGAACGACGTTGTCTTCGTCGGGTCCGTGTTGCTGTTCGCCCGGACGGAGTACCACAGCCGGTACGACGGGCCGGCACCGGTCCGCTCGAAGGCCAACGCGTCGACTGTGTCGGTGACCAGGAACGAGTTGGGCGTGTTGTCCGGCGTCGGTGTTCCACCCAGAATGCTGTCCTGCACGTTCGAGCTGAGCGTGCCCGTTCCGGGGTCGACCACGGCCAGCTCGCCGGCCGTGTTCGCAGCGTTCGCCAAACTGCGGTAGGCGTAGAACCGGCCGTCGGTTCGAATGGTAATGTCGTCGGCTTGGAAACCGCCGTTGAGCTGGGCAATGAGCTGGCCGGTGACGGGGTTGACGGCCAGCAGGCCGTCGCTCGCGGACGCCACGTACAACACCACGTCGCTGAATTGGTAAGGCACGACGTGCGCGGCCAACCGGACGGCCCCGTCAATGTCGAACAGCGGGCCGGTGGTCGGGTCGACTTGCGTGCCGTTCGAGTCGTACCCGGTGAACCCAATGTGGTCCTCGACGATTCGCGTCAGCGAGTCGACCGGCTCCAGCCGGGTGTTGGCGGCCGTCGCATTGGGCACGTAGGTTTGGTCCAACACCGCCGGAATCCGCTGGTTGGACATGACCGCCACGTAGTAAGTCAGCGTGCCGCCGGGGGCGGCCGCCGGCAGGTGGACCGGGCCAATGAACGGGTCCAGCGGGCCCACGGAGCCGCGGGACAAGTCGTCCAGGTCCGTGCCTTGACCGGCCGGCAAGTCGTCGGGAACGTTGCTTTCACGGCCCACGTAAATCAGTCGACCGGTCGAATCGAACACGGCCAAGGTCAGGTCGGGACGGCCCAGACCGTCGGCGTAGTCGATGTCGAAGACCACGGGGAAGGTCTTCGTCCCGTCGTTGACTCCGGCAATGGACTGAATCTGCTGCACGTCGACGTCGAACCGGTACCAGTCGACGTCGGCGGCTCCAGACAGCACGCCCGCCACGCTCAGCACGTTCCGGTCGCTCGCCAGCAGGTTCCCCAAAGGCTGAGCGCCGGCGAAGGTGTTGTTGGCCGAGTTGTTCACCTCGGCCGACTCGCCCGACAGAGGTGAGTGGGCGGGCTGGCCGAGTACTTCGATGCCGCTGGTGGCGTAGCGAATGTCGGCCATTCGGACCGAGGTGCCGGGCACTTCGTCCAACTGGTGCAGGCGAATTTGCAACTGGTACGGACCGTCCGTGTCGGCGTTGCTTCGAACGCGGACGTAGTACGTCCCTGTCGAACCGCGCGGTCCGGGCAGTTTCAGCGACATTCCCGGGTCGAGCGGGTTGAGCGTGTAGTAGTCCCGTTCGAGCCGGGCGTCTTTGGCGAGCGGCTGAGCCAGTCCGGAGAGCGTGTTGTTGTCGGTCGACCGGGCCAGGACCGTGCCGCCGCTGTCGACCAGCTCCAACACCGCGTCCAGTCCCGGGCTGGTGCGGTCGACGTCCAGCCAGACTTCGGTGCCGGCCACGGCGTCGAAGCTGTACACGTCCACGTCACCGCCGGCGTCGAGGAAGCCGTGAATTTCGAAGCCCAGCTTGCGCAGGTCGTCGCCGCTCTTTTCATTCGGAGCCAGCGTGCCCAGGTACTGCGCACTGGTCGGCAAGCGGTTGACGTCTTCGCCGCCCACCGACTCGGATTCCAGCACGTAGGCCACGTTTCGGTCGTGAGCGAATCGGTCGATGCGAATGCTCCGCCAGTCGCCCGGCGACCCGCTGCTCGGGCCGTCGCCGTTGGTGTCGTACTGCGGGAAACCGGCCAGGTCTGCCCCGGCCCCGTACGTGTCGTCGGCCAACGACGTCAGCACGACGGGGTACTTCGGCTGACCGACAATGTGCAGCACTCCACCGACCCGGTCGTCGATGTCCAACGGGTCGCCGTCGACCGTGAAGCCGGCGTTGCTGCCCTGCAGCTTGACGACCAGGCTGGCGTCCGGGGCGCTCATGAGAGTCAGCCCGCTCCACACGTGGTGATTCTCGACGATTCGAATCTCGTCCCGCACCACGTGCACCACGTCCGTGTCGTCCCAGACCGACTCGGTGGTCAGCACGTCGCCGCGCACGCGCATGCCGTTCAGCCCGTTGTTTTCCATTCGGTTCCACCGGACCAACGGGCCGTGGTTGTCGGCGAACTGGTCGAAGTAGGTTCCTTCGCCGGGCTGGTCGGGGTCGTAGGGCACCCAGGGCTGCGTGGCCGGACCGGAGTCGGGTTGGTAGCGGGACTGGAGCGAGTTGACGTCAATGGTAATCAGTTCGCCCTGGTTGTTGCGGAAGACGTTGTTGACCAGAATCGGTTGGGCGCCCAGGACGAAAATTGTCGCGGCCGTGTTCCTTCCGCGACCGTTTCGGTCTCCGACGGCTCGACCGCCCGCGTTGTTCTCGACCCGGCTGTTGACCAGCCGCACCTCGGCCTGACGAATTTCGAACGTGTTGAACGCGTCCGAGCCGCCTTCGATCGGCACGCCCGAACCGCCGGCGTACGAGACCAGCACGTGGCTGAAGTGGCCCTGCGAGACGGCGTTGAACAGGAAGCCGCCCCAGTCGCCCGGCTGCGGCGGCGTGGTCGAGCCGTTGTTGGACGTGTCGAACGTGCCGCCGACACCGTACCGGTCGTCGCGCAACGACGTGAAAATGATTGGGTCCTCGGCCGTTCCCTCGGCAATCAAGTGGGAGGCTCCCCGCCCCATTTCAATTCGCGCGTGGTCCAGTTTGACGACCGTTCCCGGGTCGATTTGCAGTCGTCCGGCCACTCGCGGCTGCATTTCGCCGTTCACCTCGACCGGCCCGCCGGGAGCTCCCGAAATGACCAGCGGTTGCGTAATGACGTGCACAATGTCGGTGTCGTCGAACCGGGCGCTCACGTCCAGCACGTCCAGCGGCCTGCCGGCCTGGGTTCGAATGCGAACGAAAAGGCCGTTGATGGAGTTGTTGCTCAGCCAGTTGTCCCGAATTTCCGGTCCGATTCGGCCGCGGGACGTGTCGAAGCTGGCCGGGTCGGCCGAAATGGCCGCGTCGGCGCTGTCGCGAATGGTGTTGTGAGCGATTCGCGGACGAGCTCCCTGCAAATGAATGGGCGTGAAGACCTGCCGGACCGAGTCGACCACGACCTGTCCGCCACCGAAGCTCAGGTCGGCGAAGGCCACGGTGTTGAGGAAGATTTTCGGAGCCGTCGGGTCGGCGTCGGGACCGACGAAGTCGGAGTCGGGTCGGAAGACCAGACCGCCCCAGTCGCCCGGGTTTTCACCGTCGCTGACGCCGTCGCTGTCGCCGCCCAGCCCGTCGAACTCGTACGAGGTCAAGTACACCGGCACCTCGGGCGTGCCCAGCACCTGCAGGCTGGCACCACGGCGGTCGTAGCTGCCGCTGGAGGTTCCGACGTCAATGACCGTGTCTTGAGCCTTCAGAATGACGCCCGCGTCGACGACCACGGTGACGCCTTGCGGAACGTTGAACGTCCGGCCGTCCGGCAGCTCGTTGAACAAGTCGTCTCGTCCGAGCAAGTACGGCGCGTTGTCACCCGGCGTTTCGACCACTCCGTCCGTTCCGCCGTTGGGCAGAATTCGAACCAGGTTGGGCGCGGCCAGCAGAGCCGGTGTCTTGCTGAGGTCCACGCGGGTGGTCGCACCGCTGCCGGCCAGCCGTACGTCCACGACTGCGCCTCTGCGCGGGGCGACGAACTCGGCCAACGAATCGATTGCCGCGTGAATGTTTTGAGCGAGCGTCGCCTGGTCGACCGGGTTGTTTGCGGCGTCCAAGTAGGCCACGGGCGTCGCTCCGGCCTGCTGCACTTGGCCGTCGCTGTCGAACTCGAACACCCGCAAACCGCCGGTGCCGTCGTAGACGGCGAAAGAGTCGCCCTCTCGAATGTGAGCCGCTCCCTCCTTCGGAACCACCACGCGCGACCCGGCCGCCGCCAGAGCCTGGTCGATTTCGTTGTAAGGGGCGGCCAGCGAGCCGTCGCCTCCGGCCGCAGCCGTCTTGTCGACGAACAGGGTTTCGCCGGCCTGGAAGTCGAACTCGAACGTGCCGCCTGCCTGTCCGTCCCAGTCACCGTCCAACGCGTTGCCGGTCGTGTCGCGAATCGTGGACGCCGGCTCGCTGGGCGTGAACGTCAAGTGAAGCTCGTACGGACCGGCCGTCCGACCGCCCCAGCCGCTGTTTTCAATGCGCGGGTCGAAGTCCGTGTTGCCCGTGCTGGTGACGGCCAAGTAGTAGGTTCCGGCTTCGAGCGTGAGCGACACGAACGGGTCGTCGCCGAAGTAGTCGTCGTTGCGAGCAATGATTTCGCGGTTGCCGTTGGCGTCCTCGCGGAACAGCGTCAGCAGGCCGTCCAGACGCTGCGACAGCGCGGGGTCATCCAACCGCTCCGCCACCAGCTCGGCCGTCAGCGTCCCGGCCTGGTCCAGCGTGAACTTGTAGAGGTCGATGTCGTTGCTGTCGAGCTGGTGAAGCTCTCGGCCGTGCGTAATGTCGTGCTGGCTCGGGTAGACCGGCTCTTGCGTAAAGCTGCCGCTCATGATTGCCGGCAGCTCGTAGTCGTGGTCCAGCCCAATGGCGTGACCAATTTCGTGCAGGGCGGTGCGGAACCAAAGCCCGCCGTACTGGTCCGGACCGGACTGGAAGTCCATGGCGTCCAGAACGACCATGTCAGGCCCGCCCAGTCCGAGGACGCCGCCCGGACCGCTCTGACCTTCCAGCACCTGCAAGTCACCGGTGACGACGGTAATGCCTTGGTTGGCCGTCTCGTAGAACTGAATGCCCAGGTAGTAGCTGTAGAGCTCGAAAATCTGCCGCGCCAGTTCCTTCTGCTCTTCGGTGATCAGGTTGTGCAGCGGGTTGCCCTGGCTGTCTTGCCCGTAGACGTCCTTGAAGTTGTACGCCTTGGCCTGGACGCCCGGCCCGTCCGGCCCGCCTGGCGCGAGGTGCTCTTGGTAGTCCACGTCGCGGTGACCGCGAGACGACTCGTTCACGTCCTCCGGCAACGGTGGCTGAGCGGGCGGACCAATTCGCTGGTCGACGACGTGCTGCCCGGCCACCCCCAGCGTGCCCAGGTCGGTGGCCTTGGCGAAGCTGGAGTTGTCGTCGGTGCCGTCGACGGGCGAGCGGTCGACGGTGAGGGTCAGGTGGTAGGAGCCTGTGGTCGTTCCACCGGCCGCTCCCGAGCCGTCTGTCGGGTCGTAGTTGGCGTTGCCCGCGGCCGAGACGCCCAGGTAGTAGGTGCCGGGCGAGGCGCCGTACAGCTTGAGCACGTCGAGGGCTCCTGGGCCCCCGCTGTCGTCCTCGACCGGCGTCGCGCCTTGCGTGAGCGTGGTGACCTGAAGCGAGTCGTCGTCCGTCGTGTTCGTGGCGACGCTCAGCTGGCTGACGTCTGTCTGAGCGAGGTCGCCGACGAAGGCCACCAGAATCGGCACGCTGGGCAGAGCGTCGCCCGCGACAACCGTGCCTCCCACGACCGCCGTCGCCACCTCCACCTGCGGGTTCACGCCCACCAGCTGGTCGTTCTCGACCGTAATTTGCGACACGTCGGTCCCGGCCAAAGCCCCGACGAAAGTGATTTTCATGGTTCCTGGCAACGGACCGCCGGTCACCACCACGTTGCCGGCCCCAATGCTGGACAACGCCTCCAAAGCCGCCTCGACCGCCGCAGCGTCGGCGTTGTAGAGAATGTCGGCCGTCGTCTCGCCCTCGAAGCCCAAGGCGAACGTCCCGCCCGTGGCCCCGCCGGTAATTCGCAACGTTTGGACTTCGTTCGCCACGACCTGGTCCGGAACGGTGACCAGCAGGTCGTCGCGGCCTTGCGTCACAGTGACCACGGAAACGCTCGGGTTCGTGCCGCCGGCGAGCTGGCTCTGGACCACCTGCAGTTGCGGCACGTCCGTGTCGGTGAACTTTCCGGTGAAAGTAATGGTCAGCGGCGAGCCGGGCAGTGGGCCGCCAGCGACCGTCACGTTGCCCGCGCCAATGTTCGGCAGGGCTTGCAAAGCCTGTTGGACCTCGAGGGCCGTCGCGTTGTAGGCCAAGTCGGCCGTCGTTTCGCCGTCGAATTGCAGGGCAAAGGTGCCTCCCGTCGGTGAGCCGTTGACGGTCAGCCGCTGGACCTCGTTCGCCCCAATGTTCGACAGGGCCGCCAAAGCGTCGTGCACTTGCTGGACGGTGGCGTTGTAAGGAATGGGATCCGTCGTCTGGCCGTCGAACTGCAGTTGGAACCAGCCGCGGGTCGGCGTGCCGTCGAACGAAATTTGCTGCACTTCGTTGGCCAGCACTGGGTTGCCGTTCTGGTCGAACAAACGGAGGTGTGTGTCGAGCGTCTGGTTCGGCAGGACCGAAGCGGTCAGAATCGACCGGTCGCGGTCGACCGAGAACTGGTACAGGTCGACGTCGTTGGAGCCGTTGTGGTCGCCCAAGAAGGCCAGGTCGGTGAAGTCCGTGCTGTCGAACAGCGTGCCCAGTTCAATGGGCTGGCCGTTGCTCAAGTCGTCGTTCGGCTCGGTGGACGGCCCGACTTGCAGCCGGTAGGTGGAGTCGGGCAGAGGCTGGGCGAAGGTCAGCGTCGCTTTCTTGGCCGCCGCGTCGTAGTCGACCCGGCTGGGCAGCAGGACGGTGTCGTCGTCGGCTTGGACGGTGCCGTGGGTGTCGACCAGTCGGTAGAAGGCGGGGGTTTCGGCGGTTGCCGGGTCGAGGTCTTCGCTGAAGTAGACGTCGATTCGGTCCCGGCGTTGGACCAGTCCGCCCCCGGTGCGGTCGACCGGCTGCGGCACGACGGTCAGCACCTGCGGCGGCAGGTCCAAGTCGAACCGGACCAGCACGTCGTCGCCGCCAGCAAAGACCTCGCCAGCCGTGTTCTTGAGCGGGTTGAGCGTCGGTTCGCCACCCGCCCCGACAATTTGAATGGCGTACAGGTCGTCCGGCAGAGTGTGGGAGAACCGGTAAATGACCTGGTCCGGCGTGTCGCCCAAGGCCACGTAGCCCGGCGTGAGCTCGACGTCGGCGCCAGACAGCTGGAACGTTCCGCCGGCGAAGTTCGTCGTCACGTCCACGTTCGGTTCGCCGACCGGAAGCGACGCCGTCACCAGCGCGCTGGCAGCCGCGTCGCCGTTAATGGCGTCGACCAGCTGCTGAGCGGTCGTTGCGGCCGCTCCGCCGCCCGCCGCGTCTGTGTCCAAGTCGACTTCAATTCGGCTGCCCACCACGCGCACGCCAACGCCCGGTGTGCCGGCAGCCGTCCGGTCGCTCTTGGTGAAAACCAACTGAATGCGGTTGCCGGAAGGTCCGGCCGAGCTGGCTCGGAACAAGACCTCGACCGGAGCAGCCGCGCCGAAGGTGCCCTGGTCCAGAGTCGCCGACGCCGCCGCGGCCCCTTGAAGCGTGAGCGTCTTGTCCGGCACGCCGTTCAGCTTGGTGTTGGCGTCGCTTCCGAAACGGAGGAAGGCCTGAACCAGGTGCGAAGCCTTCGCGTTGACTTCTTGGAGCAGTTGCTGGACCGTCGTGGCCGCGGCACCGCCTCCCGCCGCGTCCGTGTCCAGCGTGACGGTGACGGTCCGACCGCTCACGACGACTTCCGGCCGTCCCCGTCCGCCCAAGTCCTGGCTCTGGAACACCAGCTGAGTGCCGTTCTCCTGCGTTCCGACCCGCGGCGCGACAAAGTCCACCACCGCTTGGCCGCCCGTGCCGAAGTCCCAGGTGGCCCAGGCCCGAGTGAAACCGACGCCTCCGGACAGCGGGTACTCGCGCACTGCGAAGTTGGTCGTCACGTCCGCTCCCGCGTCGCCCGCCACGGACACCACCACGAGCTGGCTAGCGACCGGGTCGTTGTTGACCGCGTCGACCAGTTCCTGCGCGGTGGTGGGCGTGGTGGCGTTGGAGTTGAGCGTGACGCTGATTTGCTGGCCGTCGACTGAAACGGTCGGGGGAACGTTGACTCCAAGGTCCGACTTCGCGAAACGAAGCGTCGTCCGGTTGCCTTGCACGCCCGGGTCGACGGCTTCGAAGGTCACCGTGACCGGGTTGGCGGTTCCGAAGTCGGCTTCGGTGAGCGTCAGCGACGCTTTCTGAGCGTCGTCACCGGCCCGGAGGACTCGAATGCCGCTCAGCGTGCCCGCGTCCAACGTTTGCCCGTGCCCGAACGAGAAGGTGAGCTCTCGAGGGGCCCTCGTGAACCGCTCCGGCGGTGCGTTGTTCGGGGTCGCCAGCAGCGGCCCCACGTTCGGACTGACCGAGACAAACTTCGGCGCCGACAGCAACGTCCGGTCCTCCAGAAACTCCACCGGACCGGCGCCCGTCTGTCGCGGACGCCGCTTCGCCTGACGCCGACGCCACCGCTCCCAAGCCAACCGCGACCTCACCTGCCGAATCCACGACGTCAGCAACATTGGTCTCCCCCCTTCGGTTCGAGGTCTTCTTGCGTTGGCCGTCCGCCCGAGCGTCTCCTTGCCGCCGACCTGGCAGCCGAACGCGACGCGTTTGGACCGAACCGGTCGTCGTCAAACACCCCCGCCACGCCAACCCGGTCTGAGCCACGTGCGACCGAAAGCGTCCTTTGGTTTCCAGTCGCGCCACCACTTCGGCCCAGCGCTCACTGTAGCGAGTTGGCTGCTGTACCGCCGGACTACGGCGACCGCTGCAACAGGACGACATTACCCTAGTGAAAATCCGAAATCAAGCACCTTTTCCGAAAAAAAGCAAACCACCCATTTTGCCGACTGTAGCGGTCGTGCCGAATGTGCAGGCGTCCTTCAAAGGTTCGATTACCTCTGAACTTGGACGCACTGCGGTGCTGCAACACCAGCGAGCCGACTGCGACGGACGTCCCTTCCTGCTTTGCCAAGTCTTCCCAGTTTGAACAGCAAAACCCTCTCGCTCGCGAAGGCCTCGCGGCGTCCGAAGGCCGGGAGCAACGGGAACGGTTTCGCCTGCCCGCTTGCTCCAGCCAGCAGCCCGGCAGGACCGTTCGGCTCCAGACGGCGGCGCCGGCAGCCGGGGACGTCGAGCAAGTAGGAAGCTGCGGCGGAGCCGTTGCCCGTTCAGCCGCGGTTCGCCCGGCCGCCCCGCTTCGCACGGCTGTGCAACCCACGTTGTGGCTGGACGGCGTTCGGGCTACAATTCGCCGCCTTTTCCGCAGTCGGGGGTCCTGCCCGCTGCTTTCGTTTCCTGCTGCAGTGGCCACGCACCGGGATGGAACTGCGCTCACACCGACAGGCAGCGGAAGCTGCTCTGCTGAGCCGACGCCTTTGCTTTTTGTGGCGGGCCAGCAGCGTGCTGGCGGTGTGCGCGGTGGTGCTGTCCGGCACTCGGCTGAGTCTGACGGCCACTCAACCCGCTCCGAGCACTCGACCGGCACCGACCGGCTCGTCCTCGGCTCCGGCCGTTCCGTCAGGCCCCGGTCAGTGCCGACCAGCCCCACCGGCCGTCTCCGACGGCACTGCCACCATTGCCGCTTCCGCCCGGCAGCCCGTTGCAAGGGCTGCTCCACCGGCAAGTCGCAACTCGGGCCGACCGGCTGGCGCAGGCCCTCGCCAGTCCGCACAGTCCCCCTCCCAGCCGACCGGCTCCGAAAACGGGAACCCTTCCAGCGCAGAGCCAGCCGACAACGAACTGCCGACTGCCCCGGTGCGTTGGTCGCCGGAACCGTTGAGCTTCACGCGGTGGCTGCTGGAGCCGCTCTTTCTTCCACAAGACCGCTCGACGCCGCTCCCGTTGCCCCCTCTGCTCGCCCCCGACCAGCGGACCGCTCCGGCCGACCCGAGCGGCCCTTCTGCCACGACGACGGCGGCGTGGACGCCCGTTGGCCGAACCGACAGCCCGTCGCACGGCGCCAGGCCGCCGGGCGAGCCGCCCTCGGCGAAGTTCCTCCCTCCACAGGCCGCCCAGCGGCAACCCGTCCCGGCGCAGACGGCCGAGCCGGACGACGCGACCAATGCGGGCCACCCGGCTGGGCAAACTCAGTCGCCAACCCAGGTTCGGCCACGTCAGCCGGACACAAACAGCGCCCAAGCTCCAGCGTCCGAAACCGACCCGTCAAAGCCGGCCCGCTCGAAGGCCGGACGGTCCAAGAGCGGCTCGGCTGACAAAAACGCTCCCGACAAGAACCCGTCCGACAAAGACTCAGCCAGCAAGACGTCGGCCAGCAAGAACGCGCCGAGCAAAAACTCGGACAAGTCGGACAAGAACGGCTCGCCGAGTAAGAACTCGGCCGGCAGGAACTCCGCCACCTCAAATTCCGCCACCCCAAGCCCGCCCAGCAAGAGAAACGTGGACCAGAAACCGCCGGACTCGAACGGGGCCGGCCAGAAAGAGGCCGGCGCGAAAAGCCAACAAAGCGCCGGCTCGAAGACGTCGCCCGAGGGGAAAGCCAAGTCTGGGCAGCCAGGTGCGCAGGCCAAGAGCAGCGCGGCCAAGCCCAAACAGCCGCCGAACGCGAAAAAGCCGAAGGAAAAGCCTGACGCAGCTCAGCCGTCCAAGCAGGCCAGTGCAAGCCAAAAGCCGGCGGCCGCCGCTTCGGGCAACTCGTCCGGTCAGGCCGACTCGAGTGCCTCCGGCCAGTCCGACGTCGGCCCGTGGCGGCTTCGGCTGCGTCGACTTCGCGAGCGTCTGGACCGCGTCTACGACACGGCCAGCGACTACGCCGCCGACTGGACGAAACGGTTCGAAATTGGCGGCCGTTTTCTCGGCGGAAACAGCGACCAGGACTCGTTCGACCTTCGCGGCCGTCTGGAAAAGGCCCTCACCAAGAACCGCTACATTGAAGTCGACTTTGGCGGCGACTTCGCTCAGAACCGCGGCGAGAAGTCAGCCAACCGTTGGTTCGCGAACGGAACGTTCGACTTCTGCCACCAGGACCCGGACTGGATTTTCTACATTACCAGCAAGAACGAGTTCAATGAGTTTCGGAAGCTGAATTGGCGGGGGACGTTGTCGGTCGGGCTGGGCTACCGTTTTTTCAACGAGCCGCGCAAGCGGCTGATTGCCCGAGTTGGCCCAGCGGTGACTCACGAATTCTACTTCGGTCCGACCATTCACCGGACCACGCCCGACGTGTTCGCCGAGGTGGATTTGAAGTGGCCGGTCAACAAACGGAGCGACTTCGAGAGCCGAATGACGCTGCGGCCCAGCGTGAGCGACATTCAGATTTTCCGGCTGACGACCAACAGCGGGCTAGTCTTCCGCTTGGACGACGACGGCCGCTGGCGGCTGCGGCTCGGACTCATCATTGACTACGACTCCAAACCACCTTCCAACCGCGTGCCCACCGACTACACCACGCTCTTCTCCATTGGCTACACGCGGAAGTAGTGCCGTCGGCAGTCTCCGCCTCTGACTCGAATTTCGTGTCTGCTCGTGAAGTGCCGCAGACCGACCGGCCGTTGACGCATTGACTGCAGCCCGAAACGGACCGGCGCTCGAAACGGCTGCCGGGAACACAACAGTCAGCACCGTTCGTTCCCCGTCACGCTTTCGTCAACGACTGCGGTTTGGGTACAGTGGAGGCAGCTCACGCGAAGGCGTGAGGCCAGTCCACGCGCGACGCGGCGGCGAGCGAAAAAAGAGCTGGTGGCGAGTCGTGCAGCGACAGCGGGCCAAGCCTGTCCTGCTGACAGTGAGACGAGCGGCTGCCGTCCGTCGACTCGACCTGGCCCGGCCGTTTCCCGCCGCCGGACGAACCGGCCCACGGACCGACGTCCGGTCGCCGGAGCGTCGTCGCGGCTTCACGCACACACCTTGAACCGCCTGTTGTCGTCGTGTTTTGGTTTGGTTGCGTGCCGGGAGGAGGACGAGCAATGAGCGAGCCCCATTTTGAAAAGGAACCGCAGGGCGTCCTGCGCTTGCCCGCCCTGTTTGCGAGAAAGTTGAAGGTGTCCGGGAATTCGTCCGCGTTTTCTCGGCACCTGGGCGTCCTGAAGGCCTTGGAGCGTGCCCCGCTGGCCTCGCCTCGAGACAGGCGTTCGTGGCGGCCACGACGGAGCGTGGCCCTCCAGTTCCCGGACACCCTCCAGTTCCCGGACACCCTCAGAAAGTTGGTCGTGGCCCTGACGGCGGTCCTTCTTGTGGCCGTTGCGTTGGCCTGGAGCCACAGGCCAGCGGTTTCGGCCCAGCCCGCGGCGGCTTCCCGCTACACCCTGGACGCCGCACAGTTGGCAGAGCTGCAGGACCGGTTGAGCCGCTTCGACCGGCCGTTGCCCGCGGCGAAGCTGCTCGGCTGCGAGCGCGTGGTCGCTTACGAAGAGCACCCGCTGTTCGCTTACGTCGTGGGACGCTCCGGCCCGCCGCCCGCCGACGGCCACCCGGCTCGGTTCGAGCGTCGCGTCTGGCTGCTGAAGCCTTCTCTCCTCGTCGTCGCAGACGTTGTCGCGGCTGCGAACCCAACCTGGACCGTCGTTGCCGCGGGGTCAAGCACGCGAGTGGAAGGCGGCCAGTTCGGCGTGCGGGGCGGGCGTCTGTCCCTGTCGGGCAGCATTTTGCTGCCGACTTCGCCAAGACGCATTTCGGCCAGAAGCCGCGGCCACTCCGTCGGGGGCCGCGTGCAGTACCGAACGGAGGTGGAACTTTCGGGCGGGCCGAAAGGCTTCCCAAGCTGGCTGCTGTTGGTTCTGCGGTTGAGCGACACGGCCGACGCGCCCGAGCCGCCCGTCGCTCGGCTGGACGAAACCGACACAGCGTGCCGCGTGGAGGCCACCGAGGGCCGCCGTCGCTTCACGCTCGTTCTGCCCAAGTCGGGGCGCGAGCCCGGAAGCATTGCCGTCGCGTCGGCCGGCGGCCAGGCGTTGCTGGACCAGCGGCCGCTGGCGGCGGGCGTCCTGCCGCACGGAAAGAACGGTGTGCGTCAACTGGAGCGGTGGAACTCGGCTTACGCTCCCGGCCGCACGCCTCCCTGGGACACCGGACGGCCGGACAGCCACTTGAAGGAGGCGGTCGAGACCGGCGTGCTCAAGCCCTGCCGCGTGGTCGAGCTGGGCTGCGGAAGCGGGACGAACGCCGTCTACCTGGCCAGCAAGGGGTTCGACGTCACCGCACTGGACCTGGCTCCTCGAGCCCTCGTGCTGGCTCAGCAAAAGGCGAAGCGCGCCGGGGTGCGGGTTCGCTGGCTGTTGGCCAACGTGTTGGCTCCGCCCGAAGGCCTCGGCCACTTCGACCTGATTTTCGACCGCGGCTGCTACCACGGAGTCCGACGTGTGGACGCGGCTGGCTACGTCCGGACGCTGCGACAGCTCTCTCACCCCGGCACACTGGTCTTCATTCTGGCGGGCAACGCAAACGAGAAGCGTCAGTACGGGCCGCCGCGGGTCAGCGAAGACGAGCTGCGTGCCGACTTCGCCAAAGACTTCCGTTTCCGCTGGCTCAAGACGGTCCGCTTCGACAGCCGCACTCGGGACAACGCCGGCCCGCTGGGCTGGTGCGTGTTGCTGGAGCGGAAGGGGCGGTCTGAAGAACCAACGTCCTCTGCACCGGGAGACGGTCCATGAGTCGACGAGCTCTTGCAACTGGGTTCGCGCTGGCGCTGGCGGCTGCGTGCCTGGGCGTCAGCTTTCTGCACGGCGACGTGTCGGGCAACGGCTCGCGCCAGCTACCGCCGGCCAGCTGGAACCAGCTCCCTCGCTGGCGCGGCTTCAACCTGCAGGCCAAGTTCTACAAAGGGCGAGACGAACCGTTCCGCGAAGAAGACTTTCGGCTGATTGCCCGGCTGGGTTTCAACTTCGTCCGTCTGCCCATGGACTACCGCGTTTGGATTGAAGACGGCGACTGGACGAAGCTGGACGAGCGGGTGCTGCGGGAAATCGACCAAGCGGTTCGTTGGGGGGAGCAGTACGGCATTCACGTCATGATTAACTTCCACCGGGCTCCCGGCTACACCGTGGCCAAGCCGCGCGAGCCGCGCAGCTTGTGGACCGACCCGGAAGCCCAACGCGTCTGTGCGCTCCACTGGGCCGCGTTCGCTCGGCGCTACCGGGGCGTGCCCAACAGTCGGCTCAGCTTCAACCTGTTCAACGAGCCGGCTCACGTCGACGCCAAGGTCTACGCCGACGTGTGTCGGAAAATGGTGGAAGCCATTCGGGCCGAAGACCCCGAACGGCTGGTCGTTTGCGACGGTCTGGAGTGGGGAAAGCAGCCCGTGCCGGAACTCATTCCCCTGAAGGTGGCTCAGGCGACTCGCGGCTACCAACCCATGGCCGTCAGCCACTACAAGGCCAGTTGGGTGGGCGGCGGGCGGTTCCCCAAACCAACCTGGCCGCGCGTGGTGGCCAACGGGCTGTTGCTGGGGCCGGCCAAGACCGAGCCGAAAGGGCCGCTGGTCATTGAAGGGCCTTTCCAACGAGCCACTCGATTGCGCCTGCACGTCAACGTGGTTTCCAGTCGGGCCGACTTGGTGGTCGAGGCGGACGGCCGGACGGTCTGGACGAAGTCGTTCGTGTGCGGCCCGGGCCGCGGCGAGTGGAAAAAGGCCGTCTACCGACCGGAGTGGCGAATCTACCAAAACGTGTTCGACCGAGACTACTTCGCCGTCGTGCCGGCAGGGACGCGTCGAGTGAGCATTCGCGTTGCTGCGGGCGACTGGGTGTCGCTGAGCGAACTCGGGCTGGCTCCGACCGACCACCCGTCGCGCGAAGACGTGGTGACGCTGGACCAACAGTGGGGCAAGAAGCCGTCCGTCCTGCGCTACACGCCCGGCTCGCCGAGCGGACCGTTCCGGGGCCCGGAAATGCAGGACCGCCAGTGGCTTTGGAAGACGTGCGTCGAGCCATGGGTGGAGCTGAAACGACGGGGCGTGGGTGTGGTGGTCGGCGAGTTCGGCGCGTACAACCAGACGCCGCACGACGTCGTCCTGCGTTGGATGGAAGACTGTCTGGCCAACTGGAAGAAGGCCGGTTTCGGCTGGGCCCTGTGGCAGTTCCGCGGCAGCTTCGGCATTCTAGACAGCGGACGGCGTGACGTGCAGTACGAGAACTTCGAGGGACACAAGCTGGACCGCCAAATGCTGGAGCTGCTGCAGCGGTACTGAACGAGCAGGGACGCGAGGGACCGCGTCCCTCCGGTTCCGGAGGGCCACGCTCCGTCGTGGCC
>CAYSAG010000072.1:0-19526 GCA_964428935.1 uncultured Planctomycetaceae bacterium | reverse complement strand
GTCCGATCTGGGTCGGGCCAAGAAGATCGTCGTCGACAAGGACAACACGACGATCATCGAGGGCGCTGGCAAGACGGCCGACATCAAAGGTCGAATTGAGCAGATTCGCAAGGAACTGGAGAAGGCGACCAGCGACTACGACCGCGAGAAGTTGGAGGAGCGGATTGCGAAGCTCTCCGGCGGTGTCGCTCAAATCAACGTCGGCGCGGCGACCGAGACCGAAATGAAGGAGAAGAAGGCTCGGGTTGAGGACGCGCTGCACGCGGTTCGCGCCGCTGTCGAGGAAGGCATTTTGCCGGGTGGCGGCGTGGCTTTGCTGCGGGCGTCGATGGCTTGCGAGCGGAAGGACCTGACGCAGGATGAGCAGGTCGGGTACAACATCGTGCTGCGTGCTTGCCGAGCTCCGCTGAGCCAAATCGCCGAGAACGCCGGCGCCGACGGCTCGGTCATTTGCGAGAAGGTGGCCGACATGAAAGGCAACATGGGCTACAACGCGGCGACCGGCGAGTTCGAGGACATGATCAAGGCGGGCATCCTGGACCCGACCAAGGTGACTCGGACGGCACTGGAGAACGCGGCGAGCGTGGCCACATTGCTGCTGACCAGTGACGCGCTGATTGTCGAGAAGCCGAAGAAGGAAGAGAACAAAGGCGGTCCTTCGGAGGACGAAATGTATTGATGCCTGGGAGGAGTGAGGAACCACGGAGGGGGCCGGCGCACGGAGGCAAGCCGACACACACAGAGCAGCGAGAAGAGGCCAAAAGGCCTCTTCTTTTTTGCGCACGGGCAGGTTCGGGCGAGTGGAGAGAAGCAGCGCCACGGAGCGGGCTGCCGCGTCGGCAAAAGAAAAGACACGGGCAGGGTCGGTGTCGCAGCCAATCGGCCCCGGTTATAATCGCGTCCTTGCGAGCGAGCGACACCGGTGGGGAAAGCGGGACGGGCCTGAGCCGGCTGGAGCTCGGCCCCGGCTGACAGCGTCCGTCAAGGAAAGCGGGTCCAACGGAACCCGAAGGCGGCAAGGTGTGTGAGCGGGTTGTTCGCTCGTTCTGCGGTTTGGCAGAGCAACGGGGTTTTGTCGAAGGTCAGTCGACGTCGGCGCGGAAGAACGAGGAACGGAAAGCATGGCAAGCTGTGTGCTAGCGTACTCGGGCGGGTTGGACACCTCGGTCATTCTCAGCTGGTTGCAGGAGGAAGGCTGGGACGTCCACTGCGTCTACGTGGACCTGGGACAGCCGTGTGAGGACAAGGAGGCGATTTTGGAGAAGGCGAAGTCGCAAGGCGCGGCATCGGCTCGGATCGTCGACGCCCGTGAAGAGCTCTGCCGGGACTTCGCCTTTCCAGTTCTGCAGTGGCAGGCCAAATATGAGGCGGTCTACCTGATGGGCACGTCCATCGCGCGGCCGCTGATCGCCAAGAAATGTCTGCAGGTGGCGCGGGAGGTCGGAGCGGAAGCGTTCGCTCACGGAGCGACGGGCAAGGGCAACGACCAATGCCGGTTTCAAATGGCCGCCGAGGCCTTGAACCCGTCGATTCGGGTCATTGCTCCGTGGAGAATCGATCGGTTCCGCGAGAAATTTCCCGGCCGGCGGGAAATGATCGAATACTGTCAGGCCAAGGGCATTCCGGTCAAAGCGACGGTTGAGAAGCCTTACAGTTCCGACGAGAACTGTCTTCACATCAGTTACGAAGCTGGCCGTTTGGAAGACCCGGCTGTCAATGGGTACGAAATCATCGATTTCGGCATGACTGTCTCGCCGCGGGAGGCTCCGGACCAGGTCGAAGAAATCACGATTGGGTTCGAGTCGGGCGTGCCGGTGACGCTGAACGGGCAGAAACGGTCGGCCTTGGAAATGGTGTTGGAGCTGAACCGGATCGGTGGCCGGAACGGAGTCGGGCGGATCGACATTGTGGAGAACCGGTTCGTGGGCATGAAAAGTCGCGGCGTGTACGAGGCTCCGGGCATGACGATTCTGTACGACGCTCACCGAGCCGTCGAGCAACTCACGCTCGACCGCGACCTCATGCACCTGCGCGACCGATTGGCGCCCGAGGTGGCCGAAATGGTTTACTACGGTTACTGGTACACGCCGAAAATGGACGCGCTGATGGCTTTCATTCGCGAAGCGCAGCGCCCGGTCACCGGCGAGGTCACCCTGGGCCTTTACAAGGGGAATGTGCTCGTCCACAGCCGGACCAGCCCCAACAGTTTGTACGACGCCGAGATTGCCAGCATGGAAGCCGGGGGCTCGTACAACCAAAGCGACGCCGAGGGCTTCTTGCGAATCATTGGGCTGCCGATTCGGGTGCAGGCCCGCATGCATCCTCGCGAGTACTGAGCGAAGACGGCCGCCGTTGGTGCCGCTCTTGACGGCAGAGCGGAGCTTGGCAAGACGTCCGGTGCCGGTAACGGGTCGCGTCGCGACGGACCGTTTTTCTCTCTCGGCTTCCGGCTCGTCGGCGAGTGTCGGTTCGGTGACGCTGCGGCTGCAGCCGCCTGCGGCAGGACGGCTTGCAGACCACTGGCCGTGACCCGGAGACGTTGCCTGGCGCAAACGGTTTTGCAAGGAAAAGACGGTGCCCGGACGACGTCTGGCAATTGGTGACATTCACGGCTGCGAGGTGGCGTTGGACGCGCTGTTGGCCGCTGTCGGCCCGACAGCCGACGACACCATTTACATCCTGGGGGACGTGGTCGACCGCGGACCGAACACGCGGTTGGCCGTCGACATGTTGCTTCAGCTCCGCCAAGACTGCCGCCTGGTTCTCGTTTTGGGAAACCACGAGGAAATGATGTTCGATGCCATGCACAGCGACCCGGTGCTGGAGGCGTGGCTCAGTTTCGGCGGCCAGCAGACGCTGGAGTCGTACGGAGGCAGTTTCAGCCGAATCCCGGACGCGCACTTGGAGCTGCTCCACTCCGCGGTTCCGTACGTGGAGCTGGAAAAGGACATTCTGATTCACGCCAGCCTTTGTCCGGACGTCCCGCTTCCCGAGCAAACGGACGAATGGCTGCGGTGGGAAAAGGTTCGAGGCGACGAGCCGGCGCACCCGAGCGGCAAACGGGTCGTCTGCGGACACACCGCTCAACGCGGTGGCTTCCCGCTGGTGTGGCCCGGTTGGGTCTGCATTGACACGTTCGCGTACGGAGGCGGCTGGTTGACGTGCCTGGACCTCGACACTGGCGAGTTCGTCCAGTCGCACCAGGTCGGAACGGTCCGCAGCGGGTTTTCCATTTGACCGACGCAGTCCGGGAATTGAAGGGCTACGCTCCGTCGTGGCCGCCGGCGGTCGGCGCTTCGAGGCTGAGTCCTCAAGAGACGACCGGTCGCTCCGAACCCGCGAATGTCTGAGAGACGGGGACGAATGCCCGGACGCCGTCGTTTAGCCGCCGCCAACCGCTCGCGGAACGACCACGACCCGGCAACGTCCGGACGACCGGTCAGCCTCGCAAGTGGAACACGACCATTTTCTCTTCGGTCATTTCGCGCACCGCGTACTTGGGTCCTTCCTTGCCCAGGCCGCTTTCCTTCAACCCGCCGTAGGGCATCAGGTCCGCCCGCCACTGACTGGACCAATTGACGTGCAAGTTGCCGCTCTCGACTTCCAAAGCGAACTTCAGGGCTCGGTCGACGTCCCGCGTGAACAGCCCCGCCGACAGGCCGTAGCGGGTGTCGTTGGCCAGTCGGAGGGCTTCGTCGAACTCGTCGAAGTACGTAATGGCCACGGCGGGGCCGAACAGCTCCTCGCAACTGACTCGCAGCTTCGGGTCCACGTCGTCGAGAATGGCTGGCTCGACGACGGCTCCGCTGCGCTGGCCACCGATTACCAGCCGAGCTCCCGCCTCGACCGCCTCGCGAATCCAGCTCTCGACCCGCTTCGCTTCGCTTTCGCGGACCATGGGCCCGACGCGCGTGTTCTCGTCGAACTGGTTGCCGGTCGTGAGCGACTCGACCCGGGACTTCAACAGTTCCAGAAACTCGGCGCCCACCTGTCGCGACACCAGCACGCGCTGTGTCGAAATGCAAACCTGTCCCGCGTTGGTGTAGCCTCCGATTGCGACAGCCGACGCCGCCCGTTCCAAGTCGGCGTCCTCCAGCACAATGACCGGGCTGTTGCTGCCCAGTTCCATGGTCACCCGCTTCAGGCCGGCCATTTTGCAAATTTGCTCGCCCACTTCGCGGCTGCCGGTGAAGGTGATTTTGCGGACGCGCGGGTCGGTGCAAATGGCCTGACCCAGCTCGCCGCCCGGACCGGTCACGCAAGCAATGGCCTCGGGTGGCACTCCGGCTTCCAGAAGAATTTCCGTCAGCTTGAGCGACGAGAGCGGGGTGTCGCTGGCCGGTTTCAACAGCACGGCGTTGCCGGCGGCAATGGCCGGAGCCACCTTGTGGCAGACCAAGTGCAAGGGAAAGTTGAACGGAGTAATGGCGGCCACGACGCCGCAGGGCACGCGGACCGTGAACCCCACCTTGCCGGTCACGCCGGGCGAGGCGTCGAGCGGGACGACCTCGCCGCCCAGACGGCGGGCCTCCTCCGCCGACAGCTCGACAATGTCAATGGCCCGCGACGTCTCCACTCGCGACTCGGCCAGCACCTTGCCTTCCTCGGCGCTAATGGTGCGAGCCAGCTCGTCTTGTCGCTGCCGCATGAGCTCGGCCGCACGCCACAGCATTCGGCTCCGTTCGTACGCCGGAATTTGTCGCATGCGTCGAGCCCCGTCGACCAGACCGGCCAGCGCCCGGTCGACGTCCTCGGCCGTCGCTCGCGGCACCGTGTCCACAACCGAACCGTCGTACGGGTTGCAAACCTCGACGACGTCCTTTCCCTCGCCCCACTGACCACACAAGAACATTCGCATGGGTTGTTCCTCCGCGAACAGCCGGGCCGGACGGTCGCCCGTCGCGGGCTTCAACCTCGTCCGGCCGTTTTGTCTTGCAACGCGGCCCGCCGGCCGCCGCCAATGTCTTGCCCCAAACTTTCTTCCGGCAGTCGGCACCTCGAAGAGCCCGACCGACGGAACGACACGCTCACCCGACGAGCCAACGCGGTCACTCCTTCCTGGCTCCTGTCCGGTCGGCCCGAGCAGCCCGAGCCGACTCGGTGGCCTTTGATCATGGTCACAGCCGGGCGAGCCGTCAACGTTCGGACCGAGTGCGTGTTACGGTTGGGGCCGGTCGGTCGGCGGGGTCGGCTTGCGTCGGTTTGCTTTGGCCGCGCGAAGGCAGTTAAATGAGGGCGTCCGGGAATTGGACGGCCACGCTCCGTCGTGGGCGTCACGAGCTTCTGTCTGGAGACGAGGCTGACGGCGAACGCCCAGAGGCCTTCGAGACGCCCAGGCGCCGTTCGGACAGTCGGCTTCGGAGCACCGACCGTCAGCGGCCACGACGGAGCGTGGCCGAGCCGTCCCCGGACGTTCTACCGGAAACTCGCTCGAACCGACCTTGCTTCGGTCGGGCAGCGGTCAGTGAACGGGAGAAAGTTTCGCCTAGCCGGTTTGTTGTTGGGAGGGTTCTCAGAAATGAAAGGCAGCGAGTGCGGAAAGGTGCTGGTCCGGGCGTGTCTGGCGGTGGTCGTGCTGTTTTCGGCGACCGACATTCAGGCCAAGGACCGTCGGCCGGTGGTGACTTTTCAGTTGCCCAAGCAGGCTCCGTCCGGAGTGCCTGTCCTTTGTGCCGGCTGGGTCACGTCGGGCCGCTTGAAGTCGACTGTGCTGCAAGTCTGGGACGGTCAAGTTCAACCCACGTGGGCTCAGTACGACCGGCTGACCGGCCGCGTTTGGGCTTTCTTGCCCAACGACGTCGGCCAGCCCGGTTGCTTGCGGAGCCTTTGGGCCAGCCCGGCGTGTCCCGAGCGGTGGGTGCGGGTCGAGCGGAAAGAGGCCGGCCTTCAGGTCTACGACGGAGACCGTCCTGTCCTGTTCTACCAAACCAAGCCGCACTCGCTGGACGGCGGCGTCCACGTGACGGCCAACTACGTTCACCCGCTTTTGGGACTGGACGGCGAGACGCTGACGTACGACTTCCCACCCGACCACCGTCACCACCACGGCGTGTTTTGGGCTTGGCACCAGCTTTGGGTCGGCCAGCGGCGTGTCGGCGACTCGTGGGTGGACAAGGACTTTCTACCCGTCGTCCGACGGGTGGACGTCGTCGACCAAGGACCGCTGTTCGCCACGTTGCAAAGCACGGTGCACTGGACCAGTCCGCTGGTGACGGACCAGTCGGGGCAGCAGGTTCCGTTCGTCGAGGAGCACACAACGATTCGCGTCTTCCGAGCGGTGGGCGACTACCAGTACGTGGACTTCCGCATTGAGCTGGTTCCGCTGCTGGAGGACGTGAAGATTGGCGGCTCGGAAGACTTCAAGGAGTACTCCGGCTTCACGGTTCGGCTGAAAGCGCCCAAGGACATTGTCATTGCCACAGACCGCGAGCGGCTGCAGAAGGACGCGGTGCAAGCCCGCGCTCGGTGGGCCGACGTGACGGGAGTTTACGAAGGCGGCCGGAGCGTCACGGGTGTGGCCATTCTGAGCTCGCCGCGACTGCCCGAGTTTCCGCCTCGCTGGCTGCTGCGGCACTACGGAGCTCAAAACGTCATTTACCCCGGGCGCAAGCCGGTGACTTTGCCGACACAACCGCCGCTGGTCCTCAGGCACCGCCTGGTCATTCACCGCGGCCGTACCGAGCCGGCTCAAATTGAAGCCCACCAACGACTGTTCGAGGAGCAGGAACAGCAGGGGACGGACTGACGGGCTCTTCTGCACTTTGGACCCTCTCGGAGGCTCCGGCAATGCAACGGGACCGGCGAAGCCGCTGGCTGGTGCGAGTACACACTGCGGTGTTGTGCGCGCTGGCGGGGGTGGTACTCCACGGTTTGGCAACGGCAGACTCGCCCGGCGGTCCTGGTCGCGCCGTCTTGCCGCAACCGACAGCCCCAGCCTGCCGCTCACTAGACGAGCTGTCGTCTTTGACCGACGGTTTCCGCTCGCCGCCCCCGGCCGCGCGGCCCTTTGCCTACTGGCTGTGGTTGAATGGGTACGTGAACGACGCGTTTGTCGAAGAAGAGCTCCGTCAATTTCGCGACGCGGGCCTTTCGGGGTTGCTGGTGTTTGACATGGGAGCTCGCGGGCCGACGCAGGCTCAGCCGCCAGCCGGTCCGGCTTTTCTGAGTGAGCGCTGGTTGGAGTCGTTCGCCCGGGCGGTCGAGGCGGCTCGTCGGCTCGGCCTGACGCTGCAACTGGCGCCGGTGAGCAGTTGGGACCTGGGCGGTTCGTGGGTGGAGCCACGTCACGCCAGCAAGGCGTTGTACTGCGCGGAGTTGCGGGTGGAGGGGCCGGCCGAGGTCGACCTGTCGCTGCCTGAGCCGCGTTTGCCACAGAGCGTCCCGCGCGGGCCGGGCGGTCGTCCGGTGTTCTGGAAGGAGGTGGCCACGCTGGCGGTGCCGGAGCGGCGAACGCGGCCGGGGCACGAGTTCGTGTTCGAGCTGGACCCGCCGGGCGTGCACACCTTGCAAACCGTCGTGGTCTACCAAGCCACCGGCGGGTCGTCTGAGGCGGCGGGGGTTTCTTTGGCGAAAGACATTTCGGTGGCCGTTTCGACGACGGACGCTCGAGCGGCCAGCTTCCGCCAGGTTCTGCGAGCTCGGCTGCAGCCGACGTCGGGCCCGCAGCGGTTCGAACTGAAGGAACGTCCGGCGGCCCGTTTCGTGCGGCTGCGGGTGTTGAGCGGTTACGACGAGGGCTCGGACCGAGTCGCGTTGGGCGAGTTCGAAGTGTGGTCGACCGAGGGCGTCAACGTCGTGGCGTCGCACGCGGCCGACCGGAGCCGCGACGGAGCTCGGCTCACCGTGCACGCTTCCTCGCTCGGACAACAGCGCCGCTGGACGGCCGAAAACATTCAGGACGGGGCAACGTCTGGCTCGAGCGGAAGCTGGGCGTCCAACGGACCACCGCCGGTGCTAGTCGACACCCCCGCCGACGTGCTCAACCTGACCGCTCGCGTTCAAGCCGGCCGGCTGCGGTGGAAGGTTCCCCCCGGACGCTGGAGAATCTACCGCTTCGTCTGTGCCAACACGGGCGAGCGACTGAAGGTGCCCAGTCCCAACTCGGACGGACTGGCCACGGACCACCTCAGTGCCGAGGCCACGCGGCACTGTCTGCGGTACGTCCTGAGTCGGCTGCAGGCTCGACTCGGGCCGCTCGACCGCACCCCGCTCCGCTTCCTCTACCTGCCCAGCTACGAAGTTCGCGGTCGCATTTGGACGGACGACTTTCTGGACCAGTTCCGGCGCTACCGAGGTTACGACGCCACGCCCTTTCTGCCGGTGCTGGTTGGCTGCCAGGTCGGGACGGAGGAGCAGACGGAGCGGTTCTTGTACGACTACCGGAAGACGCTGAGCGACCTGGTCGTGGACGCCTACTACCGGACCGCCCGAAAAGTGGCTCACGAGGCGGGTCTGTTGGTGGAGTGCGAAGCGGGTGGGCCGGGGCCGCCCATTCACAACAACCCGGTCGACGCGCTGACCGCTTTGGACGCCGTCGACGAAGTCCGCGGCGAGTTTTGGCCGAAACGGCCGAAGGCGCACCGGCTGTGGGTCGTCAAAGAAACCGCCTGCGCCGCTCACACCACCGGGCGTCGGCGCGTTCACGTGGAGGCCTTCACCAGCATGCACCACTGGCAGGACGGTCCGTTCGACCTGAAGCCTTCAGCGGACCGGGCCTTTTGCGAGGGAGCCAACCACTTTGTCTGGCACACGTCCGCGCACTTGCCTCCGGAAGCCGGACGGCCGGGCTGGGTGTACGGCGCCGGAACGCACTTGAACACGCGCCTGGTCTGGTGGCTCGAGGCGGCTTGCTTTCTGAGCTACTTGGCCCGCTGCTCGTTCTTGCTTCAGCAGGGCACCTTCGTGGCCGACGTGCTCTACTACGACGGCGACCAAGGCTACCACTTCGTCTTGCCCAAGCACGTGGACCGGTCGCCGGGTCGCGGTTACGACTACGACGTCGTCAGTGCCGAGGTCTTGCGGACGCGGCTGTCGGTCCGGGACGGACGACTGACGCTGCCGGGCGGTCCGAGCTACGAGCTGTTGGTTCTGCCCAACCGGCCGGACGTCGACCCGGACGTCCTGCGACAGGTGGAGCGCCTGGTCCGGGCCGGTGCGACGGTCGTCGGGCCGAAGCCGCAACGGGCGACAGGGCTGTTCGACGCCGCTCGGCGAGACGCCGAAGTTCGCCAACTCGCCGCTCGGCTCTGGGGCCCGTGCGACGGCCAAACCGTGCGCCAGCACCGCTACGGCCGCGGTCTGGTCGTGTGGGGGCTTTCGGTGTCGGAAGTCTTGCGGCGCCGAGGCGTGAGGCCGGACTTCTGCTTCCGTCTGACCGGGGCGGAACCGCCGAAAAGCTCGACGAAAGCGGAGCCAGCGTTGGACTTCGTGCACCGAAGAGTCGGCCGAGTGGACGTGTACTTCGTTCGAAACACCACGACGCGCTGGCTGGACGCCGTGGCGTCGTTTCGCGTCAGCGGGAAGGTGCCCGAGCTGTGGTTGCCCGAGTCCGGCGAGCGGCTGCCGGCCGTGTTCCACCCACGCAACGGACGGACTCTCGTCCCGCTCCGGCTCCCACCGGCCGGTTCGGTTTTCGTCGTCTTCGTGCCGTCGTCGTCGACCGGCTCGCCGGCCGAAGCGGCTGGAGTGGTTTCGGTCGAGCGGGCTGCGGCGGCCACCGACGTCGACCGCGACCCAGTCGCCCGACCGGCGGACGACGCCGCGGACTCTGAGCGTCCCTCAGCCGGTCGCTCACAGGCCCCCACGCCGACCACGCAGCCGCTGGACGGAGCCCAATTGCTGGAGCAGTCGACCGACGGGTGCCGGCTGCTGGTCTGGCAAGCCGGACGGTGGACGGTGCGGTGGACGGACGGGCGGACGGCGTCGCGGCTGGTGGAACGGGTGGGTCGGGCGCTGGAGCTGCCCGGCCCGTGGACGGTGCGTTTCTTGGACGGCCAAGGGGCTCCACGGCAGACAACCTTCGAGCGGCTGGTTTCGTGGACGGAACGTTCCGAGCCGTCGATTCGTTACTACTCGGGCCGCGCCGTCTACGAGCGAACTTTCGAGTTGCCAGACGGGTGGCTGGCTGAAGGACGGCGGGTGTTCGTCGACCTGGGGGCCCTGTGGGCGGTCGGCCAAGTGCGGGTCAACGGCCGCAACGTCGGTGTGGCTTGGAAGCCGCCGTACGTGGTCGACCTGACACGGTGGCTGCGTCCCGGGGAGAACCGGCTGGAGGTGGAAGTGGCGAACACGTGGTCGAACCGGTTGGTCGGTGACGCTCAGCTTCCGCCCGCCCGTCGACACACTCGGACCAACGTCACGCACTCGGCCGGTGTGCCCTGGCGGTCGGTGCCGCTTCGTCCGTCCGGCCTGTTCGGGCCCGTGCGTCTGGTGCCGGCCGTCGAGGTGAGGCTGGAGCGACCTCGGGCAGACGACGCTCGCTGACGCGCGGGCCGTTGGTGCGAGACCGGCCGCTCCGACCCCGGGGGCTTCGCTCCCCGCGTCGTCCGGCTCACGGCCGCCTCGCCTTCTTTCCGCCTCGCTTTCTTCGCCCTGCGGCTCGCCTGCGCTGACGTTTCGGCGGCTCTTGGCTTTGAACAGACGCCGACGAAACGTACGGGCCGGTGCCTTCAATGGCCCACTTCAGGTCGGCCTGAATGCGGGCGTTGCGAATGCGTGGGTCGTTGTGCTTCACGCCGTACTCTTTCAGACGCCGCGACAGCTCACGCACCACTTCGCGGTACTCGGGGTCGGCGAAAAAGTTCGTCAGCTCGTCGGGGTCTTTCTGCAGGTCGAACAGCCAGGGGTCGTCCTTGGTGGAGTAAATGAGTTTGTAGCGGTCGGTGAACACGGCCAGCCAGCCCGGTTCGGTGCCCGTTCCTCGAACGAAAGTCACGTCGACCCAACCGGCAGGGGGCTTGCCGGTGAGGAACAGCGTGGAGGCGTCTCGCCCCTCGACGCCCGGCGGCGGCTCGAAGCCCATGAGTCGCAAAATGGTCGGGGTGAAGTCGACGGTGCCGAGAGCTTGGTGAATGACCGTGCCCGGCCGAATCTTGCCGGGGTAACGAATGACAAACGGAATGCCCGCCGACGTTTCGAACGGAACGCTCTTGTTCTGCCGGTGGTGCTCGCCTCGAAGGTCGCCGTGGTCCGACGTGAAGACGACAATGGTCTTGTCAATCAAACCGAGTTGCCGCAGCGCGTTCAGAATTTTTCCGACGTTGTCGTCAATGCACTTGACCATTCCGTAGTACTTGGCCATTCCGTTGAAACCGCCGGCCGGCTTGGCCCAACTGGGCAGGTTCTCGGCGTCCACGTTGAAGGTCCTGGGCACTTGGTACTTTTGGTGCTCGAACATGGTGTCGTACGGCGGCCGGACGGTGTCGGGACCGTGCGGGTCTGGAAAGCTGACCATGAAACAGAAGGGTTCGTCTTTGTGAGCCCGAATGAAGGCGACGGTTTTGTCGGCCAGGAAGTCGGTGGTGAAGGACTTTTCGTCGGCCCCGACGACGCTGTACGTGGGGCGCCCACGGGCGTCGCGCGCCTTGACCCGGGGGCCGTTGGGCGTGTCTTCCAGTTGCTTCCAGTGGCCGCGGTTGAACATGTAGCGGTTGTCTTCGAAGCCGAACTTGCGTTTTGGAGCCCACTGCGGCTTGCCCGGTCCGTCCAGGTGCCACTTGCCGGCGTAGCCGGTGGCGTAGCCGTGCCGTCGCAGAACTTCGGCAAACGTGACAATGTTGCCGTCCAGCGGAATGTTGTTCGTCACCACGGGCGTGTTCTGCGGGTAGCGGCCGGAGACGAACGACGCTCGCGACGGCGAACAGACCGGCGTGGTGGCGTAAAAACTGGTGCAAATGGCTCCGCCGTCGGCAATCCAGTCAATGTTGGGCGTGGTCACGACGGCGTCCTTGCCCCACATGAAAGCCTGCTCCCCCGGCAACAGCTTCCGGTAGCAGCCCAGCGTGCGAAAGTTGTGCTCGTCGGTGTGAATGATGAGTAGGTTCGGCCGGTCGGCCGAGACCGCCCGGCTGGGCACCAGAGCCGTCTGCGAGACCAAACAAACCAGCACGGCCAGAGTCAACAGCCGACCCCGGCTCGCCACCGCTCGTTTCGACCTCAACGCACCTTGCACGGGTCTTTCCTCCTGTGTGTGGACTCGTCGTTGCCGCCAGCTTCGCGTTTCGAGCTGCCGCTAGGTTGAAAACACCGCCAGTTGCCGCACGTGTGGCTCGGCCACCGCTTCGTCCACGACCAACCGGACCGCCGCCACCTCCACCGGCTGGAGCTGCTCGATTCGTTTGTGTCCGACGCACTGTCCCTTGGCGAGCGTCTTCCACTCGCCGCCGGCCACCAGCCCCTCGACCCGGTAGCTCCGAATTCGCTCACCCAAGGCAATGTCTTCCTGCAACACCACGTGGTCGATTCGGGCCGGTTTGGGCAGTGTCAGCTCCACGCGTCGCCCGGTGCCAGAGGTCGTTGCCAGAGCACGGCCGAACCGGCGTCGAATTTCGCGGCCGAACTCAGCCAGCCGCTCAATGTCCGGCTCTGGCACCAGCCCTTCCGACGTCACGACCTCACCCAGAATCAGGTTGCAGTTCCGGCCGACCGACTGGTAGTAGAACTTGACCAGGTTTTCCAGCGGGTGGACGGCGTGGTCTTGACCGGGCTTCCAGAACCAGTTGTGGACCCCGCAAGCTCCTCGCAGCGGAACGTCTACCATGGCCGGTGACCAGTACGTGCCGTTCGGGTCACCGCAGCCGAGCAGGCGTTTCCAGCTTCGGTGGTTGTGAGACACCTGGCCGGGACGTCCCGGCATGGTCGCCCAACACGGGTACTGAGCGAACCCGCGTTCGTTGCCGACCCAGCGGTGGTCCGAACGTTGAACGCTGTGGTAGAAGACCGAGTTGGGCTGGTACTTCTCGAAAATGGGCAGGACGTCCGGTCCGCCTTCTTCAGGTGTTTTCACTCCGGCGTCGAACCAGATTTGCACCAGCGGCCCGTAGCGGGAGCAAAGCTCCTCGACCATTTTCTCGGCCACCCGGTTGAACCGCTCCTGCTCTGGCGTTCCACGCCCTTTGCCCCAGTTGACGTAGTGACCCCAGACGGTCCAGTAGACGTTTCGGTGTGTGCTCAAGTAAAGGCCCGGCAGAATGCCCGCCTTTCGGCACGATTCGACGAAGTCGGCCACCACGTCTGCCTTGCCGTTTCGCCAGCGGGTGTACTTCAGACTGTACGGGTACAGGTCGCTCTGCCACTGCATGAACCCGTTGAAGTGAGTGGCCGTGAAAATGGCGTAGCGAGCGCCGGCGGCCTTGGCGGCTTCGAGCCATTGGTCGGTGTCGAGCCGCACGGGGTTGTAAAGGTTCGGGTCGAGCCGCTTTCGCAACATGTTGTTCGCGGCGAAACGGCCCGCGGCGACCGGCAGGTCGAAGTGGTAAATCAGTCCGACTTCGCAGTTCTGCCACACTTGCTGGGCCTTGGTGGGACGGGGCAACGAGTCGGCGTCGGCCTTCGGCTGGCTGAAGGCGACGCGTCCCGCAGCGGCTGCGGCGGCTCCGGCGGCGGACCGCAGAAAAAGGCGACGAGACAAGAATCGGTGGGAGAGCATGAGCCGTGCCTCCGAAAGACGTTGCCAAAGGCGTCAAAACGTTGCCAAAGGCGTCGGTTCGCGAACAGGTTGCCCGAGCGAGCAGGTCGCGACGGCAAAGTCCGAGACCGGGTCGGTGGTCCAGGCGTCGGGCGAAAACCAGCTTGCGGAGCCGGCGAGTGACGGCCGAGGAAGACGCCCGGACAACCCGCCTCGACCGTGCGAGCGGCTCGGATGGCAAAGCCGCGTCACTTTGGAAGAGGCGGTCCGTCTACGTCGGCCGGTCGGCCGGACCCGGTTGCGACGACGCGTCCTGCTCGAGCAACAATTCAAGGTAAGAGCGTCGCTCGCCGTGTGCAAGGCCCAGCCGCTCCGCCAGCTCGAGTACGGAGCGCCGGGCCGCGTCGCAGGTCGTTTGGTCGGCGGCGGTTTCCATTTCCACGAACAGGCCCAGGCCGGTGACCTCGTCCAGGCAGACCTCGACGTCTCGCTGTTGCCAATTCAAGTGAAAGACGACGCGCCGCTTGGTCACCTCCCGCACGCGGCGGAAGCCGAGCGCCCGGAGCAGTTCGCCGAACCGTTCGGCGTCTTGGACAGAACGGAGCGGCACTTCAATTTCGCGGCGAGTTTTCGTTTGTTGGTCGACCTTGGGGCCCTTGTAGGTGACGGCGGCGTACTGGTCTTGGACGCGAATGCGCAACGCCTCGTCGGTCTGGCGGAAGTCCCGGGCCGGGTGAGCAAAGTAAAAGTCTTGCTGGAACTGTTCGCCGACCTTTCGGGCTCCGAGCGCCGCAAGCAGGTCGAGAATTTCCGTCAGACGAGCGGCCCCGCCGTTCCGCTCCAGTGGGTACTTGACCTCGACTTCGTAGAGCATTGAGCGGCGTCTCCGTTGAGCAAGCGCGTGGCTCGGCCCGGTCGAGCGGTCGTTCGGGGCGAGCCGGCTGGGACGGACCGAGCCGCAGGCTGACAGCAAGTCGGTCGGCGTCGGCCGGAACGCAGCGTCACGGCATTGGGGGCGACGCCGCGAGCCGGCTCAGTCCGTTCCCTTGTGTTCGACCTCGGGCCAGTACTCGTCGAACTCGAACGTCGGGCTGTTGTCCAGGTCGTGGCAGCGAATGCAAAGGTTCTTTCGAGCCTGCTCGACCGTCACGCGCACGTCGTCCCGCAACAAGTCTTCCGCGTCGGCCTCGGCTCGTTCCACGTGTCGGCTGCCCGGACCATGGCAGTTCTCGCACTGCACGTTCAGCAGGTGCGGTGTCTTTTTCTGGCTGACGTAGCCCGACCGGAACGGAATGACTCGCTGCGGGTCCCAGCCCACCACGTGACAGACCAGGCACTCGGGGTCGTAGATTCGTGGAATGGGGTCTTTCTCGTGCTCACGGCCGTGAACGAGACTTTCGAAAGCGTGAGCGTGCGGCGTTTCGACCCACACGTCGTACGCCAGCGTGTGACACTCGCCGCACTTCTCGGCCCCCACGTACTTCGCCCCGTTCGGCGGTTCGGCGGCCAACCGCTGAGCGACGGTTTCGGCCAGCCGCATGTCGCGCAATTGGTCCTGGTACAGTCGCATGTACTCCCGCATGCGGGGTGTGTCGTGGAAGCGCTGGTCGTCAATGGCGACCAGCTCGAACCGCAGCCGCTCGGACGGGTTGTCTGGGTAGAACCCGAGCACGCCGACGTACTTGGCTTTCTGGCCGACCATGACCAGCAGAGTTTTGCCCACCAGTTGGGGGTTGTTGGACAGTGGGTCTTCCGGCCCGCCAGCCGTCAGCACCACGTCGAACTGCGGGAACTGCTTGGCGTACCGACGCGACTCGGCCACGCTGGCGTGCGACAGCAGCACCAGCAGGTCCGGTTTGTGCTTCTGGAGCTGTTCGAGGACGTTCGGAAGGACCTTCAGTGGGTCGCGGACTTCCACTTGTGCCCCGGTCGCGTCGAGGTTGAGCTGAGCGGTCTGGCTGGGGCCCAGAACGCCCGTAATTCCAATTTTCACGCCGCCGACCTCGACTACTTTGAACGGCACCGGCGTGCCCAAGTCGGGGTCGCCCAGCAGGACCACGTTGGCCGAAACGAAGCTGAGAGACCGCTCGGGGTGCTCCGGGTCGACCTGGTGCTGCGACAGCAAGTACAGCGGGTCGAAACGCAGCTCTTCCGGGCCGAGGGCCATGGCCACGTAGCCGAGTTCGCGGTGAGCGGCCAGCAGGGTTTGAAACTTGACCTGCGCTTGCTGGCCCCTGCGTTTGACCATTCCGCCCACGTCCAGAGCGGTCACGGTCCACTTTCGCTCCTCGCGAAGAATTCGAAACAAGTCGGCTCGGCGCGAAAGCCCGCCCAGTTGGTGAGCGGCACAGCCGCATGGCTCGAAGTACCCATGCTGCTCGCCGGTCAGCACAAGGGCCACCGCCGGCTTGGGCCAGCCTTGCAGCAGCGGTGGTGGAGGCGGGCGGTTGTCGGTCGAGCCGCTGCCGTGCCGAGTCTCGGCACCCGCTTCCGCCTCGTGGTGGTCCGAGCTTTCGTGGGCTGGCGTGCGTTCGTCTGTCGGGCGGTTCGAGGCCGAAGACTGGGTCGACGAACCGGCTTGGCCGCTCTGCCCGGCGGTCTCCTCAGCGTTTGCCGTCTTTCCCGACCCGGACGCCGTCGGACCTGCGGCGGCTGTGGCGTTGGCGACCGTCTTGCCGGCGGAGCCAGAGGCCGAGCTCGGGCCTTCGGACGGTTCACCGCAGCCGCCGGCCAGCACGAGGGCACCGGCCAAGAGACCGGCCAAGGCCAAAGGCGGACAGAAGCCGCGTTCCCGGTTTGTCTGCATGGTCGTTCCTTTTCGCCGTTGTTGGAAACGTCGACTGCAAGGAAGGGTCCGAGAAGAGCCGCGCTGCGAAGAGGTCGTGTTCGGCAGCCAAACCGAGCGGTGCGGGCTTTCGACGCACGGGCCGCGGCCGGCTGCGGCACACGAACCACCGGCGGCCCCGGAGTCCTGCGTGCGGGCCGCGTGGAGTTCTCAGCCGAGCCCGTCGGCAGTGGCAACAGCTCCCGTCCAGCTCGTCCGGACCAGCCGTCGACCCGCCAAGCCTCAGTAGCTGACACCCTGCACGTGAATCAGAATCTGTTTGGCTCGCGGGTGGTTTGTCTTGAGGATGATCTTGCCTGGGCTTTGCGAGGTCAAGGCCAATGTCTTGCCCGGCTCGACCCGCAGCTCACCCAGAAAACGGACTCGCTTCTTGCTGTGGAAGGTCGGGTCCGGCTTGAGCGTCAGTTTGAGGGCGGGAGGCGAAACGTCGGCCACTTCCACCTGGACGCCGCCTTCGACCTGTTCCATGAACAACGAGAACTTCGCCACCTTGCCTTCGCTGGCCGAGAACCGGCCGAGCTGCAAAAGGGTCTCCTCCGGCCACCACAGCACGCCGTTCATGGCAATGATTTGCATGGGTCCGGGTCGGTAACCCTGGAGCAGCACTTCGCGCTTCAGACCGTCGCGGGCGTCGGTGACAAGGGTCAGCGTCTCGCGAAAGCGTCCAATCGGAACGCCCTCTTTCAATGTCACGTAGACCCGGTAGCCGCACTTGGGCTTGGGGACCTGAACGTACTCCATGGGGTCGAACTCTTCGTCCTCGTCTTCCGGCGGGAGCTCTTCCTCCTCCTCCTCTTCGTTCTCCTGCCCTTCCGCCTTTGGCTTGTCCGTGGCCTCCTTCTTCTCCGCGGCCTCCTTGTCTTCGGCCTCCGGCCCGTCGGCGAACAGCGGTCTGTTGCGGCCGAGGGCCGTCCAGAGTTCGTCGGGAGTCATGGGTTCCCACCGAGCGCTCACCAGCGGACTCGGGCACTCCGCCTTGAGAATGTTGAAGTGGTCGAGCACATCCGAGTAAATGATTCCGCTGCAGTGGTGCTCACCCGTCTCGCCGATTCTGCCGAAGTCCCACGCGTCGACGGGCATGAGCCCCAGCACCTGCCCAATCCAGCCGACAATGCGAAGCCGGAATTGGGTCTTCTTGGGGTCGTTGGTGCGGACCAGTGCGGAGTGGGAGAACAGCGGGCCTTCAATCTTAATGTGCCACTTGACTTCAATTTCGGTCGACTCGCCGGGCTGAAGAACGGGTTTGCCCACTTTTCCGAGCGTGCATTGACACGTGGTTTCGGCGGGGTTGGCGTAGAGTTCCAGCGGCGCCTCGCCTTCGTTTCGCACGACGAACGAGTGAGACCCGGCCTGACCAAACTCCATGATCCCGAAGTTGTAGACCGGGTTGTCGACCACCACCTTCGGGTACGGACCGTGTTTGGCCGGACGAGGAATGTGCGACGTGCCCGACGGTTTCTCGCCTTCCCCGACGACCTTGGCTCGCTCGGACGTCGCGTGCAGAGCCGCCCGACGCATCCAAACGACCAACCCAACCGAACCGGCCAAAATGACCAGAATCGTCAGGTACGCTTTGGCTCGAGTCGACATGGTTGTGGCACTCCTTCAGGTTGCAAGTCGGCAAAAAGCGAAAGCCGCGTCCGTAGCTGGTGGCCACAAGAACACAACGACGTCGGTCCGCCCGGCCCGCTGCCCGGCGACCCCGTCGGAAGACCGTGCCCCGCCCTGGCGGCTCGCCCACGGCTCAGGCCGCTCACACTCTTTCGACCTCGAGCTCTTTTAACCCTCAAACCGACACCAGACGGGACGAACGCGTGAATTCTAGGCTGTTCATTCTTACGACAAAACCACGCTCGACGCGGGAATTTTGCCGCCCGGACTGGCGGGGAGCAGACCAGCCCACCCGTGCCGGCCTCCGCAGCGTCAGTCCGAGCCGGTTGCCGTCCTGCGGCGGCCTTTCTCTCGGCTTTCCGCTCCGGCCGCGGACGTCGCCGGCCCAGCCAACCGCTCGAGCGTCTGGACGGCCTCGGGCGGCAAGAACTTGTCCACGTGGCCGGCTGCGTGGTAGACGCCGTCCAGCCGGAGAGCCTCCGCCGCAAAACGGGTGGCCTGCACGTGTTCGCCCAGCTCGGCCGTGACGACGGCCAACCGCCACCAGTAGCGTGAGTTGGTCGGGTACAACCGAACGGCTTGTTGAAAGCAACGCTGAGCGTCTTGCAGTGCCTTCCGTTGCCCCGTCGCTTGGTAGAACCGGAACTGCCATTCGCCCAACTCCGCGTACAGCTCCGGTTCCAGCGGGTTCCTCTCAATGGCCCGCTCGTAGCGCTGCACGGCGACTGCGAACCAGGTTTCGGCCTCCCACTGGGCGTCCGGCCTCTGGCGTGCGGCCTGCCACAGGTTCGCGGCGAACTGAGCGGCTCGCACGCAAGGTTCGGCCGACCACCGGTCCTCCCGAGCCGCTCGCTCGTACAGCTCCAGCACCCGGCCCGGCGGCTGGCCTTCCAGCGCCGCCCAGTCGGCGGCGGCAACCAGAGCCTGGCGGTTCCAAACCGGAAGCGTGGCCGTCCACAGGCAGCCGCAGAACGCCACGGCCCCCGCGGTGGCCGCTGCCCAGAAGGGCCAACGGGAACGTGCGTCGAACCCACGGGCCGCCGAAACGTCTTTCGGGTCGCGCGGTCGTTCGGTCGGTGAGTCGAGCCGGCGGCCGAGCGGTTCCGCTTGCGACGGCGGCACGGCCAAGACGACCAGCACGAACAGCACCTCCACTACCGCCGGCATTTCCATTCCGCCGGCTCCCAGCAGGTGGACCACCAGCGCCAGCCCGGCCGCTGCCAGCCCCAGTCGAGTGACGCGAACGGAGCCCAGCGTCCACGCCACGACGGCCGTCACGGCGGCCAGCACCAACAGCCGCAAGTCGACGGTGCCGGCAAAAACGAACTGGTACAGGTAGACCACGGCAAAGGCCGCCAGCGAGCCGGCAACCAGCGGTTCTTGCAGCCAAGACCAAACGCCGGCACCGCGCGGCTCCGACGAGTCGGCGGCCGGCGGGGCCGTTCC
>CAYSAG010000071.1:0-19587 GCA_964428935.1 uncultured Planctomycetaceae bacterium | reverse complement strand
TCCTCTGCCGCTCTGGCTTCACTCGGGATACCAAGGGCGGAGCCCTTGAGTAGAGCCTATCTCAAAAATCTTCAACTCGTGACCAGACGGTGGAGTCGCCTGTACCAGAGCAGGGCGCAGGCCAATTGGATCACAACCCCCTCGCCCCCATCCCGCGCGCATCACAGCGATCGCACCCCTCGTCGCTTCCTCCAGCTCCCGGCAACGGGCTTGCAAACGCTTCGCATTCAGCATCCGATGACGCGAAGCATTCGCGGCCACAAAGGTGCCATCCACCAGGCATTCCTCGGCCTGGTTCAGCCCCAAGCTCTGAGCCCACGCCAGCACCTGAGCGATCGTCTCGTCCAGGTAAGGACCGATGCGGTCCCGGAACGCGTACCACCGCCGACGGGACACGTTGCCACCAAACAGCAGCCACTTTATCGGATCGGACTGCTGTGCCTCGCGGGACCAGGTGGACGAACTGAGATGCCCCAGCAGCACTTGGTACAGAAGGGCCTTCAGCAGCAGGACCGGCGGAAAGGCCGGACTGTCCTGGCGACCGTAATTCCTGTAGCGGGCCGCTGAGGTCCAGATAACAGTCCACACAGAAAGAGACGATTCGAGCCAGATGATTCGCCGGCAACCTTTTGTCGATGGCTTGCCACTCGAGCGACTGCCGCGTCCAGGGGGCGATCGAAACCGCGATGGGTTCGGACCTTTGTCAACCTCCTGTCGCCGTTGTGTGCTTGCTTTCACTTTTTGACTCTACTGTTAGCATGCACAGATACCCCCTGTGGGTTGGATTTTTGAACGACAAGGAGGTTTCTTCCAGCTCCCGCTCAAGACCTGACCGCCACAACTCGTCGGCTCACAAGTCCCGAAAAGCAGCACGGTCTCTTCCCAGGGGAGAAGGTGCCCGAAGGGCGGATGGGGGGAGCCGCGTCGGTCAAGGGGCGGCCGGGACCGGGGCTTTCGGTCTGAACGGTCCCACGAAAGGCTGGGATTGGAAAGTCCCTCACCCGGCTTTCTGGGCGAGCCACCTTCTGCCGCGAACGCGGGAAGCGGGGACTTCAACAGGCCGTTCCTCGAAATCACAAAGTCCGTCGTGCGTCCGGACGTGGAGGCCTGCGATGTGGAGACGTGGGACGAGCGCCGGAGCTGTTCGACGCGGCAGGGCGCTCGCGGTCTGCGGAAGGGGCTTTGCCCGGGCCGGGTGGCGAACGGGCCATGAGGCTCGCGGCTTGCGACGCTCTCGCTCCGGACCGGCCGGGTCCCGCGTCGGCTCAGTTCCCGCCGGCCGGCTGTGAGTCAGAGCTTTTCGGCGGTTCATTGGTCAGCAGCCGGCCCGTCTTCTTGTCCCACCGCACCGTGCGCACGGCCAACCGGTGACGGAAGTGGCAGTCGGTGCACACGATTCGACGCGGGTCGGTCTTTTCGGGACAGCGCTGCTTCCACCGCAGAAGCACTTTCCGGGCCGCCACGTCGTGCGACTCGTGGCACTCCCGACACATTCGGTCGATGTCCCGCAGTCCGTACATTTTGTCGGGCGGGGTAACGTTGTCCTCGTCGTTGCGGTGAGCCAGCGACTCGCCGTGACACTTGACGCACCCAATCTTCTCGTCCGACTGGCCGTGTCGGACGACCAACGGCTCGTCCGCCAGGTTTTCGTGACAGACGTAGCAGGCGCTGTTGTCGACCTTCAGCTTCGGACGGTCGTGGTCGGCCTCCGGCAGTTTCTCGTCCAAGTAACCTTCCAGAGACAAAGGCGGAGCAGCTGCGGCCGTGCCGGAACGTTCGTCGCCACGACCGCTCCACCACCACGACGCCGCAACGGCCACGACGGTCAAGAGCGTAAGGAAGCGTTTCATTCCAACACCTCGAACAAACAACCTTCCGCCTGCGGAGTTCGTCGACTGGCGAACCTGCGAGGAAGAACCGCGGACCGAGCTGCAAGGCTTTCGACGTCGGGTCACCGCGACCACGCGGAAAGCATTGGCGTGACCACGCTCGACTGCCTCCCGTTACTCCAACCCGGGACGCTCAGCGGTCCCCGCGTCCGAGCCGGACCGAGGCCAACGAGCAAAAGCGGGAGAAGGCCGAGGCCGCCGCACGCCACGACGGCCTCGTCGCTTCCGTCCCAGCAAAGGCCGAGTGGCGTCGAGCCGTTCAGGCCCCGGACGACTCCTTAGACGTACTCCCAGTTCTTCAGGAACTGGTAGTGGTCGGGCAAGTTGGCAAACGCTCGGTCCGTCGCGCGGTCCAGGTCGGCCTGTTCCTTCACGTCCAAAGCCCGACGCTGCAGGACGGCCAAAGCGACGTTGTCGACCTGCTCCGGAGTAATCAGTCCCGGAATGGGAGCCGTAATGACCGGGTTGGTCAGAATGGCCCGAATGGTCAACCGGGCGATTCGGTCGTCTTCTTCTCGGTGCGGGTCGTCTGGAGCGCTGGTCCCCTGGAAAATGGACCCGCCTGCAAACGGCTTGATGCCGAACCAGGCCACGTCGCACTTTTGCATCATGTACCACAAGGTGTTCTCCCACCCGGTGCCCTCGTCGCGGACGACCCGAGTGGAGTTTCCTTCTTCGGCCTGCACAATTTTCGTGCCCTGCATTTTGGTTTTTGCGGTGTAGGGCGTGCAAATGACCTCCAGCTCCTTCGGAGCCAACTGAATCCACTTCTTGATGTGCGGCCGGTCGTGCGAGGAAATGCCGGTGAAACGGGCTCGGCCCGTCTTCTTCGCCCAGGCCAGAGCCTCCAGCATTTCTTCCATTTCGTTGTCGGCGTGCTGGCTGCTCTTCTCGTAGCACGTGATTCGCCACACGTCGACGTAGTCCAGACCGGTCTCTTTGAACCCGTGGTCCAGCGCTTCCTTCAGTTTCTGAGTGATCCATCCCGGCGGGTACGGCTTGCCGCGCTTGGCCGCCTTGTGCCACTCGCGGCTCAAATGCCTCATTTCCTCCTGGTACCACGAAAAGCCCAGGTACATTTTGTCGCGTCGGCCCTTCAGGGCCTTGGCGTACATGATGCATTCCTGCTTCGTGCAGGCGTCGATGTAGTTGATGCCTCGCTCAATGCACCGCGTGACGACGTCGTAGCGGTTCTTCTCGAACTCCTTGCTGTTCAAGTCGGCGCTGAGCCAACTGCGGCCTTTGAAGAGGCCCGGGACGACCGTGTTCACTCGCTTCCAGTGACCCCCCAGGCACACCGCCGAGAACATGAGGTTCGTCTTTCCACCCCGGCGGTACTCCATTTGCTCGTTGTAATTCAAAATGCCTCGGGTGTCCTTGTTGTCGGGGTTGCCCGCGTAGACCGTGTAGGTTGGCGTGACGGCGGTCGTGGCGGCGGCAGCCACCGTGGCTCCCGTCTTCAAGAAGTCTCGGCGCGAAACGTTCTCAGTCATGGTACTTCTCCCTGTTTCAGACGTGTCGAGGAACCGTGTAGGCAACGTGCGGACCCTTGGCGTGGGTGGGATTCACAAGTGCGGAAAGTCCGAGCACGAAACCGGACAAACGCAAGTTTACTTTGGTCGCTTGGCCAATTGCAACCGCTGGTCGACCGAAGGCGACAGAAATCCGCCGTCTGCCCTGCTGTGCGGCCCCACCTCCCGCGCCAGTGTTTTACGGAAAAATGTCAAACTGGCGAATTTGTGGCGGGTCGTTGGCCGTCTCCAGAACGACGACTCGCACTCGGCTGGCGGTCACGGGTTGAGCGAGTCGGACCGAGCAGTAGTTCATGCGCTCGCCGCGGTAGAGCGTTTGCCACTGGCCCGTCCCTCCGGCTGCCTGGATTTCGAATTTCCGAATGCGGGTGTGCTTCTCGACCACGTAGACCTGCCGGAAGGTGACCGGCTTCTGGAACTGCAGGGCCAGCCACGGCTGTTGGTCGTCGGGCTGAGCCGTCCAGTAGCCGCCCGGGCCGCCGTCCGAGCGGACCACGTTGGCGGCCGCGTCGACCACTCGCTTCCCGCTCGGCCGTTTGTACGAGAACTCGCTGCTGGCGACGGCGGTGGCCTGACTGGCCAAAGACGAACTGCCGTCGGTCCGAATCGGTTCCAGCTCGAGCGTATTTCGGTCCACCGTCAGCTTCACAATGCGGTCGATTGGAGCCTGCCGGGCCACGTCGTCCAGGAAGAGCCTGAGCCCTTTGTCGTCTTGCTCGAGCCGAACCGTTCCGCCCGTGAGCATGCTGGCAGAGACAACCCGAGCGGGCAGCGGGGGCAACTGGAGCTGGCCGTCTTGCAGGACTTGCAGCACGTGCAAGTAAACCGTGTTGCCGCGCCGCGTGGCTCCGCCCCACGGCCCTGGCCTGTACGGACCGCCTCGGGTCGAATAAATGCTCTCGCCGTAGCGGCGCAGCCACCGTCCCATGCCCCGCAGAATCGACGCCTGCAGCGGCTGGATTCGTCCGTCGGGCATGGGGCTGATGTTCAACAACAGGTTTCCGTCGCGCGTCGCACACATGACGAGCAGCTTCAAGCAGTGCTCGACGTCTTTCGTGTTGTTCTCTTTTCCTCCGGCCCAAAACCAGACGCTCGATTCAATGGGAACGCACATTTCCCACTGCGGTTCCATTTTGAAGGCCCCGACCCGCTGTTCCGAGCACCGCCAGTCCGGCTTGTGGTCCGGGTGGCCGCAGCGCGGACTCATGATCAGCCACGGTTGTGCCTGGAAAAGGCGTCTCAAGAGGCCCCGGTTGGCCGGCTCGCGCATGTCCCACTTGCCGCCACCGTCCCACCAAATGCCGGCGACTTTGCCGTAACGGTCGGTGTTCGTAATGAGGTGCAGAATGTTCTTGGCCCGCAGCTCGTCGTAGGTTTTCACGTTCCTCCAAAGGCTTTTGTACCAATCGGGCCACAGCTCTTTGGGAATGTGTCGTCCGCCTTCGGCCGCCGCCGCGTTGTAGTACCACATGAGTGGCAGCCGCCCTTTGGCCGCCTGAGCCAATTGTTGGACAATGTCTTTCTTGTAGGCCGTGGACAGGACATCGAAGTCGGTGAACGGGCTGTCGAAGTTGCAGAAGCCGAAAGCGTGCATGGTGGTGAATGTGGCGTAACGCGCTCCGGCCTCGCGGAACAGCTCCACCCACGCGGACGGGTCGAAATGGACCGGGTTCCAGGTCTGCCACTTGTAGGTGTTCGGCCCGACTTGGTCGAACATGGCCGCTGCCTGCGCCCGCTTCACCTGCGGACGAATGTCTGGGTCGAAGGAGCCCAGTTTCACGTTGCTCCGTGGGTCCCAGTGAATGAAAATGCCGAACCGAGCCTGCTCGAACCACCGCCTCGTGTCTTTTCGGTTCGTAAAGTGCAGGACCGGCTCGTCTGCCGCGCAAACCGGACACACCGACAACACTCCCCAGCAGAGTACAAGACAAGCTCTTGCAAGCTTACTCATGGAGCACCTCCAACCGAATGGTGTGACGTCAGTCGTGGTTGGGTTCAACAAGGTAGGTCGCGTCGGTGGGTGGGACGTCAAAGCGGACGGCCAAGGTTTGGTGGTCGGGTGAGCGACCTTCGCTTGTCGGGACGGACCGGCCGGTCGAGTCGGTCACGGTGACGCCGTGGGCGGCCCAGCGTCGCGGCACGTGAAGCTCCACGGTCAGCGGCTGGTCGAACAGCGTCGGGTCGGTCGTGCAGTGCAGACGAAGAGCCAAACGGCGTGGTCCCGCCTTGTCCAGCGTCAGCTTGGCCCCTCGCCGCTCCGTCAGGTACTTGTACGCGTCGGCCAGACCCGCGACCCACAATTCGGACTGGTGCTGTTTGACAATTTCGAGCACGGCCAGAAAGTGCTGCAAGCTGGTCGCGTACCCGTCGCCGACCGAGTGAAAGTGAGCCTTACACCAGCCCAAACGGCCCGGTGCCAGGTTTCGTTCCAAATATTGCCGGAAAGCTTCGACGCGGTTCCCGTACGTGTCGTCCATGCCCAGTGAGCCGGTGACCAAGAACGACGGGTACTTGTCGAGGTAGTAGCGGAGCGGCCGGCTGGTGACCCACCAGGTTCCGCCGCCCAGGTTCAACGCCAGCAGTTTGCTTCGGTTCGGGAACAGCCGCCAAATGACCTTTGCTGCCTCGCCGATTTCGCGCTCCATGTCTTCGTCGCTGGTCGCTCCGCGGTGGTGAGCCGTGTGGTTTCCGAACTCCTGGTCGCCAGCCCGCGCGACCGCTTCCCACTCGGCCCGGTGCCGGTGAAAGTTCGACCGCCACCGCGGCGGACAACGCTCGTCGCGCTCACCCGGGTTGATCAGGAACGTGGCTCGAAAGCCGTAGCGGCGCAGGGCGGGAATGACCGTCGACAGGTGAGTCGGGTGCGAGTCGTCGAACCGTAGACACAGCGCCGCCTGTCGCCCACCGTACCAGTTGGCAATGGTCGCCGTCAGCCCGCTGTCGGGGTCGCTGACTTGACGCTCGCGCTCCGGAAACACCTTCGGCCGCGGACCGGCCGGCCGGACCACTCGGACTGTGTAGCTGGCCCGTTTCGGCGGGACGGCCAGCGTGAACTGTTCCCACTCCGTGCCGTTGTGCCGAGCGGGGACTGGCTGTCCAGACGAGTCTGTGACGACAACGTCCTCGACCGGCCAGTAATTCGGGCCGCTCACGGGCAGACGCACGCCAATTGTCAGCGACAGCCCTTGCTCCAGTGGGTCGACGTCGATTCGCAGTTGGTGCTTGCCGACCATTCGGGCCGTCACCGTGGCGGCTCCAGCCGGCTCGACCAGCTCGACCCGCGCCCCGGCCACTTCTACCGCTCCGCACACTCTCGCCAGCAGCAAACAGGCAGCGACGCACGCAAACACCCAAGCTCGTCTCATTGCTGCGGTCCTCTTTCGAGTTCTGGCTGAGTGAACGGTCGACTCGCCCGACGCCCCGCCGGTCGCGCTGCCCGCAGTGCGGCCGACAACCTCCACTTTGTCGTTCAACTGGCTCGACGCCCGGTCCAGCGTGTGGGACCGTCTGGCACCAGCAACTCGCGGCCAGACCCACTCGCCGCCCAACGCGGCCGGGCGGCCGCTGCCAAGCTCGTCGCCGACAGACGGCGGGCCCGGCCGTGTCCTCCTCGACCCAGAAAGGCTCGACGACCCGCCACTTCCACAATTCCATGTTACCGACAGCCGGCCGGGCACGTCAGGCACCGGCCTCAATTCACTGCGGCGTGTGCCCGTTCGCGCTGAGCTGGTTCGCGCTGGCTTGTCCCGCCGAGCTTCGAAGGGCGACGGCGGGACGCACGCGCCGCGGCCGCGCAGCTTGTCGACCGCGCGACGGCCGGCACCCGCTCGGTCCTTCGTTGCAACGGCAAGCCATTCTGGTACGCTGGAAGGTCCGCGGACGGTCGACGCCCACGTCCCGCCGCGGGGCCAGCGGAGCTCTCTTGCCGACGGCCGGACCCCGTCCTTCAGCGACGTCTGGCGACCGCCGCGTGGTGGTGCTTCTTTTGTTTCGCCGCCCGCTGCGTGTCGGGGCGTGGCCGTTGGCAAACAGCCGTTCGGTGACGACCACACCGCGCACGCAACGAACCCACGCAAGAAGGAGGACCGGTCGAATGAAGACGGGCCCGCGTCGTCTCGGTTTCCAGTGGCAGCCGGTTCTGCTGGTTCTGGCGGTTGCGTCGACGACCGCTGCGGCGGCCAGCGGGCAGCCTGGCCGTCCGCGTTACCGGTCTCCGTACGACGTCGTCGTGTCTCCGGACGGGCGGCGAGCGTACGTGTCGGACAGCACGGCGGCCAACGTCACGGTTTTCGACTTGGCCGCCGGAAAGAAGACGGGCGAAATTCCACTGCGGGGCGAGCCGCGAGGGCTGGCGCTGTCGGCCGACGGCCGTCGGCTGTTCGTCGCGGAGCGGCTGGCCGGCACGGTGGCCGTGGTCGACACGGGTGCCGGGCGAGTCGTCGAGCGCATTGCCGTGGCTCGCTGGCCTGTGGCCGTCGTCCTGGCCAAGCGGTCGAAGCGGCTCTACGTCTGCAACCAGGACGACGACACGGTTTCGGTGGTGGACCTGAGTCGCACGCCGCCGGCTGAAGTGCGTCGGGTTCGAGTGGTTCGGGAACCGGCGCGAGCGGCCTTGAGCCCGGACGAGAAAAAGCTGGTCGTCGTGAACCTGCTTCCGTACGGTCCCGAGACCGACCCGACTCTTTCGGCCGTCGTGTCGGTTCTCGACACGAGCGACTTCCACGTCTCGACCGTGAAGCTCCCGCCCGGCTCCACCGTCGTGCAGGGCGTGTGCGTCAGTCCGGACGGCCGGTGGGCCTACGTGGTCCACGGTTTGGGGCGGTTCAACTTGCCCGTCACGCAGCTGGAACGAGGCTGGGTGAACACGTACGCGCTGACGGTCATTGACCTGCAGCGGACCGCTCGGCTGGCCACGTTCCTGTTGGACGAGCTGACGCGGGGAGCGGCCAACCCGCACTCGGTCGTGTGTTCCCGGGACGGCCGCCGCCTGTGGGTCACGCACACCGGAGTGCACGAGGTGTCGACCGTCGAGGTGGGACTGGTCCACGAACTGCTGGCCGGGAAAATTCCACAGCCGCTGGCCGAACTGAAGGACGGAATGCGGCCCAACATTTGGGTGCGCATTCAGCAGGACCGCCGCGTGCTGTCGGAGCTGGAAAACGACCTGACGGCCTTGTACATTGCCGGGGCCATTCGTCGGTTTTCCAGCGGCGGCTTGGGGCCGAAGGGGTTGGCCGTGACGCCGGACCAAAGCCGACTGCTGGTGGCGAACTACTACTCGGGCCAGCTGGCGGTGCTGGACGCCGAGACGGGGCAGACCGTCGCTCGCCTGTCGCTCGGACCCCAGCCGGCGCCCGACGCGGTTCGTCGCGGCGAGCTGCTCTTTCACGACGCTCGGCTGGCGTTTCAGCGGTGGCACAGTTGCGCGTCGTGTCACCCGAACCAGGGCCGGGTCGACGGCCTGCGCTGGGACTTCCTGCGCGACGGAATCGGAAACCCGAAAGACACTCCCAGCCTGGTCTACGTCGACCGGACGCCCCCGCTGAACCGACGAGCGACGCGCAAGACGGCCAAGGAGTGTGCTCGGACCAGCATCCTTGCCGGACACCTGACCGTCCCCACCGACCAGCAGGTCGACGACTTGTACGCCTACCTGAAGTCGCTCCGGCCCGAGCCGAACCCGCACCGAAGACCGGACGGCGAGTTGACCGAGGCGGCTCGACGAGGCCGAGCGCTGTTCGAAGGCAAAGCTCACTGCTCCGGCTGTCACCCGGCCCCGTACTTCACCGACCGACGAATGCACAACGTGGGGGTGCTGACGCCGCTGGAGCCGGACGGCCGGTACGACACGCCGTCGCTGGTGGAGGTCTGGCGCACGGCTCCCTACTTGCACGACGGCCGAGCTCGCACGTTGCGCGAAGTGCTCACCAAATACAACCCGCACGACAAACACGGACACACCAAGGAGCTGACGGCTGAAGAATTGAACGACCTGATTGAGTACTTGAAGTCGTTGTAGCGACTCGGCCCGGAACGAAGACCTCACGTTCCGGTGCCGACAGAGAGGCCGCCCCGACCCAGGTTCGAGGTCGGCGGCCCGTCGTTCCTGCAGGCACAACTTCAGTTGAAGGGAGAGTTGGACCATGTTGGCGACGTCTGCTTTGTCTTTCGTGTTGGTTGTCGGCCCGGCGCTGAGCTTGGCTCAGTGTTGTGGACAAGCCCAGGCCGCAGCGGCACAGTTGTCTCAACAGGACAACGAGGAAGGCTTCGTGCCGATTTTCAACGGCAAGAACCTGGACGGCTGGGTCGGCAGCGTGAAGGGTTACACCGTCGAGAACGGCGTGCTGGTTTGCAAGAAGAACGGAGGCGGGAACCTGTTCACCGAGAAGGAGTACAGCGACTTCATTCTGCGGTTCGAGTACAAGCTGCCGCCCGGCGGGAACAACGGTGTCGGCATTCGAGCTCCGCTCAACAGCAACCCGGCCTACGCAGGCATGGAAATTCAGTTGCTCGACGACTACCACCCGCGTTACGCCCACCTGAAGCCCGAGCAGTACAACGGGTCGATTTACGGTGCCGTGGCTGCGAAACGGGGATTCTTGAAACCGGCCGGCGAATGGAACTCCATGGAAATCTACGCCAAGGGGACCCACATTCGCGTGACTCTGAACGGCACGGTCATTGTCGACGCCGACACCAGCAAGCTGGGTGAGAAGTCGATTCACGGCCACAAGCTGCGTGGCCTGCTCAACAAGAAAGGGCACATTGGGTTCCTGGGCCACGGAGCTCGGGTCGAGTTCCGCAACATTCGAATCAAAGAATTGAAGTGACTCGGCGTTGAGCCGAGGGCGCGGAAGGAGCCGGCCGCTGCCTGCGCGAGCTTCAGCCAGACGTTCCGTGCGGCCGGCTCCCGACGTGCCTGCCGTTTTCGCGGTTCCCGACGCGTTCGTTGTTTTCCGTAACCGTCCTGCAAGTCGTGTCACCCCGCTTGCACCGACAGTTTCAAGGAGACTTCCCCATGACCACTCGACTACACCGCAGAGACTTCCTGAAAGCGACCGGCTCGACGCTGGCCGCTGCCACCGCGGCGTCCTTCACCGTCCCGGCTTGGGCCGAACAGTTGGCCGCTGGAGCTCCTCACGCCGAGAAAATCGGTTGGCGTTTGGGCTGCCAGGCCTACACGTTTCGCCTCTTCACCTTCTACGAAGCCATTGAGAAAGTGAAGTCGTTGGGGCTGCACTACATTGAGGCCTACCCGGGACAGAAGCTGAGCCCGGAGCAGCCGGGTGTGAAGACCAACGAGTCGCTCACGCCCAAACAGCGCAAGGAAGTGCTCAAGCGCCTGAACGACGCTGGCGTCAAACTGGCCAATTTCGGCGTGACTCGACTCACCGGCGACGAACGCAAAGACCGCAAGACCTTCGACTTCGCCAAGGAAATGGGCATCGAAACAATTGTGTCCGAACCTCCGTTCGAGGCATTCGACACAATCGAAAAGCTGTGCGACGAGTACCAAATCAACGTCGCCATTCACAACCACCCGAAGCCGTCCCGCTACTGGAACCCGGACACGGTGCTGAAGGTCTGCAGAGGACGCAGTAAACGAATTGGAGCGTGCGCCGACACTGGCCACTGGATGCGGTCTGGCCTGAACCCGTTGGAGCAACTGAAAAAGCTGAAAGGGCGAATCATTACTTTCCACTTCAAAGACCTGAACGACTACGGCCGCGGCGCACACGACGTTCCTTGGGGAACCGGAAAGGCCAACGTTCGAGCGTTGCTGCAAGAAATCTACGACCAGGGAGTGAAGGCGGTGTTCTCGATTGAGTACGAGTACAACTGGGAGAACTCGTTGCCCGAGCTGGCTCAGTGCGTGAAGTACTTCGACCAGGTCGCCGCCGAGCTTTCCAAGTCGGCGTGACTGGGTAGCCTGAGCGGCGACAGGCTGAGCGTCGCTGCCGAGTCGGCGGCGCGGCTCGGCTGAGCACCGCTCATTCCAAACACCACCAGGGCGTCACGAAGTCGACCGGGGCTCGCGTGACGCCCTTGCTTTTTGCGCCGCGTTCGGGTTGCGCTCGTCCTACCGCCGGCGCTCGACTTGCCGACCCTTTCTGCTGCGTGGTCTGGCGAAACTGGGTTCCGTCGCGGCGCACGTCCGGCACCGACGGCCGAACGGCTACACGTGCATTAATCGCGACGACAGACAGGTCCTGCCGGCGACTCTCCCCTTCCCCGTCACAAAGCCTCAGCCCAACTCGACCACCTCGCCGATTCCTCGACTACGACGGCAGACCGACCGCACGAAGGGCTGCGCACCGGCCTGCCAGTCCACCCAGGCTCCGCCGGACGCAGCCGTCGTCCGAACGTCCTGTCTTCCGTTTCGCTCTGACCGTCCAGTTGTGGAGCGAAAGCCGGTCCAAGTTTGGCCGACGAACGCAAAGGCTGAGGTGTCATGTCGAGACGAAGCGAAGCCCAGTCCGCCGAAAAGGGGTGCTTCGGTCGGAATTGCCTGGCGGTGTTGGTCGTGGCGACGGCTGCCGCCGTGGTGCAAATGAACGTCCAGCCGGAGCCGGTCCGGGCGGTGACGAACGAAGCCGAGGCGCACGTCGCCGCCAGTCACTGCCCGCCCGAAATCCAATTGGCCCAGCTGCCGCCGGCCTCCACGTCCCACAAGTCGGCGGCCCGGCAAGCGACCGGCGGCACGGGGACGGACGTCGCCCGCACTGGGCCCAGCGACTCCAGCCAGACCGCCGGCAACGCAGAATCGAAACGAACGGCGTTGGCCGTCGACCGCCCGAGTGCCAGCGCGACCAGTCACGCTGCTCAAGCCGACCCCTCCGCTGACCCGGCGCAACCGCGCCCGGCCGACCAGCAAACGCCTCAGTCGGACAACGTCTTGACCGGCCGAATGGCCTTGCTGGTCAACCTGCTCATGCTCGAAAAGAGCGAACGGTTGCTGAAGCAAGTGTCTGACTACACGGCCACGTTCCAGAAGCAGGAACGCATCAACGGCAAATTGACCGAACTGCAGGTCATGCTCATGAAGGTGCGCCACCGTCCCTTCAGCATTTACATGAAATGGTTGAAGGGCGACCGAGGGAGACAGGTTCTGTACGTGGAGGGCCAGAACGACAACAAAATGCTGGTCAAGTTCGGTGGGTGGAAGTCGCGTCTGCCCGCGCTGAAGCTCGACCCGAACAGCGCGTTGGCCTTGGCAGAGGCCCGCTACCCGATTACCAAGGCCGGCATGTTGCAAATTGTGGAGGAAATCCTTCCGTACCGGCGCCGCGACCTGCAGAACGCCGACAAAGTACAGTGCCTGCTGCAAGCGGGGGTCGAGTTCGAAGGACGGCAGTGCTACGCGTGCGTGGTCGAGTACACCGACCGCAACTACTCACCCACCTACCGAAAAAGCATCTTGCTGCTCGACCAGGAAACCTTCTTGCCCGTCGCCGTGAAGAACTTCACGTGGCCGGACCTGGTCGAACACGTGGACCCGAACGACGTCGACGGCTCGACGCTGCTGGAGTACTACGCTTTCACGAACGTCCGGCTGAACCAGCAACTGGCTGACAGCGACTTCGACCGGAACAACAAGGCGTACCGCTTCTGACCGGACAAACCTGCAGACCGCTCAACCACGGTCAAAGGCCCGCTTGTCGGAACCCGTTCCGGCAGGCGGGCCTTTTTGCCGTCGAGGCCGCTGGTGAGACGAGCTGTCACTTCGCGCTCTGTGACGGGGTCTGCGAGGCAGACAGACGGACCCGCTTGAGGCGCCGCCGAGGCTCTCATTGCCCGAGACCCTGACTTCGGCGACCGCACAGGCCCGTCCGCCGCTCACAGCCTCAAGTGCTTGACCACTTCCGCCGCGGACAGGACGTAGCTGACGTAGAACGACCCGAACTCGCCGTACTTCGCCGACGCTTCGTCGAACCGCATGGAGTAGACAATCTGTTTGATGAACTCAGGGGCCCGCGCCCACAGCGTCACGCCCCACTCCCAGTCGTCGAAACCGGTCGAGGCTGTAATGAGCTGCACCACTTTTCCGGCGAAACGAATTCCGCTGGTCGCGTGTTCGGCCATCATTTCGGAACGACGACTGAACGGCTCCGTGTACCAGTTGGCCAGCGGGTGACGCCGCTTGTTCATTGGGTAGAAACACGTGACGGGCCAGGGCGGAAAGTCCGGGTACAGCCGCTGCTGGTTCATTTTCGGCAACCGCTGCTCGTACGCCTTGACCTTTGCCTGAAACGCCGGGCTGGCCGGGTCCACGCCGTCTTGCTTCAGTTTCTCCGCGTACTGCTCCACCGTCGGCACGTACTCCGACACTTCGGTCACCGAGACGAACGAGTAGGTCGGAACCAGAGCCGTTCCCAGCGGACTGGACCGAATGCGCTGACACAGGTCGTCCAACAGGAGCGGGTCGGGGTCCAGCATCATGAGCGCCAGGTCGGCTTTGTGGCCGGAGACGACCGACGCCTGAAGCCGCTTGGGGGCGCCCGGCCGGTCCGGCGAGAGAAGCTCCACCAACTGCTCCCGACCAGCAGTCCGCTCCGCTTCACCCAGACGAGCCAACTCGCGCTGGTCGACTCGGTAAAACACGTGCAGGCAGTGCCAACCTTCGGTCATGCGAACCGTCGGCTCGGGCAAATCGCCGCCGGCAGGAATGGATCGACTCATGGGAGTTGCTCCAGGAAGTCAAAACGCTGTGACGAACGGAAACCGTCGACGAATGGAAACGTGTTGACGACGGGAAGCCCAGAATCAGGGCCTTGGTGGGAAACTCCAGCAGACCGGTGAAACGTGCTCGGCACGAAACGCTCACCGCCCGGCCCGCCAAGTCATTCTGGCGTCCGTCCGCCGAGATGTCCAGCTTGCCGTTCGGGAGCTGCGCCCAAAACGATCCTTGAAATCGGACGCTTGTCCGTTATCATGGACACGCTCGCCGGCTCGCTGCCGGCCAGCGCCGACAGCGTACGACACGGGGCCGAACGACGAGGGAACGCGAGGTGCTTCCATGGACCCAATGTCGTCGGAACAGCGTCGCGAAGCGGAAGTGAAGGCCATCACCGCCCGGCTGGCCCGACGGATTCGGCAGTTGCGTCGCGAGCGGGATTGGTCGCTGTCGGATCTGTCGGAGGCTTCTGGGGTGAGCCGTTCGATGCTGAGTCAGATCGAGCGGAACGAGGCCAGTCCGACTTTGAGTGTCGCGTATCGAATTGCGAAGGCGTTCGGCATTTCGTTGGGCGAGCTGGTGAGCGACCCGGAGGAGCCGGAAGGGATCGAGGTGATTCGGTCGAACGACGAGGCCTACTTTTTTCGCCGAGACGAGACGTGCTCGCTGCGGACGCTGTTCCCGCTGCGTCTGGAGAAGGAAGTGGAATTTTACGAGCTCAAGCTTCGAGCCGGACACGCGCTGCGGAGCGAGCCGCACTTGGAGGGGACGAGGGAGTTCGTCACGGTCCATCAAGGGAAGGTTCGCGTTTGCTCGGCCGACGACGCCGTCGAATTGGGACGAGGTGACTCGGCCCACTACCGCGCGGACGTCGTTCACTCGATCGAAAACATCGGGCGTGGCGACGCGGTCGTCTTCCTCGTCGCCATTTACCGGCGCTGAGAACTATGGCGGAAGCCGGGCCACCCGTTTGTCTACGGCTCGCGGCCACCGGACAGGCGAGGTCGGTCGCTCAAGCGGCTTCCGCAAGTGTGACGTTGGCTGACACCAACCGAGAGGAGCAGCACAATGGCAGAGACGATGAAGGCTTTGGTCAAAGCCAAATCCGAACCCGGGCTGTGGCTACAGGAAGTCCCCGTTCCGAAAATCGGCATCAACGACGTGTTGATCAAGGTGCTGCGCACGGGCATCTGTGGCACGGACCTGCACATTTACAACTGGGACGCGTGGGCTCAAAAGACGATTCCCGTGCCGTTGGTCATCGGCCACGAGTTTGTCGGCCGCATTGTGGAAGTGGGGTCGAACGTGCACGACTTTCGTCCGGGAGACATTGTTAGCGGGGAGGGTCACGTCGTCTGCGGACGCTGCCGCAACTGCATGGCCGGACGGCGCCACCTGTGTGCCGACACGAAAGGGATTGGCGTGAACCGGCCCGGGGCCTTTGCCGAGTACCTGGTCTTGCCGCAAACCAACGTTTGGTACCACGACCCGAACATTCCGCGAGACATCCAGGCCATTTTCGACCCCTTTGGAAACGCCGTTCACACCGCCCTTTCCTTCCCTGTGCTGGGCGAGGACGTGCTGATCACCGGAGCCGGTCCGATCGGTCTGATGGCGGCCGCCATAGTCCGTTACGCCGGGGCTCGTTACGTGGTCATTACGGACGTCAACCCATATCGGTTGGAACTGGCGAAGCGGTTTGGAGCCACTCGGATCGTCGACGCTCGGAAGGAACGCCTGCGTGACATCCAAAAGGAGCTGGGAATGCAGGAGGGGTTCGACGTCGGCCTGGAAATGTCCGGCTCCCCTCAAGCCTTCCAAGAAATGCTGGAGAACATGTGCCACGGCGGCAAGATTGCCATGCTGGGCATTCCCAGCGACAAAATGGCCATCGATTGGAACACCGTCGTGTTCAACTCGCTGACCATCAAAGGCATCTACGGTCGCGAAATGTACGAAACGTGGTACAAAATGACGGTCATGCTGCAAGGCGGTCTGGACATTTCGCCGGTCATCACGCACCGGTTCCACTACACGGAATTTGAAAAAGGATTTGAGGTGATGAAAACAGGCCAGTGCGGCAAGGTCGTCTTGACGTGGGAGGAGGGCTGACGAGAAGACGCTCGCCGGGGTCGACGCACGGGCACCGCAAAGACGACGGGGAGGTTTGCCATGTACGGAAAGATCAAAGAGCACTTGCAGCAGCAGTTGGAGCAGATTCGGCAGTCGGGACTGTACAAGGCGGAGCGAATTTTGACGTCGCCCCAGAAAGCTCGCGTGCAGACGGTCGAGCGGGGCGAGGTGCTGAACCTGTGCGCCAACAACTACCTGGGACTGGCGGACCATCCCGAAGTTATTGCAGCCGCCCATGAGGCGCTGGACCGCTGGGGCTACGGTCTGTCCAGCGTCCGCTTCATTTGCGGCACTCAGCAATTGCACAAGCAACTGGAGGCCGCCTTGACGCAGTTCCTGGGGACCGAGGACACCATTCTGTACTCGTCGTGCTTCGACGCAAACGGCGGCTTGTTCGAAGCCCTGCTGGGCCCCGAAGACGCCGTTCTGTCCGACCAGCTGAACCATGCTTCCATCATCGACGGCATTCGCCTGTGTAAGGCCAAACGCTACCGCTACAACAACAGCGACATGGCCGACCTGGAGGAAAAGCTGAAGCAGGCGGTCCGGGATGGCAGTCGCTTCCGGCTGATCGCGACCGACGGTGTTTTCTCGATGGACGGCTACATTGCCAAACTGGCTGACATCTGCGAGTTAGCCGACCGCTACGACGCTCTGGTCATGATCGACGATTCCCACGCCGTCGGTTTTCTCGGAGAAAACGGCCGGGGAACGCACGAGTACTGCGGAGTCATGGACCGTGTCGACATCATTACCGGAACGCTGGGGAAAGCACTGGGAGGTGCTTCGGGCGGGTACACGTCCGGACGAAAGGAAATCATCGAACTATTGCGGCAGAGGTCCCGACCGTATTTGTTCTCCAACACGCTCGCTCCCCCCATCTGCGGCGCATCGCTCAAGGCGCTGGAGCTGATTCAGCGGACCAGTGACTTGCGCGACAAACTGATGAACAACACTCGGTTCTTCCGCGAGCAAATGGCCGAGCGTGGGTTCGACATCCTGCCGGGCGAGCATCCGATTGTACCGATCATGCTTTACGACGCCGCCTTGGCCACACGGTTCGCCGACGCGTTGCTCGAAAAGGGCATCTACGTCATCGGCTTCTCGTACCCAGTGGTGCCGCAAGGGAAAGCGCGAATTCGTGTGCAAGTGTCAGCGGTCCACACCGAGGACGACCTGCAGTACGCCGTCGACATGTTCTCGGCGGTGAAAGCGGAACTGGGAGTGTGACGGTCTGGAGGGGCCGGCTGTCCGTCTGTGACAACGCCCCGCGACCGGCGGCAGGTCAGCATTCCGACGGCCGCGGGGCGTCTTGGTGTCTGCTACTGGCCCCGGACGTCAAGCGGCGCGTCCGGACACGCCGGACCAACTCGTCGACCTTCTCACGCGGTTCACCTTGGCTGTCGCCGCGGTCCACAGGACCGGCTCAATGGCCAATAATCACGCCGCCGTACGGGAACAGAACGTTGTAGTGGCTGTGGTGGTGTCCGACCCCGATGTCCACACCGAAGTACGGACCGTAGACCGTCACGTGCCTGCGGTAACGAGGCCAGTGGCGGTGGTGATGGTGGTGAATGATGACCGGTCCCGGCACGACGTCGTAGTGGGAGTAGTAATGGTACGAGTAAATGCCGCCCCAGCCCCAAGGGCTTTCGTAAACGTAGGCCGGACCGCCAACGTGCAGGTGGAACGAGTAATGGCCGTGGTGGTGACAGTCATCGGCCAGGACTCGGCTCGCGCCTCCCAGGACCGCGGCAACGGCCACGGCGGCCAGTACGAGTTTCTTTCGAGCTCCCATTGGTCACCTCCTTCCTTCGCAACCGATCGCAAACGGACGCCCATGAACCGACAATGGGCTCCGCGGCCGGAGCTCGGGAGGCCGGCTGACGACCGTCGCTCGACGGTCACTCCCTGTCACCGCAGTAAGCCCGATTCTGCCTCTGCTTCCTATTATACCGTCCTCGCTCAAGGGAGCCCCGTGCCCGACCGGTGGAACTCCAGAATGCATTCACAGCGGCTTCATTCCGTGCGTGTCCTGGTGGCTGCGCTGGCCACCGTTGGCATCTGGTGCGGACGGCCCGGCGGGTTGCTCGCCCAGCAGGCCGCTCGGCCGACGCAGTCCAGCCACTGCGCCGCGGCCCGGCAAAGACCGCCGCTGCCTGCCAGGCCGTCGCTTTGACCGACCGGCGAAAGCGTTCCACTCCGCGCCGCAACCGGCCCGGACTGGGCCTGGCGTCCGTGCCGTTACTCGGCGATCACTCCCAGCTCGGCGATCGACGCCCACGGCCCGCCGTTGACTTCAGACAGCGCCCGAACCAGCACGTAGCGGCCTTTGACCGGTTGCGGGCAGTCGACTCGCTGAGGTTCTTTCGTTTTCTTGAAGGTGGCCTTGACGGCCAGCGTGTCGAAATGCTCCGGGTCGTTGCTCACGTAAAACTCGCAGTCCTTAATTGTGCCGTTCCAGCTCCTGTCTTGCCGAGCCAAGTAGTAGAAACCGCGAACCGTCCGTTCGGCGCCCAAATCGATGACCAGTTCGTGCGGTGGCTTCTTCAGCTCTGGAGCGAACTGCGAGTGCCACCAAGTTCCCGGGTTGCCGTCGATGGCGAAACGGGCCAACTTACCGTTGCCTTCTGACTGGCTACTGAAGCGAACGACTTTCATGTCCGCCGTGGGAACCAGCCCCGCTCGCGGCAGCCGGTAGACTTTGCGGGGCAGTCGCGTGTCGCCCCACTTCGCCTGGCGGTCCTTTTCTTCCAGCGACCGGTCGAAGTACGTGCCCTCGACGGGTTCTTCGTGAGCTTCTTCGGCGTACTTTTTCAATCGAGCCAGCACGTCCGGGTGCTCGGCGGCCACGTTGTGTCGCTCCGAAATGTCGCGGCTCAAGTCGTACAGCTCCCAGGCCTTCTTCCGCCCCGGCTTGATTGCCTTCCAGTTGCCGGACCGCACTGCCACCTGCTGGCCGAACTCCCAGTAAAGGTACTCGTGCTGCTGTTGCTTGTGGCCGACAACGTCTTCGCCCAGTAACTCGGGCAACACCGAAATGCCGTCAATGTCCTTCGGGACCGGAGCTCCAGTCAATTCGGCCAGCGTCGGCAGCACGTCTGGGAAGTACCAAAGCAGGTCGCTGACGCGTCCGGGCTGAATCTTGCCCGGCCACCAGACAATCATTGGAATGCGCAGACCGCCTTCGTACAGGTTGCCCTTTCCTCCGCGGAACTCCACGCCCGTTCGCGGGTCCACGTTCGGAGCGTGGAAGCCCCGAGGGTGCTCACGGCTGGCAAAGTACTCGTGCCCGCCGTTGTCGCCGCACACAAACACAATGGTGTTCTTGTCCTGACCAATCTGCTTCAGCAGGTCC
>CAYSAG010000070.1:0-19799 GCA_964428935.1 uncultured Planctomycetaceae bacterium | reverse complement strand
AAATTACGTACGCACGGAGGAAGACTTTTCAAAAATTCGTGAATAATCCGGGCTAAGGTCCTCGTCGTCAAGCAGAGGAACCTCAGATGAGATTAGGACGTTCACTTCTCCTTTACGTCTCGCGCAATCTTACGAAGAGCCAAGATCTGTTCTCGCGTCAAGGCGTCGTGGCGTGGGCTGAGAGGTGGTGCAACCTGACGGCCGCGTGCCACGACAACGAACAGCGCCGCGTCGAGGTCGTGGCTGGCACAAGGCACTGGCGGGACGGTCACCAATCTCTGATGGCGACCGCCCGGGGCTCACCGCCGGCGCTGAAGCCGGGCGGCAGGCCGAACCTGTCCGGTTTGGAGGAAGCTGCGCGGTCGGGGGGACGCGAAGAACAGAACGGCGCAGTGCCTTGCCGGAATCCGCCATTCGCAGTTGCAACCGGAATCGGGCGCAAAAGAAAAACCCCTTGCGTCACAAGGGGTTACGTTCGATCGCTCGGCATTTCACCAACTCAAAGTGGACAGGGGCGGATTCGAACCGCCGACACAGGGATTTTCAGTCCCTTGCTCTACCAACTGAGCTACCTGTCCGCGTCGTTGCGAAGGGCACTGCGGGACCGACTCGCTCGTCCCGCAATTCAGCCGGAAGCCGTTCGGCCGTCGGCCGGAATTCCCCGTCGTTCGTAGTAGGTCAGTCCCTTATTTCGCGGCTGTGCCGGAGGCTTCTCGACTTTCCGACCGATTCCTGCCGCTCGCGTCCACCTGTTGGTCTTCCGTTCGCCGGGAAACGGAGGAAAAACTGGCTCGCAAACGGCTCCCGGCCGCCACGGCGACAAAATTCTTGCGAGTCTCAAAAGAGCCGTCAAGTGTGAGGCTTCACGCTGCGCGCGTTGTTCTACAGGTCGCAGCCGACGGCACCGTCTCGGTCTTGCAAGTGGGGCTCGCTTTCCTGCCAGCGGCACTAGCGGAGGTCGTCGCCGTCTGGACGTTGCCCGGGGGTTGGCGACGTCGGAAGGCTGGGCGTGTCGTGCGGCGAGGGGCCTCGCGTCGTTGGTAGTCCACGAGGCTGCTCCTACTCCACGAGCGATTTTTGCACGTTACCGACGTCCGGCGAGCCCGCGTCCGTCCGTCACCACTCCAGCCGGACCACTCGACCGCTGGTCGTGCCGAACAGAATCCATTCGCCGAACGGGTCGCAGACCAGTTCGGCCACCGGCTCGTCCAGTTCCGTGCCCCACAGCAGGTGGCCGGTCGAGTCCAGCCAGTAGAGTCGTTTTTCCAGTGTGGCGACGGCGATTCGTTCGGCCGTCACGCTGGTGGCCAGTTGCATGGCCGTCCCGTTGAGCACGTACGAGGCTCGGCTGTCGCCGTTGCCGTCGTAGGACTGCACGCCCAGGTTCATGGCGGCCAGCAGAATGACCGACCCATCTTCGGTGACGGCCAGGTCGGCAATGGAGCTGAGCAGTCGGTGGTTCCAGATTTCGTCGCCGTTCCAGCGGTGGCGGCTCAGGTGGCTGTGTTCGGCCGCCGCGACAAACTCCGCCCGCTCCGTCACGAACTGGACGAACCGAATCGGTCGCGGGGTCTGAAAGAGGCCGACCCGTTTCTTGAAGCGGTTGACGACGAAGTTGGTGCCGCCCTGCAAAGTGACGACGGCGTAGTCGCCGTAGGGGTCGACGGTCAGTGCGAGAACCGAGTCGGGCAGGTGCATGGACCACTCGACCTGCATGCCCGGGCCGAGCCACGAAATCTGGTCGTCGCCCAGGGCGAGCAGTCCCGAGCCACCGACGTCGGACCAACCGCCGGCTCGGAGCTGCCGGAGGCCTCGGGTCAGGCTTAAAATCTGGCCCCGCCGGTCCAAGCGGTAAATGCTGCCGGACTGGTCGCCGACGAACGTCTCGCCGCACTCGCGAGCGTAGCAGAGAAAGACCAGGTCGGCGTCGGTGCGGAAGGACCAGGCCAGGCGCGGAGCCAGTCCCTTGCCGCGAGTCAGCCACGACGGAGGTTCGCCGCTCATGGAGCCCCTACAGTTGACGACGCAGAATCTCCAGGGCTTTGCGCAGGTCCGGGTCGGTGGCCGGGTCTGCGCTGGACGTTGTCCGGTACCGAACAACGTACTCCGTGGGCGGCTTCACTGCAACGTCCGGCTCCAGCCCGACGCCGGAGTAAGTCCGTCCGGCTGGCGAGTAGAAGCGGGCCGTCGTCAACCTGAGGCCGGTCGAGTCTCGCATTGGAAAAATGCTCTGGACCGACCATTTTCCGTAGGTGTGTCGTCCGACCAGAATGCCGCGCCGGTGGTCGTGAATCGCTCCCGCCACAATCTCGCTGGCGCTGGCGCTGTCGGAGTCGACGAGCACGACCAGCGGTTCCCGGACGGTGCCGGTTGTGTGAGCGTAGTAGGTCCAGTTTTGGTCGAGCGTTCGGCCGCGTGTGGAGACGAGGACGCCGCGGTCGATGAATCGGTCGAGCACTTCGACGGCTGCCGTCAGCAGTCCGCCGGGATTTCCGCGCAGGTCCCAAATCAACGCTCGCATTCCTTGCTGACGCAGGGACAGGATGGCCGCGTCGAGCTCTTGCGGCGTCGTCTTCTGGAACCCCGTCATTCGAATGTAGCCGATGCCTCGTTCCGGGTCGACGATTTTCGCCAGCGGAATGCTTTTGACTTCGACGTGGCGTCGCACCAGGACCACTTCACGGCGGTTGGTTCCGTCCGGTCCGAGCAAGGTGACGCGGACGCGACTTCCTTCGGGACCTCGCAGCAGGTTGGCTGCTTCGTCGGTGGTCATGTCGCGGCAGTCAATGCCGTTGATGGCGACAATGTGGTCTCCGGGACGAGCCCCGCCTTCCTCTGCCGGGCTGCCGGGCAGCACGTTGACCAACAGCATGCCCTTGCCCCGCTCGGCCTTCATTTCAATGCCGATTCCGACGAAGTCGCCGTCGATGGCTGCGTAGAGGTCGTTCAGTCGGTCGGGTGTCAGGAAGTCGCTGTAGTCGTCCAGGGCGTTGCAGAAGCCGAAAATGTACTCCAGGATGACGCACTGGCCGGAAACGCCGAGGAGGTTCTCGGCCGTCTGGGCGACCGTGTTGATTGTGCGCAGCGCCTGGTTGCGGTCGGCGACCGGTCGGTTCCAGTACTCGTCGCGCAAGATTCGACGCATTTGGGCAACGGCCGTTTGTTGGCGAGTCAGTTCGGCGGCCGTCTGGACCGTCGGCAGGTTTTGCCGCAGAAAGGCCGGGTTGGCCAGCGAGTAGTAGAAGCTTTCGGTGCCGTGAGCGACCAGGGTGGTGAAGCTGAGGTTCTCCACGTAGTGAGCGCGAATCTTGAGCATGACGTTGTCGAGCAACGACATGAGCTGGTAGCGGGGCGTGGTGAGCAGCCGCGTCTTGAAGCTGGGGTCGGTGTAGCGGCGCTCAATGCCGAAGTGAATCTTGGCTCGGCGCAGTCCCAGCTTGAGGTCTTCGTCGTCGGGGAAGTGCTTCAGCGCTTCCTTGTAGTACTCAATGGCGTCCAGCCATCGCCGGTCTTGCTCCAGCGACTCCCCGTGCCGAACGACCTCGGTGCGATTGCCCGAGACGCGGACGGTCGATTCCGCCCCGACGGCTTGGTTCCAGACAGCAGGCGATGTCAGAAAGGACAGCGTCAGCAGAAAGACGACAGCACACGCACGGCCCCTCAATTTCACCGGCATGCAATCCCCCCAAGGTTGTGCGTCGACTCAGCGCACCGTTCCCCGGCGTGTCGTGACCCATGCTGAGTCGCCGCAACTCTAGAACACGACCGCGCGTTGTCAAATTGCAACTTCGGATTCTCGCTGGCAAAATCCACACAGCCGGCTGGCTTTGCCAGGCGGCCTGACAACCGCAGGGGTTAGGGGAGCCGAAGGGCGTCGTGCGACTGGGCGACTTGAGACAAAAATGCCGGCACCGACGAACGGGTCGGCCGGCGGGACCGGTCAGAACGAATGCTTGGTCGACATGGGCTGGGGCGGTTGTGCGGCGAGGAGTGGTTGGAGCGAGGAGGAGACAGGACCCACGTTTCCTCCAACGGCTTGCCGTCGTGGCCGCGGGTTTCGAAAATGGCCGGTGCAGGCGGACGTCCGAGCGACGCGTTCGCGACCGTCCGACCAGTTCGGCGGCAAAAGGTGCGTCGGCGGGGCGTAACTTGTCGTCGGGGTCGCGGAGCGATTTTGCGGCACCGGCTCGCGGCACGGGCGGCCGCTGGTGGAGACCGGCCGTTTGCGGTTCGGGGAGTTTTCTCGAGTTCCGGTCGGTGGGAGGTGGGCGAGCGGAAGCGGTAGCTGGCGAGTCGGCTCGGGTCGAACGGTCGGAGGCGAAGAGGCACGGGAGGCCGCCACGGAGGGATCATGAAAAGTCACAACAGCATTCGGGTGTCGTTTCTTGGGGGTGCTGGCTCGATTGGAGCTTCGTGCACGGTCGTTCGTGCGGGCGGAGTGACGTTGGTGATCGACTGCGGTGTCCGCTACTGCGGCCCCAGTCCGCTTCCGGACCTGTCGCTGTTGTCCGCGAGCTCGATTGACGCCGTCCTGTTGACGCACGCGCACATGGACCACTCTGGCGGGCTTCCGGTGCTAGCCGAAGCCGCTCCCGGTGCCCCCGTCTTTGCCACTGCTCCGACCATTGACCTGGTCAAGATTCTTCTTCGAGACGCGTTGCGGTTGATGAACTCGCCGGAGCGCGAGGCCGACGTGCCGCTCTACAGCCCGCAGCAGTTGGAGCACTTGCTGCGGGTGTTGGTCCCTGTGCAGTACTACCAGCCGATTCAGATTGGTGAGGTGCGGGTTCAATGGTTGCCTGCGTCGCACATCCTGGGGGCGGCCATGATTTTGTTGGAGACGCCGGCTGGTACTGTGCTTTTCACGGGAGACTACAGCGTCACGGCGCAGCAGACGGTGCCGGCGCTGGGCCGTCCCGACTTCGTGGTCGATTTGGTGGTGAGCGAGTCGACTTACGGGGAACGGTTGCATGAAGACCGCAGCGCGGCCGAGCAGCGTTTGGTGCGGCGAATCAGCGAGGTGGTGGAGCGTGGTGGACGCGTGCTGATTCCTGCCTTCGCCGTCGGTCGGGCTCAGGAGGTGCTGTTGATTCTGAAACGAGCCATGCGGAAGGGACAGTTGCCGCCGACGCCCGTGTTTGTCGACGGCATGGTTCGGGCCGTGTGCGACGTGTACCGAGCGCACCAGGCGTACGTTTCGCGTCAGTTGCTGCACGAGATTCGTCGGACGCCGCACCCGTTTTACACCGACTGCATTCGTCCGGTGGCTCAGCCGGAAGACCGCGGCCGCGTTCTGCAGACGTCGCCGTGCGTCATTGTGTCGTCCAGCGGCATGCTGACCGGCGGCCCATCGGTGTTCTACTGCCGCGAGCTGGTGGGGACCGAGAACGACGCCATTCTGCTCACCGGCTACCAGGACGAAGAGTCGCCGGGGCGGGCGTTGCTGGAATTGGCTGAGAAGGAAGGGCCCAAGGAGCTGCGGTTGGGGCAGACGACGGTGTCCGTGGCTTGTCAGTTCGACACGTACGGCCTGTCGGCTCACGCAGACCGAATGCAAATGGTCTCGTGGATCGAAGCTTTGCGTCCGCGGACGGTGGTGCTGGTCCACGGTGACGGGAGGGCGAAGTCGTCGCTGTCGCGCAGTTTGAGTTGTCGCGACGTCATTTTGGCGGAGGACGGACTGACGCTGGAACGCAGCTACGTGGTTCGCCGGCGCCGTCGGCGCTGCGACGTGCGGGTTCCGACCGAAGAGGAGTTGGACGTGGAGCGGGCTCGCCACCTGCTCGGCCCGCCCGGTCCTTGTCCTTTGCGAGCTGCCGAAGTGGCCGAGGCGTGGTTTGGAGAAGCGGTCGACCGGTCGACGGTGGAGCGGTTCGTTCGGGTGCTGGAGTCGGTCGGTTTGGTACGTCGGGACGACCACCGTCGCGACCGCCTCTGGGTGCTCAGCGTTCGCGAAACCGATCTGTTTCCGGACGAAGCGGCTTTGGAGGAGCGTCTGAAGGAGGCGAATCCGAAGGGGCGTCTCTTGGAGTTCTGCATGAGGTCGCGGGTCGACCCGCCGCACGTCGAGGTTCGTCCACACGGAGCGTTCTTCCAGGCGAGAATGAAGCTACGCTTGGCCGACCGGACGCTGGACAGCGGCGAGTGTCAGGCGGCGTCGAAGAAAACGGCCGAGCAGCTGGCGGCAGAGAGGCTGCTCAAGCAAATTGAAGCGGTGGAGCAGTCGGTGCGAGCCGTTGCCGTCACCGACGAAGACGCTCGGCGACTGCAGTCGGCCAACCCGAAAGGGAAGCTGCTGGAGTGGTGCGCGAGGAACAAAGTACCGCCGCCCACCTTCGAACAGGTTCCGACGCCCGCAGGCTTCCGCGTCCGTGTGGTGGTCCGCCAGCCCGACCGTCCCTCCGACGCTGTGGTCACGGACTGGTACGAAGCGGCACGGGTAAAAACGGCTGAACACGCTGCGGCCGAAACAGCGCTGGCTCGCTTGCTTGCCCAGGCACCGGGCAACCGAGCCGACTCGGCGGCCCCAATGGCCGCGGCAGCGACGGGGGCTGCGGTGCCCGGAGCGAACGGTCGCACCTCGGCCATGGCTTTGAACGAACTGCGTCAGGCGGGACGGCTGGAAGACTACGGTTACGAGCTGTTGGAGCAGAACGGGCCCAGCCACCAGCCGACCTTCCGTGTGGTTGCGTGGGCCAGGCTGCCGGACGGACGGTCGTTACGGACCGACGTGGTCGAAGCGTCCGCAAAGAAGGCGGCTCAACGTCTGGCGGCGGACCGACTGATGGAGCGGCTGGCCGAGGCGGGCGTCCGGCGTTGATTCGCGCGAGCCCCCCGTAGTTACCGGTTCAACGTTCCTTCCGGCTGGCCACGGTCACTGGGCTCAGACACACGACTCGAAACCCGACGTTGTGGACCTTTTGCCACGGCCGGTAGGCCAGCCGAAAGGCCGACCGGCAGCGCTTGGGCCGGTCGTAGAACGAACCGCCGCGGACGACTCGCCGTCCTCGTGCCGTCAGGTCGTTTCGTCCGTCGGTCTCGCTGTACGGGTAAGGCCGGTAGAGGCTGAGTGTCCATTCGGCCGCGTTGCCGTGCATGTCGAAAAGGCCCCAGGCGTTCGGTCGGTAGCGTCCCACCTCGCACGTGACCAAGGCTCCGTCGTCGAAACGAGTGTCGGCGGGAATCGGCTGCAAGACCACGACGCCGCCCGTGACGGTGTAGAGCCGGTCAATGGACGCGTCGGCCATGTTCGCGTGCTCGGAGAAGTCGGTGTCGAGGTCGCCGAAGTTGAGCGGCGTGGCCGAGCCGGCGCGACAGGCGTACTCCCACTGCGCCTCGGTCGGCAGCGTAAAGACCAACCCCGTCCGCTCACTCAGCCACCGACAAAACGCCAAAGCCTCTTGCCACGACACCCGCACCACCGGCTGGTGCGGCTCGTTCATCGACACACCCGGGCCGTTGACGTCCAGCGAGCGTTTCGTGAAGAGCCGTGAGTCGTGCGACGGGTCGAAGCACCGAAACTGCTCGTTCGTGATTTCGAAGCGGCTCATCCAGAACTCACGCTCGATTGTGACGACCGTGGGTGGAGCCTCGTCCGGAGCACCGTCGGCCGAACCCATGACGAACCGGCCGGGCGGAATTCGCACCAACTCCAATTTCACTCCCGGTTTCAGCTCCACCGTCAATGTCCATCGGCCGGTGCGTTGCTGTCGCCGCCGAGCCTGCTCGGGTTTCAGCGGCCAGCCGGCCAGCTTGGGAACCGTGACGTGCCGCTCGGGCTGCCGTGGCACGACCGGCTCAACCGGCTGGGTCTTCACCGGAGGCAGCTGCTCCGGGTCGTCGTCCGGGCCGCCGCTGCGTCGTAACATTTCCAGTCGTCGCTTGTCGGCGTGGTTCGGCACCGGACAGACAGCTCCCCACCGTCCGTGGCACGGCCCGTTCAGGTCAATCCACGTGAAAAGTCTGGACCAGGCTTCCTCGTCGAGTTGGACGCCGTAGTGTCCTTTCTCCAGCATTTGAATCAGCTCGCTGGTGTCGGCGCTGTACTCGCACGGCGTCAGCAAGTGGACGTCGTCTTCAATGTTGACACGTCGAATGAAGGGAATGAGCGCCTCGTAGGCGGGCGTGTAGAAGTAACGCTTTCCGCCGAGCAGTTCGTGCGGCGGCTCGCACGAGGGCAACCGCGCGGCGACCTCCGGCCACAGCCGGTCCGCTCCCAATTTCGACAGCGGCAGTCCCTGGTAGTCCGGGTGGAAGCGTAACGCGCGGAGGTCGGGAATGCGCCGACCGTCCTTCCACGGTTGGCCGTTGTGGCAGCCGACGCAGTACCGGTCGAGCACCGGCTGGACTTCGCGTTCGAAGTCGAACCCGCGGGGCGGCCCGAACCACGGCTCAATCTCCGACGGTCCTTTCAGCGCGGCCAGGCCCAACTTCGACGGCGGCGACTCCGTGGGTGGCTCGTGGCACCCGACACACGAAACCCGTTCGCCAGGCATGGCCGTGTACCAGCTTCGCATCCACTGCAGAGCCCGGCCCCGCTCGTCCAGCGGCTGCACCGTAATGGGCGTGTTGGCCGGCACGCGAAACATGGCCGAGCCGTCTTCGTACACGGGCACGGTTCCGAGGATTCGCATGACGTCCCACGGCCCAGCCCGGCCCGTCTTGTCCGGGCCGGCCATTCCTGGAAAGCCCCAGTGGTACGCCACAATGCGCAGCTTTTTCACCGTGCCGCGAGGAACGCCCGCCAGCCCCGGACCGCGGTAGACGTCGTGCAGGTAGACCACGGCGTCCTTGCGACTCAAGTCGACCCGACTGGGAATGACCGGCGGCCGCGGCCGTTTCTTGACCGGAATCGGCTCGAAAAAGTCGTAACGCGGGTCGACCAACAGCGGAACCATGTTGTCGAACACGTCGACCAGGTAGATTCCCCAATTGCCTTTGGGACGAAGCTGGGCCGCGGCGAGGAAGTACTTGTCGCTGAGCGGGTAGGGGTGCAGAAACTTGGGCCAAATGGGACCGACCAGGTTGTCGCGAATGACCGGTTCGATTGGTTCCCTCCGGTGCATGACCCGGTGGACAATTCCGGTCTGCTCGTGCCAACCGCGACCGTAGTCCACCACGACCAGGTCGCCGGCGCGGTTCACACCGTGGTAGCCCGAAAGAATGGCCACCAGTTTGGTTGGCTGTCCTGGAATGCCGCGTGGGAAGTACAAGGCGTTGGGGTAGTACGAATTCGTGCCGTAAATGGCTCGTTGCTGCGTGCCGTCCGGGTTCATGACCATGAGTGGCCGCACGTAAATGTGCATGAGGCCGGAGTAGTCCCAGCGGCTGAAGACGACCTGTCCGCTCGGCAGCACCGACGGGTGCAGGTCCAAGTCTTGGTCGAAGCAAAGCTGACGCACCCCCGAGCCGTCGGCATTCATTCGGAACAGACAGCACGCTCGTTCGCGACCGTGCCAGCACGGGACGGCCGTGAAAGAAGCCGTCGACGCGTAAACAATGCCGCCGTCGGGCAAGTAGCAGGCGTCGAAATTGTCGACGTCCGGCTCCTCCCGCGACACCTGCCGCAGCCCGCTGCCGTCCAAGCGAATTTCGTGAATTTGCCACGTTCGGCCGTTGGGCATGGTGAAGAGCAAACGGTCGGCGTCCCAGTGCAAGTCCATTTCGCCGACGTAAAAGCCCCGCTCGGGCCGAAACAGCGTGGTCAGCTTTCCGTCCGGACGCACCGGCGACAAAATGGCCAGCTCGTTGTCGTAGCCGGTCTGCGGCAGACACGAGTTGCACTGGTGGTTGGTGGGCAGTCCCAGCTGTCCGCGTTTTCGCTTCAGTACCAACAGCCGCTCGAAGTCCAGCAGCGGGTTGGCCAACAACGCTTCTTGACGCAGCCGTCGGAACCGAGCCGCCACGTTCTCTCCGGACCGCCACGCGGCCTGCAGCCGGTCCAGCTGTTTCAGGTAGCGGTCTGCGTCGGGGTAGCGTGAGCCGAACGTTTCCTTCAAGTCCCGGACGGCGTCGCGCAGGTTCTGGAAGTCGACCAGGCTAAGGTTTGACTGAGCCGACTGCGCCAACACCGGACGGGCTGAACGCGGTTGTCGACGGGCGGGCCGTTGCCGAGTCGTACGAGCCGCTTTCGCCGGCTCGCACGCAGAGCACGACGGCCCCTTCGTGTGCGGACGAGGCGGAGCACCCACGGCTGGCACGGCCAGCAGCCACACGGAAAGCAAGAGCGCGGCAGCAGCACGCATTGAGTTGCCCTCCATCGTCTGGTCTGGAAGACCTTGTTCTCGCCCTTTGTCGCTAGGACCGGTACGCGGGCGACGCCCTCTCGAGCAAGCTTGGCGGAGTCCCGCTTTCTGCCCGGCCGACGCTTCGGAGGGTCGGCGCGGCTCAGCGACTCCGCTTCGAGTGTAACGAATGGTCCGGGCGCTGGCCACGCGCCGGTCAGGCCACGCGGCCGTCCGTGGCGGTGGTCCCAAGCCGTGCGACGTCCAACGACCTCCAGCAGCTGACGGCTCTCGCTTTCCGGCGCGTTGACCACGCGGACCGGTTGCAGTTCAATCGAACGGCTGGGCGGTGCTGCGGCACTGGCCGAACGTGTTTGCCGCGGTGTCTCGGGCAGAGTCTTCTTCAGCGCCAGACCGGTGTGCGGCGACTCGGTGAAGGCCCGACGACGCACCAACCGCTGCGTCCGCGTCCGTCGGCGGGGCAGTGGTCGCGCGCCGGGACGCGAAAGACCGGTGGCAAGCTGTCGGGGTCGAGACCGTCGGTGCCGAGGCAAGTCCTGGTGCGGCAATGGGACCGGCGAACAGTTCGGCGGGGAGAGAGAAAAATGAGGAGCGAACGAATGAGAGACTGGCAACCGAGGACGCAGAGAGCGGTCGCTCTGACGGTCGGGCTGTCGCTGTGGGTCGGTGTGTGGAGCGTCGGTGGACCGGCTCGAGGGTTCGCTCAAGCGCCTCGGGCAAGCGAGCGAGCAGCCGGAACGCACGCCGCAACGGTTCGAGCGCGCGTGGCACCGGCTCGGACGGACGCTGCAGAGGCTCGGACGAAAGCCGCACCGGCGGGGAAGTCCCGGCCGCCAGCGGACGGCCGCGAGAAGCAAGCGGCAGCGAGGGCGAAGCAGCCAACCGCGGAACCGAAGAACGTCGCGCTGGGCAAGCCTTACACCTTGCGTCCTTCGCCCAACTACCGGCTGTGTACGGACCCGGGCGACCGACGGCAACTGACCGACGGCCAAACGACGACAGCCTACTTCTGGACACAAAAGGGAACGGTCGGCTGGCAGCGGGCTCAGTACGTGGTCATTACGGTCGATTTGGGAAAGGTCGAACCGATTTGCGGCGTGTCCATGACCACGGCGGCCGGTCGAGCGGGTGTCACGTGGCCATTGGCCGTTCACGTGTTGGTCAGCGACGACGGCAAAACGTACTACGACGTGGGCGACTTGGTCGAGCTGGACCACCGACGGCACGGTCCGTGGCCGAAGGGCTACGCCATTCGAAAGCTCGAAACCCGCGAACTGAAGACGCGAGGCCGCTTCGTGCAGTTCCTGGTCGTACCGGTTGCCGGAGGGCCGTACTTCTTCACGGACGAAGTGGAAGTGTTTCGCGGACCGGACGAGTGGCTGCGGCAACCGCTGAAGCGCGGTCGGCCGGTGACCGCCGCCAAGCTTTTTCAGCGCGTCCGACTGGCCCACGCGGTCCGTTCCCGCTGGGAGGCCGACTACCAGTCACTGCGTGAGCTGTTGGACTCGGTCCAGCTTCCAGCCGACCAGCGAAAAACCCTACCGGCGCGAATGGCTCGTCTGAAACAGCTCGGACCGGACACCGTGTTGTCCGACCAGTCCTCTTTCCGCGCCGTGCTGCCGTTGGGACCGAACCACGCCGAGCTGTTCCGGGTCCAGGCGGAGCTGTGGCGAGCGGCGGGCTGGCCGGCGCTGACGGCTTGGGTTCCGCCCACTTGGGACCCGGTTCCGTTGTTCGGGTTGCCGAAGAAGCCGGTCGGTGAGGTCCAAGTGGACGCCATGAAGGGCGAGTTTCGCGCGGCGGCGGTCAACCTGGCCAACGCGTCGTCGCAGACAGTGCGGCTGCGTGTTCGCGTTGACGGCCTGCCGGGCTCGCCCGCGCCGGACTACCTGACGCTGCACCAAGTCGAATGGACGGACACGTCGCGTTTGCAACCAGTGGCCGCCGCCTTGCCGCTCGCACCACGCGACGCCGACGGCTGGCGAGTGACCGTCCGGCCCGGACTGGTCCGGCAGTTGTGGCTGACGTTTCACCCGGTCCGGCTGAAACCGGGCGTGTACTCCGGACGGTTGGTTCTGCAGCCGGAAGGGGGCCAAGGGCCGAAGGCCGGAAAGCCGCTCACCGTCCCACTGCGTCTGCACGTTTGGCCGCTTGAGTTTCCGACGGCGACAACACTGTGGCTGGGCGGGTGGAGCTACACGGACAGTGACCGCTACGGCGTGACCAAAGCGAACCGGAAGGCGTTCCTGCAACACTTGCAAGCTCACTTCGTCAACGCGCCGTGGGCGACTTCGGCCGTCTTGCGTTCGTTCCGCTTCGACAAGAAAAACCCGGACCGAATCGAACTGGACACAAGCCGGCTGGACCGGTGGCTGGCCGACTGGCCGAACGCGCGAGCGTACTTGGTCTTTCTTTCGGTGGCCCATTGGTCGGGAGCCATTCGGACGTCGTTGGGCGGGGTCGAGCTGGGTTCGAAGGACTTCGACCGACGCGTGGCCACCTGGATTCGGGCGTGCGTCCGTCACTTGAAGAGCAAAGGCATTGCGGCGAACCAACTGGCCGTGCTTATTCACGACGAGCCGCACGAAGGGTCGGACATTTCCGCTCTGCTGGCGTGGGCTCGAGCCATTCAGAAGGCTGAACCGGACGTTCTGGTTTGGGAGGACCCCACCTACCGACAACCGTGGAAGGCCCCGGCCGAGCTGTTCCAGGTCTGTGACGTGCTGTGCCCGAACCGACCCATGTGGCTTCAGCAGGGGCCGCGGTTCGCCCGCTTCTACCTGGACCAGCGTCGGAAGGGCAAGACGTTGCACTTCTACTCGTGCTCGGGGCCAGCCAAACTGCTCGACCCCTACTCGTACTACCGCCTTCAGGCGTGGCACACGTGGGCGGTCGGCGGCACGGGCATGTTCTTCTGGGCCTTCGGCGACAACGGCGGAGCTTCGTCGTGGAACGAGTACAGCGCGAAGCACGGTCCGTACACGCCGCTGTTCCTGGACGACCAGTCGGTGACGCCCGGCAAACACATGGAGGCCATTCGAGAGGGGGTGGAGGACTACGAGTACTTCGTCTTGCTGCGCCAGGCCGTCGAACGGGCTCACGCGGCCGGACGAAAAGACGCCGTGGTACGTCAGGCCGAACGGCTGCTCCAACAGGCGGCCCGACAAGTGTTGACGGCCGAAGGGGCTGACCGGCTGCGCTGGCACGAGCCGAAAGACCGCACGGTGGCCGACCGCGTGCGGGTCGAACTGCTCCGGACGTTGTGCAAGCTGCGAGGGCTCGAGCCACCGCAGCCGTAGACGGCGGACACGGCAGACGAGGGACGCTCCGGCAGGCCTGGGCGAGCTCCGTCGCCTTTGCGGCCGCTCGGCCGTTGAGCGGCAGGGCGAGCCGCCGCGCAGACGGCTCACCGCAAAACCCGCCGAAAAGGACGGACACGGCCAGCGGAAAAGACGGACACCGGCCAGCGGCACGCACGGTTGGAATTCGAAACGTCTTCCAGCATACTTGAGGGTGCTCGGTGGCGGACGGCTGCGACGTGCCGTGGTTGACGTGGTCGGGGACGGCTGCAGCTTCGTGCGCGAGCTGCACGGCCGCGGTGCGTGGCGGCTGGTTTTCTCGCAGCGTTCTCGGGGGGCGAGAAGGGGGCCGCGCTTCGACGGCTTCGCGTCGCCGCTGCGCGGGCGAAGCAAACGAAAGGGGAAGAATTTACACAAAGGCTCCGCCCTCTGGTGTCCCGCTGGACGCTGCGCCGGAGGGCCACGCTCCGTCGTGGCCGCAATTCGGGGTTCGGATTTTGGGACGCGCGGCACGGGACACGACGGAGCGCGTCCCTCAAGGAGAAACGCGAACAGTGTTTGCGCTTTCAGAGCGATGGGGGGTTGCTCACGAGGTCGAGGACTGAGGCAACGCTTGAAGAGGGAAGAGCAATGAAACGGTCGAGCTTGTTTTGGGCAGCCGTGTGCTTGCTGACAGTGGGAGCCTTCAGTGCGAGAACCGTCTGCGCGGCGGACAGTCCACAGCGTCCGCCCAACATTGTCTACATTCTGGCCGACGACTTGGGCTACGCCGAGCTGGGCTGTTACGGCCAGGAGAAAATTCAGACTCCGAACATTGACCGACTGGCTCGCGAGGGCATGCGTTTCACACAGCACTACTGCGGCAACGCGGTTTGTGCTCCGTCACGCTGTGCGCTCATGACCGGCAAGCACCCGGGCCACGCTTACGTCCGGAACAACCGACCGGCCAAGCTGCCCGCCGAAGTCAAGGAAAAGTACGGAATGCAGTTTCCCGGTCAGACGCCCATTCCGGACGAAGAAGTGACCATTGCCGAAATGCTCAAACAGAAAGGCTACGCCACGGCCGCCATTGGAAAGTGGGGCCTGGGACACTTCGGCACCACGGGCGACCCGAACCGGCAGGGCTTCGACCTGTTCTTCGGCTACAACTGCCAACGACACGCTCACTCCTACTACCCCGCCTACCTTTGGCGCAACGGCAAAAAAGTGCCGCTCAAGAACGACCCACCCATTCCGGGCCACGCCAAGCTGCCTCCCGACGCCGACCCGCTCGACCCGGCCAGCTACGACCGTTACAAAGGCACCGACTACGCTCCGGACCACATGATTGAAGAGGCCTTGAACTTCATTCGCCAAAACAAGGACCGGCCGTTCTTCTTGTACTTCCCCTCGACCATTCCCCACTTGGCCCTGCACATTCCAGACGAAGAACTGAAGCCGTACCTGGGCAAGTGGGAGGAGACGCCCTTCACGGGACGTGGCCCCGAGTACGGGTACACACCGCACCGCTACCCGCGAGCGGCCTACGCGGCCATGATTACCCGGCTGGACAAAGACGTCGGTCGAATCATTGCTTTGCTGAAAGAGCTGGGGTTGGAGAAAAACACGGTGGTGTTCTTCTCGTCTGACAATGGCACGACCCACCTGCGTCACGAAGTCGACTACGAGTTCTTCCGCAGTGTCGGACCGCTGCGAGGGCTCAAGGGAAGTCTCTACGAAGGCGGAATTCGCGTGCCCATGATTGCCTGGTGGCCGGGAAAGATTCGACCGGGAACCACCACCGACCTCATTTCCGCTTTCTGGGACGTCATGCCGACCATTGCGGAGCTGACGGGCACGGAGCCTCCTCCGGGAATCGACGGCATTAGTTTCGCCCCCACGCTGCTCGGACACCCCGAACGCCAGCGAAAGCACGAGTTCCTGTACTGGGAGTTCCCAGGCTACGGCGGACAGCAGGCCGTGCGAATGGGACGCTGGAAGGCCGTCCGACAGAACATGCTTCGAAAGAACAACCCCGACCCGCTGAAGATTGAGCTGTACGACTTGCAGACGGACATTGGCGAGTCGCACGACGTGGCGTCCGAGCACCCGGACTTGGTGCGGAAGCTGGCGGAAATCATGAAAAGAGAGCACACGCCCAGTCCGGTGTTCCCAATGCGGCCCATTGACTGACCCGACGGGCTCGGCTAGGACAACGCGCTCGGCTCGAGCGACACAGCACAGACGGAGCGGGCAGCGTCGGCGGACGGCAGGCACGCTCCGCACCAGACGACGCGGGGCGTCTGTTTGGCCGCAGGTCGGAATGCGGAACCCGGACGGCGGTTGACTGCCACCGGGCGGCGGTTGTTTCGCGCCCGCCCGGTCTGCTTACGGCCGCTTCAGTCCGGGCAGGCGGTGAATGAGGTTCCAGGGCGAGAGCCACGGCGAGGGCTTGTCCTTCGCGGGCGGCTTGCCCGGCTCCGCCGGTTGCTCCTCGACCGTCACCACCTTCAGGTCGTCCACTTCGACTTCGCCGAGCCCGTGGAGGGTGAAAGTGAGCGTCAGGGTTCCGTCGCGGTCCACCTCGCGAACCAACTCGAACGGCTTCCACCCGGCCGGCTGAGTCCAGCGGAGGGCGGCGGGCGGTCCCAGCAGGGAGTCGTGAATGGTGAAGCCGTCCAGCGACGACTGCACCGGCGTGGTCAGACGGACTTTGCCGCTCACGTGCACAATCTGTCCCGCTCGGACGGGAATCGGTGCCGTGACGACCTGCACTGGCGGCCGGGGCAGGACCTGCGGCGGGTCCACGTTGGTCATGGGTCCGGCCACCAAACGCAAAGCGTAGTTCGACCGGGGCTGGACCAAAGCCAGTTCCGCCACCGCTCGAATTCCTTCCGTCGTGTGCTGTTGGTGTCGCCACCCGCGAGCAATCAACTCTTCCGGCTCCACGCGGTCGAACGAGCCTTCCGGCAACAGGTTTTGGCTGGTTTCAATGGAGCCGCGCCCGAGCCGTCGGACCAGTCGCCAGTAGTCGGGCAGCGTTTGGAAACAGACGGTGTACGGCGTGGCGACGGGCGAGGTCTCGTTGCGAACGGCATTCTTCCAATGAGCCCGCTCGACAATGCGCACCAGTTGCAGCGCCTGCGTGCACTTGCGGCGGGCTTCGTCGTAGTCCTGCTGCTGAAACAGACGAACGACCGGGTCGGGACGCACGCCGTCGGACTGACGGCTGGCTCGCTGGTAAAGTTGCTCGGCCTGGTCAATCAGCGCGTCGGCCTCTCGCAGCCAGTAGGCCGCCCGCGTCTGGCCCACACCCAACCGGCTCAGCTCGGCGTCGACCGTTTGGACTCGCTTCAGTTTGGTCCGAGCCAGTTCAATCCACAGCCGGGCACTTTCGGCCTGAATCGACTCGACCTTCTGCCGGAGCTGCTCGCCCAACGAGTAGTTCGGCGAAATGAGCACAATGCCCGTTTGGTCGAAGTCCGGCACCAGAATGGACACGCCGCCCGTGACCCGCTCGGTGCGGAGCGGCTGGACGCCGGTCGTCGTCACGGACCACGCGAACGAAGCTTCGGGAACTCCCGGCACCAGCAGCCGAATTTGCTTGGCGACCAAAGCTCCCGGCACGAACTGAGCGTCCTGGTCGTACCACACGGGCAGCAGCAGAAGCGTGTCGCCGCTGCGAATGACGGCCGCCTGGAATTCAGACGCCCGGTTGGTTTGGGGGACGGAGCGGAGCGAGTCGACGTACCCGGCCAGCGTCAGCGGCCTCGGCCGCGGCGTCCTTCGGCTGGCCTGAAGCGTCGAGTCACCGACGACCTGGAACGGAATTTGGTCGGCCAGCGTGCCCGTGGAAACCCAGGGTTCAATGAGTTGCAACTCGAGGTTCAGCAAAGCAATCGACAACCGCCGTTCCCGGTCGGCCGTCGAGTCGCCGTCCAGCGGCGAGCGGGTCCAGTAGCCAATGCCGCGGTAGCCAGCGGCCAGAGCGGCGTAGACTTGCAACCGTAGCTGCTCGTACTCCACCACCAACGGCTGACGGCCGGCCGTCTGTCTCCACTGCCGCTCCGACGAACGCGGCTCGGTTTGAACCCAGGTCCAAACGAAACAACCCGGCCGCGCCAGCTTGCGCCGACGGTTCAGCCACTGCCGGTACCACAGAAACGGAAAGGCCGTGTGGACCACGTGGCGACTGATTCCGGTCATGGACAGGTGCCGCGAAAGCGTGCGTTCCGCACCGGCAATGTCCGCCAACACGGGACGACGCAGCAGACGGTCCGCCTCCTTGACCTGGTCGACCCACTCAATCAATTGGTCGGCCTGCTCGGGCGAGACCCGCGTGCCCATGTACCACGCCAGAATGTCGGTGGTTTCGGGGCCGAAAGGCACCAGCGCCGCTCGGCTTCGGTCTAGCGAATGGCCGTCGGAGGCGACCGGCCGAGGCGGCGTGGCAATGGGCCAGAGTCCTTGGTCGCGCAACCGGGAAATCAACGCCGTGTCTCGCCAGTCCGGAATCCAAACCAGGTTGAAGCCCCACTGTTTCAACTTCTCCGGCGGCTCGCCGTGGTACGGGACAATTCGCGGCAGCACCGGCCGGCCGCCCACCAGCAGTTGGTCCAGGCGGAATTCGACGGTGGGTCGTGTGACGCTCGGCTGGGGAAACGTCGGAGCGGCCGGCACCTCGCCGGGCGGAACGACGGGCCCGAACTGCAGGTCGTCCGTCACGACAACCAGCTCCGACTGGTCCAGCGGCGGCAACTCCAGCACGGCCGCGTCGACGAACATGCGCCGCTCGTCCACCGGCACCGGCCGGACCCGCGCTCGAAGCCAGCGGAGCCGCTCCCGCACCCTCGACCCGTCCGTCCGACACTGCAGCCGCTGCCACTGGCCGACTTGCGAGTAGACGTCGCCGTAGACGAGCAGCGTCAGGGGGCCGCCCGTCGTCGGGTCGGTTTGACCGGGAAACTGAAGGCGCAACGCCAGCCGAATGCCCGGCCGGCTGGCTCGCACCCACAGAGAGAACGTCAGGTCGTCCAACACGCGGCTGGGGGGCAGGGCGTAGACCAACTGCACGACGCGTCCGGCCTGGCCGGGTGCCAGCCGGAGTTCGGCCGCCGCTTGCCCGGAGTGAGCGGAAGCGGTCGTGCGGGTCTGAGTGAACTGCAGCGGAACGGCCGAACGAGTCGGAACGGCGGCCCACGCCGGCCGGTTCGCCTCGAACCCCTCGCTCCAAAACTGCGAAACCACCCGGACGGCCGCCCGGTTCGCCCCTGGCTGCGACGGCCCCGCGGACGAAGACCGTCCGGACGCGTCACCCACCGAGCGGCTGACCGGCCGGGCCGGCCGAGTCGGTGGGGGCGAGCGGCGAGGCGAGCCTTCACTTCTGGCGGCGGGCGAGGGCAAGCCGGCCGGGGGCGACGAAGTGTTGGAGGCGGTCGGAGCTGCCGAGGGCAACGGCCCAGGAGGCGCCGGGGTGGACTGGCACCAGCCGGAAACTGGCTGCCGGACCAGCCACAGGAAGACGGTTGCCACAAGCGTACAGAGCCGCAGCAGTCGTTTTCGGCGAGGCGGCTGCCGAAAGGCCCGACCCACCGCCAGCAGACGCGGGCTTTCCACTCGAGGCGGCCGGCAGTGCACGCCCAGGCCGCAGAGGCAGCCGCGGTTCGTTGGCCGTCGGCCGTTGCGGCGACCGTGCCTGGCACCTCGGGTTGTCCTGGCTTCCCTTCCAGGAACCATGGGCCGTTGCTCTTGAGTGTTGGTCGTTGTTGTGCCGGCTTGCGTCTGCCGTGACGTCGACGACGTGCTGACCACGCTTGGACCGCCGACGCGCCGAGGAGTGCACCACGAGACTCCGCCGGTCAGGCCGAAGAGGCTTGTGTGGTGCCGTCAGTCGGGGGAGCGGCGTGCCGGCCGCAAAACTTTCCGCAGCTTACGCAAAACGCAGTTTTGAAGGTTTTCTCAAGTCGGCCGGTCTCGACACCTCCACCGGTCGCTCCGCTCGGACCACCGTTCCGGTAAGCTGAACGCTCACCGCGGCCGCGAGGACCCCGCCCGGGTTGCCGGGCGACGCCGCGTGCGCCCGAACCTGCCCAAGCGGTCAACCAAGCCGCTTGGGCACGCGAGCGGGCTCCGGTGGCCCGCGCGCCCGCTCGGCCGGCCCTCTCGGCGTCGGCGAGCCTCACTGCCGGGACGTTGACCAAATTGAACACTGTGTCAAACGGGTGTCCGTTGGCGTAACCGCGGAGTGTACACGAACTTGGGCAGTTCGGCCAGACGA
>CAYSAG010000069.1:0-19872 GCA_964428935.1 uncultured Planctomycetaceae bacterium | reverse complement strand
GTCGAAGCGACACGCTGGGGTGCGTCCGTCTTCTTTCGCCGCACTGCGAACTTCCCACGGCGGCGACGACCGTCTGGGCCAAACGACGAACCGGCCGCGACGGTGCGCGGCCTTCCGGTTCCCGGACACCCCCAGGTCGGCCGGCAGCAGCCGCTCTCGGCAAGCGTTCTCAACCCAGACTGTACCAGTCAGCAACAGGAGACGAAAAGTGAAACGCTTCTGCCAACGCCCTTTGTTTGTCGGCCGCCGCGGCGGACCGTTCGAGCTGCGTGCGCTGTTTGTGCGTCCGCGCCTCTTCGTCCTGCTGGGCGGCTGTGTGCTGGTTGGCTGTGTGCTGGCAGAACGCTGGCCGGTGGCCGCCTCAGACCAAGACGCCGGTGGCCGCGACAAGGTCCTGCTTTCCTGGGACTTCGACTCGCCCCAGGACCTCGACGACTGGCGGCCGAACGGCCACTTGAAGGACACACGCGTCGAGGGCGGCGTGTTGACGACAACGGTCGTCAGCTGGGACCCGATTCTGGCGCTGCGCGAGCTGAACCCGCCGTTGCCCGCTCGGCCCAGTCAGGTTCTCGAAATTCGGTTGAACGCCCCGGTGGCCGGACGGGCCGAAGTGTTTTGGACCAACACGAACCAAGGGCGTTACGGTGGCTTCTCGTCGGAAAAACGAACCGCTTTCGACGTCCAGCCGGGTTGGCACACCTACCGGCTGCGTCCGTTTTGGCAAGCCGAAGGCCGAATTCTGAAGCTGCGGCTGGACCTGCCCGGGGTCAAGACCGGCGAGCCGCCTCGCACGTACCAGCTTGACTTCGTGCGGCTTGTCGAGCTCGCTGCGGCCGGACAACCCGTTCCGGCCGACTGGCGTTTCGACACCGGCACCGAAGGCTGGCGGGTGGAAGGCAGCGGCCAGTTGCGCGCCGAGGGCGGTTGGCTGACGGCGACGTTGCCGGTCGGCTCCCGACTGGCGGCCCCGCCCGTGCGCGTCGACGCGTACCGGGACGTGTTCGTCAGCTTTGTGCTGGCTGCGGACAACGTGACAGCCGCCCGGTTGGTGTGGGCCTCCACTCGACACAACGGCCTGGCTCAGTACGCCTTCGCAGTGGTTCCCGACGGACGGCCTCACGTCTACAACCTGCCGGTCAGCTCGCACAGCGGCTGGCGCGGGCAGGTCATTTACTTGGGCTTGGAGCCGGTTGAGCTGACTTCGGCGGCCGGGCGGAAGGAGCCTCGTGGTGGCGGGAAGTCGGTCGGTGGCTGGTCTGACCGGGCGAGCCAGCCGGCGGAGGTGGCACGGCGCGAGTCGGCGACGAGCCCGGCGGCCCGTTGGCGTCTGGACTGGTTGCGGACCAGCTCGGAGCCGGTCGGTCCGCCCGAGCTGGAGGTGCGTCGGTTGTTGGTGGAGGACCCACTGCCGCGCGCCGGGCGAGCGGCGACGGTGTTGCTGGAGCTGGCGGACCGCGGAGCGGCCGTCAAGGGGCCGGTCGAAGCGAAGTTGCTGCTGCCGGAAGGGGTCCAGCTGGACGAGGGCGAAACGCAGACGAAGCGGCTGGAGCGGTTGGACTTTTTCGAGCCGCGGCGGCTCAGCTGGCGGGTGGTCGCTCGGCGCAGCGGTCCGGCCACGTTTCGGGTCGAGGTTTCCGGACCGGGCGCCGGTGGGTCGGCCGGCGTGGTCCGAGCGTCGGCGTCGGAGACCTTCCTGCCGCCGCTGTCGCTCAGACAAGCCGACTACGTCCCCGAGCCGCGGCCGGTGCGAGGCGACTACGACGTGGGCGTCTACTACTTTCCCGGGTGGGCCTCGTGGGACCGCTGGCAACGAATTGTGCCTTTCCCGGAAAGGCGGCCGGTGCTGGGCTGGTACCGCGAGGGACTGCCGGAAGTGGCGGACTGGCACATTAAGTGGGCCGTCGAGCACGGAGTGACCTTCTTCTGCTACGACTGGTACTGGGACCGAGGCCGCACGCGTCTGACCCACGCGCTCCACGACGGCTACTTCCACGCTCGTTACCGTCGGCTGTTGAAGTTCTGCCTGCTGTGGGCCAACCACGCACCCACTCGCCACACCGAACAGGACAACCAGGCCGTGTGCCGTTACTGGATTGACCACTACTTCAAGCGACCGGAGTACTTTCGGGTGGGCGGGCGGCCGCTGGTGGTCATTTTCAGTGTGTGGGCCCTGAAGCGAGACCTGGGCGTGGAAGGAACACGGAAGGCCATTCAGCTGTGGCACCGAATGACTCGCGAGGCCGGCGTGGGGGAAGTGCTGGTCGCGGGCTGTGGACGGTCGGACCAACTGAGCGAAATGAAAGCCATGGGTTTCGACGCGGTGACCGGCTACAACTGGCCGCGGTGCGGCGTCCAGGAACGCAACTTCGTTCCCTACCTGGAGGTGGCGACCAAGCAGCTCGACTTGTGGTGGAAGCCACTGGCTCAGGCCAAACTGCTGCCGGTGCTCGTTCCGACCAGTCCCGGTTGGGACTCACGGCCCTGGCACGGCCAGCGGGCCTTCGTGCAAGTCGACCGGACGCCCCAGGCGTTCGAGCGGCACTTGCGGCTGGCGAAGAAGTTTGTCGAGGAAACCGGCCAGCCTCGGGTGGTGCTGATTGAAGCGTGGAACGAGTGGGGCGAGGGGTCGTACTGCGAGCCGCACAAGGAGTACGGGTTCGGCCACTTGGACGCGGTCCGTCGCGTCTTCTGCCCCGACGCCGGGCCGCACGTCGACTACGGACCACAGGACGTCGGCTTGGGACCGTACGACGTGCCGCAGCCGGAGCCCACTCGCCCGGTTTGGACGTTCGACACCCCGGACGACTCGCAGGGGTGGGCGGCCAGCATGGGTCTGGCCGACGTGCACGTGGCCAACGGACGGCTGACGGCCCGCACCACCTCGGCCGACCCCGCACTGGTCTGTCCTGTCCGACTGCGGGCCAGCCAGTGGAGCGAGCTGGAGGTGCGAATGGCCGTGTCCGGCGTCCGGCCGGCCGACCAAGGCCAACTCTTCTGGGCCACGACCTTCACGGCGACCTGCGAACCGGCCAGCGTGCGGTTCCAACTGGTGCCGGACGGTCGACTCCACACTTACCGTCTGAAGCTGTCCGACAACTCGCTGTGGCGCGGCGTGGTGACCCAGCTCCGGCTGGACCCGTGCGGCACCGCTGGGGCTCGCGTGGAAATCGACTCCATTCGCTTGCTGCCGTAACCGGAACGGGCCGGCGCGTGCAAGCCGTTTGCCCTCGGTCCTTGCTGCCCGGCTCACCCCGCGGCTCGACGCGCCTGGTTGCTCGACGCACTTGGTTGGTCGACCGACCTTGTTGCTCGACGCGCCTGGTTGCTGGACTGACCTCGCCGCCCGGCTCACGCCACCGACGCCGGCTTCCAGTCGCGAGCGACCACGGCCCCGGTTCGACCCAGCCAGCCGCGCACCAGGTGGTAGAACGCGAACAGCTCCCACGAAAACGGCACGTAACCCAGGTACCCCAACAGCGGCATTTCAAACACGTGCCAAAAGTCGACGAACGGGACGTGGTAGACCCACTTGGGGTACGAGTAGTAGTTCCACAGTTCCCAGAAAAAGCCGCACATGAGGCAACCCAGGCTGAGCGAAACGACCAGCCGCCAGTCTCCGCGTTTCAAGTCGGAGAGCAGAGTGGCGTGTCCCAGCCACCAGTTGACCGGCTCCAGAACCAGAAACACGCACAGCCACAAGACGGGAAAGAAGTAGCGAGGCCAAAGCAGCAGCAAGCTCAACAGCAACCAGCCGGAGACGAAAAGCCAACGCACGCTGCGGTCCGAAACCGGCACGCGAGGGCCGTTGGCCGCTCGCTGAACCCAGCGAAAACCGAGAAACAGCTCGGCCGTCCCGAACACGGCCGGAATGACCGTGGAGAAGCTCAGCGTGCACAGCAGCGCGTACTGCAGGTCCGAAAAAGCCTCGGCTCCCAAGTACTCCCAGTTGCCCGTCCGCTTGTTGAGCAGTTCGAACAACCACCAGGCGGGAGCCGAAGTGAGGAACAGGGCGAGGTACTCGCGGCGGCTGCGCAGAAACAACGACGTGCCGCGCCGCCACGCGGCCAGGGCGTCGACCGTCAAGCAGTAGCCCAGCCACAAGGGGAAAAAGCCCCAGTGGGTGCGCAGCCCCGACAGGGACCAGTTGAGCGTCCAGAAGACGGCCACCAGCGCCAGTCCCAGCCAGCCGTGCCACGGCCACTTGGACGACCGTCCGTTCATTCGATTGGCTCCGTCAGGTCCCTCTTTCACCGGTCCACCCTCTCGCACCGGTCCACCCTCTCGCGCAAATTTTGGTCCGGCCAGACCGACCGCCGCTCAACCCGGCAACGCTCCGACGACCAACCGGCCCGAGCGGCAGCGCCGAACGGCCGGCGACTCGCTCCGCTGCCGAGCGTCCCGCTGAGTGCCGGAGCAACAGCCAAGTCTGAGCTCCCGAGTCGGCTCAACTACTCAGCCGCTCAACCCGTCGTCAAACTGGCGTTGCAGCGTTCGGCGGTTCCGTGTACGCTTCGCTCGCCCTTCCTCGAGCCCACTTCCGTCGCGCAGGCTCACCCACTCGTTTCGCATTCTATTCGCGTCTTTTCCTTTCCGCAGCCTTCCCACGGACCGGTTGGTTCCAGGTTCGGGCTCCGTGCGCTCGAGCGTGTTTCGGCGCGCGGGCAGGTCGGCGACTTGCCGGAACCGGAGTCAGCCGGGTTGAGCACGTCCACCGGTCCGTCCGTTACGCCTCGCCTTCCGCGCGGCGTCGGCGGCTCAGCGGGTCGGTTCCGTCCGGCCGCTCAGCCGACGGTCCGGTCCTCGGCGACAAGGAGGTCGCAATGAAAACGTCGCACAGAACGCTGCTCTGTGTCCTGGCGTGGGTGCTGGCCGGCAGCGCCGCAGTCGGGCAAGAGTTTCGCGTCTTCACTCGCGTTTTCGACGAGTCGGCGGTTGGCGCGAGCCAGCGGCCTCCGGTTGTCGTTCGGTCCGTGTCGCTGTTCCACGCCAACAAGGTTTACGACTACGTGGACGGCGTCGGCGAGGTGACCATTTTCGACCCCGTCGCTCGACAGTTCACGGTCATTGACGGCAGCGGGCGTCGAGCGACCGTGCTGGCTTTCGACGAGCTGAAGCGAATGGTTTCGCTGGCCGAGGAAGAAGCCATGCGTCGAGCTCAGTCGTTGAGCGGCGCCGCTTCGTCGGACGCCGAAGAAGCCCGCGAGCTGCTGGCCTTCCTGGTCCAGCCTGAGTTTCAGGTGCGCGACGACCCGGCCAACAAAGTGCTCTACCTCACCAGCCCCGACTACGGCTACACCGTGCGCTACTCGACCGACGTCGAACCGGCCTTCGTCGAGAGCTACCTTCGCTACGCCGACTGGACCGCCCGTCTGAACGCCGTCCTCCACCCTCACTCGCTCTTGCCCGCTCCGCGGCTTAAACTGAACGAGCTGTTGCGTCAGAAACGGGTCATGCCCGTCGAGATTTCGTTGCGCGTCGGGCGAGCCAACCCGCTGAAGCTGCGAGCCGAACACCAGGCACGGTGGAGCCTCGACCGACGCGACCGAAACAACATTGCTCACTGGGAGCAGTTGCTGCAAAGCCGTTCGCTGCAGTTCGTCAGCTTCCCCGAGTACCAACGGCAGCTCTTGTTGGGAAAAGCCGGCCGTTGAGCGGCGAGGCCGTGTGGAAGAACGCTGGGGCTTGCGGGAGCACCCGGCCGAGGCTGCAGTCGAGGCGTCACTCCTGCCCCGTCCGCTCATTTGCGGCCGCTTGAGGTAAGCCATGTCCGAGCAGCCGAAAACTCTTGTGCTGGCCATGACCGGCGCGAGCGGCAGTCCGTACGGAGTGAGGCTGCTGGACGTGCTGCTGCGGTCGGGCCACACCGTCCACCTGACGCTCAGCCGCTCGGCCGCCCGAGTGCTCCACTGGGAGCTGGGCGTGCCGGTCGACCTGGACCACCTGGAGCCGCTCGAGTTCGTCCGTGCCGCTCGAGCCGCGCTCGGCCTGCCCCAGCCGGAGACCGACGACGCCCAGCGGCTTCGCTACCACGACTGTCACGACTTCCGCTCCGGGCTGGCCAGCGGCTCGTTCCCCACCGACGGCATGGTCATTTGCCCGTGCTCGTTGGCCACGCTTTCGAAGGTGGCGACCGGCACCGGCTCGAACCTCATTCACCGTGCGGCCGACGTGCACTTGAAAGAGCGTCGTCGGCTGGTCGTCGTGCCGCGAGAAACGCCGCTCCACAGCATTCACCTGGAAAACATGCGGCGGCTGGCCGAAGCGGGAGCCGTCGTGTTGCCGGCCATGCCCGGCTTCTACCACAGGCCGACCCGTGTTCTGGACCTGGTCGACTTCGTCGTGGCTCGAATTTGCGACCACCTGGGGGTCCGGCACCAGTTGGTTCCCCGTTGGGGGCAGTGACCGGCTCGGCTTTCCGTTTCTGGAGGCTCGACGCAGTCAGGCCGCTTGGCTGACCCAGGCGGTCGGCTGGGCCGACGGTACACGGCCACCGAGCTTGCCTACGACCTTTTCCGCCGGCCCGACGTCGTCGCCTTCTTGGCCTTCTTCTGTTCGAGCCACTGCAACGCCTGCTCCAGCGTCACCTCTTCCACCTTCACGTCCTTGGGCAACGACGCGTTGACCGACCCGTGTTTGACGTAAGGTCCGTAGCGGCCGTCGTAAATGACCACGGGTTCGCCGTCTTCGGGGTGAGACCCCAGCTCACGCAACGGCATTCGAGCCCCTCGCGGCAAGGCCAGCAACTGCAGGGCCGTGTCCAGGTCGACAGAGAAAATGTCGACGTTTTTCGGCAGCGACTTGTACTTTCCGTCGTGGTAGACGTAGGGCCCGTAGCGACCGATTCCCAGTCGGACGGGCTTGCCGGTTTCGGGGTGAGTGCCCAGGGTCTTGGGCAGACTGAGCAGGAAAACGGCTTGTTCGAGCGTGAGCTGCTGCGGGTCCAGGTTTCTGGGAATGCTGACTCGTTTGGGCTTCGGGTTGTCTTCGGTCGCCTGGCCCAGTTGCACGTACGGGCCGTAGGGACCCTGCAGGACGTACACAGGCAAGTTTTCTTCGGGGTGAATGCCGAGCGGTTCGACTTGGTCTCGCTTTTGCCGCAACAGTTCTTCGGCTTTCTCGTTGGTCAGGTCGGCCGGAGCCAGGTCGGGCGGCAACGAGGCGGTGAGCGTCTTGCCGTTCTCCTCTTTTTCCAGGTACGGCCCGTACCGGCCGACGCGCACGCGAGCGTCAATGCCGTCCAGTTCCAGCGTGCACGCTTCGCGCGGGTCAATCGTTTCCTCGTTCCTCCGGACCTGCTCGTCCAACCCGTCGTCGCCGTAGTAGAACTGCCGCAAGTAGGGCAGTCGCTGAACGTGGCCGGCTGCAATTTCGTCCAACGCCTCCTCCATTCGGGCCGTGAACTGGTAGTCAATCAGCTTCGGAAAGAACCGCTCCAGCAACCGCGTGACGGCCATGGCCATGAAGGTGGGCACCAGCTGGTTGCCCACTTTTCGAACGTACCCACGGTCCTGAATGGTGCTAATGATTGTTGCGTAGGTGCTGGGACGACCAATGCCTTGCGCCTCTAGCTCGCGGACCAGCGTGGCTTCGGTGTAGCGAGCCGGCGGCTTGGTTTCGTGAGCCACCGCCTCCAAGTTGTCCAACTGAAGGATTTCGCCTTCGTGCAGCGGCGGCAGAGCGGCCTCTTGGTCGTCCAAAGCCGCCTCGGGGTCGTCGACGCCTTCCACGTACGCCCGGAAGAAGCCGGGAAAGACCACGTAGCGGCCGGTCGCTCGAAACTCCACGTCGTCGGCCCGAATGAGCACCGTCTGGAAACGCAGCCTCGCCTCGGCCATTTGCGTGGCCATGGTGCGTTTCCAAATGAGCGTGTAGAGCTTCAGGTCGTCGCCGGTCAGGCCGAGCTCTTCGCCCGTCTTCATTTCCGTGCCGGCCGGCCGAATGGCCTCGTGAGCTTCCTGAGCCATTCGCGACTTGGTGACGAACTGCCGCGGCTGGTCGCTCAAGTACTCCTTGCCGTACCGCTGCTCCACCGCTCGCCGCGCCGCACCAATGGCTTCGTTCGACAGGTGGACGCTGTCGGTCCGCATGTAGGTAATGTAGCCGTTTTCGTACAGGCGCTGAGCGACCTGCATGGTGTGCCGCGCGCTGAAGCCCAGCTTGCGGTTGGCTTCCTGCTGCAGGGTGCTGGTCGTGAACGGCGCGTACGGCTTGCGGACCTGTTCCCGCGTTTCGACCGACACCACCTGCCACTGCTCGCCGCGCAGCTTCTCGAGCAGCTCGCGGGCTTCCTGTTCGGACAGAAGACGGACGTCGGCGTCTGGCTTGAGCTGCCCGGTGGTTTCGTCGAAGTCCTTGCCCGTCGCGACCCGCTTGCCGTGGACGCTGACCAGCACCGCTTCGAACGGCCGCTGCTCCGGCGTCAGCAGTCGAGCCTTCAGGTCCCAGTAGGTGGCCTTCTTGAAGGCCATTCGCTGCAGTTCCCGCTCGACCAGCATTCGCACAGCCACCGACTGGACGCGTCCGGCCGACAGGCCGCGAGCAATTTTCTTCCACAAGAGCGGGCTCAGCCGGTAGCCGACCAAGCGGTCAAGAATTCGGCGGGCTTCCTGTGCCGAGACCAGGTTCTGGTCCAAAGCCCGCGGGTGCTGAATGGCTTGTTGAATGGCCTCCTTGGTGATTTCCGAAAAAACCATTCGCTTGACCGGGACCTTGGGCTGAAGGACCTGCGTCAGGTGCCAGCCAATGCTTTCGCCTTCTCGGTCTTCGTCTGTTGCGAGAATGAGCTCGCTGGCGTCCTTCAAAGCCTGCTTGAGCTGCTGGACGACTTTTTTCTTGTCCTTCGGAATGACGTACAGCGGTTCGAAGTCCTTTTCGACGTTGACGCCCAAGTTGGCCCAAGGCTCGCGGCGCACCGAGGGCGGAATCTCTTTGGCACTGGCCGGCAAGTCGCGAATGTGCCCCATGCTGGCCAGCACGCGGTAGCCCCGCCCCAGGTAGGACGCAATTTTCCGCGCCTTGGCCGGCGACTCGACAATGACCAGACCGGTTTTTTCCTTTGCAGCCTTCGCAGCCACTTGTGCGTTCCTTCTAGCGTGTTGGGTTGTCGGTTTCGGCGTCGAGTGCGGACGCAGCTGGTCGGTCGTTGGTGGGCCCTCGTCGCCCTGTCGGGCCGGTCGGCCTTGCCATTGCTTCCCTCAGCACGCTGGCTACAATGCGTCTCGTATTTTTTTGCAGCCAGAGGGGTTTGCGGCTGTGCCGCGGTGGTCCGCGTTTTCGACGCAGCCATTGTTTCGGCCGTCCCGCGCGGCGACAAGGGCCGGCCACGACGTCGGCGGGCTCGAACCCGCTCGAGTACTTGACCGCTGTTGCGTGGGCCGCGTGAAGCAGCCGAACGGCGGTCGGTCCGACGGTCGGAAGGCGGCTGACTTCGGCAAACGTCCGAACAGGCTCGGGCCGAACGTGCCACTGAGCACACGACGGACACGCTTGCTGCGGTTTCGGGTCTTCTGTGTTCGTGCTTCGAGGACGCTCGTGCTGGCGGCCGACGGAAGGACGAACAGCAGCAAGAAAACTCCGACGAGACCGGCCGAGCGAAATCAGCTCCAACGAGAACCGCCTCGGCACCGTCCCCTTGAGCACGCCGTCGAAGTCCCGCGAAAAACGACTCCGTTTTTAAATGAACGTACAGTTTGCCCTGCACGAAGGGCAAAGGCATAACCAATTGCTCTGTCGGCTGTCAAGACTGCGGGAAGGCGGCGCGCGGTCGGAGAGGCCCTGGCGGAGTGCGGGGTGAGTCCGCTCGGCTGCGGCGCCAAGCCGGTTCGTCCGTCGGCAGGCCAAGTGAAAGAAGCGAATCAGCGGTTCGCAGTGAAGCGAACCGAAACGCCAACCAACACTGAACCTAAAGGACTTTCGTTCCGACAGGTGGAAGATCAATGAGAGGTTCGCCGTTTCGGGTTTTTCGGAAGCACCAGCGTCTGTTAATGGCCCTGCTGATTGGGCTGGCCATGTTTGCGTTCGTGTTCTTGGGCAGTCTGCCCAGCCTAGGCAGCGCCGGAGCCCAAGGGTTGATTCCACTCGTGTTCGTCCTGCTGGGGGCTGCGGCCTTCTGGCTGGTCGGCACGCAAATGGGTAACCCGTCGACGTACGCCTTGGTCGGCGCGGTGATTGGTGCGGCCGTGGGGTTGTGGTTTCCGAAATTGGGCGGACCGAAACCGGCGGTCGAGACCAGCGTCGGGTCGATTTCTCCGCGAGAGCTTCAACTGTTGGTTCGCAAACGCAACGTGGCCAACCAGTTCATTCAGCGAATCTACGCGGAAGGCTTTCCACCCCCCGACTCACAAAGCAACCCCATGATTCGACAGCTCATGCTCCAATTCTGGCAGCAAGGGCTGGAGAACGTGCGGTTTCGAATCAACCCACGGCTGCCGGTCGAGCGAGACGTGGTTCTGGGCTACTTGTTGCGAAAGGAGGCCGACCGCCTGGGCATTACGGTCAGCGACGAGGTGGTGACCAACCACATTAAGCAGGTGTCGCGTGGCAAGTTGAGCACGCAGCGGTTCCGCGAAATTCTTGCCGAAATGGGCCTGACCGAGAACCAGCTTTACGACATTCTGCGAGACGAGTTGAAGGCCCAGCTCGCTCTGCAGTTGCTCGCGCCGCCGGCCTTCGAGACACCGCACGAGCAGTGGGAAAACTACCGCAAACTGAACGTGAGGGCGTCGATTGAGGTGGCGGTGGTGAACGTCGAGGAGTTCCTGTCGCAGGTGCCGGACCCGCCCGAGGACGAACTGCGAAGTTTCTTCGAGCAGTACAAGGAGCACTTCCCGGGCGAGCTGGACCCGGCGGCGCCCGGCTTCCGTCAGCCCCGCCGACTGCAGCTGGCTTACGTCGAGGCCGACCGCCGGTCCATGGAAAAGAAAATCAAGCCGGTCACCGACGAGGACATTCGCCGGTTCTACGAGGAAAACAAGGACGAGCTCTACCGCTTGCCGCCGGTGTCGACCAAAGAAGGGTCGGAGGCGTCTCAGCCGGCTGCCGAGACCGGAAAGCAGCAAGCCGAGCAGCAGCCCGGCTCCGGGAAAACCGGTGGCCAGTCCGGCGTCGAAAAGCCGAGCCCGCAGCAGCCGACGTCGCAGCAGCCCGGCAAGGCCGGAGCGGCTCAGAAAACGGACGGGACCACCGGCCCGGACAAACAGTCGAGCCAAAGCGAGCGCCCGTCCGAGCGGCAGCAGTCCGCTCAGCCGGCGCCGCAGGGCCGGTCCGAGTCGAAGCCGAAACAGACGGACAAGCCGTCTCAGCCGTCGAAGCAGCCGGAAGGCTCGTCCAAGAAAGCGCCTTCGAGCAAGAAAGCCGGCGGGGCGGACGCTCAATTCTCCGTCGGACCGCAGGCCGTCCAGAAACAGCAAGAGGGAGCGTCGGAAAAACCGTCGCCGTCGCAGAAAGGTTCGGGCACCAAGAAGGTCTCCGGCGACCAAGGTTCGGGCACGGGCCAGTCCGGCAAGGCCGTTCCGGCGGCGAGTCAGACGAAGTCCCAGCCCAACAAGGCGGCGAACAAGCCGACCGGCCAGGCTGCCGACGCGGGCAGCCAGCAACGCGCGCCGGGCGGTTCCCGCAGCGACACGTCCGCGGCCAAAGCCGCTGGGCAGCCGTCGAAGCCGACCGGCTCGCAACCCCAGTCCAAGTCGGCCGGTTCAGGCAAGTCGGCCGAGTCCGCCAAGAAGAGCAAGCTCCAAGGGGAAAGCGGCGCTGAGGCCAAGAAGGGGTCGTCCGCGGAAGCAGCTGAGCCGGGCGCAAAGGCGCCGGGCTCTGGCAAGAAGGCCGAGGCCGAGAAGAAAGCCGCCCAGCCGCAACCGCCTCGCTACCGACCGCTCGACGAGTCCCTGAAGGAGGAAATTCGGCTGCGTCTGATTGAGCAACGGGTCGACGAGGCCATTCGCCAAGCCATTAACGACGTGCAGGAGAAAATGCGGGAACTGGGGGCCAGGCACGCCAGCGAGAAGACCGCTCCCGACCACCTGGAACCGGAGCAAGTGTCCGCCGAGCTGCGTCGCTACGCGGCCAGCCGGGGGCTCCACTACGAAGAGACGCCGCCCCTGTCGGCCCGTGAGCTGTCGGAGTCGCAAGACTACCCGATTGGCCAGGCCGTCGAGCTGCTCGAAGGCGGCGGCCTGGGAACCGAAACGGTGGTCGACCGCCTGTTCGGCATGGAAACGGCCTTCCTGTTCACTCCCGACGTGGCCGAAGACCCAATTACCGGCAGCCGCTTCGCCTACTGGGTCGTCAAAGAAATTCCGGCTCACGTTCCCAAATTCGACGAGCCGGGAATTCGCGACCAAGTGCTGAAAGCGTGGAAACTGCTCCGCGCCCGGCCGAAGGCCGAGAAGCGGGCTCAGCAGTTGGCCGAGCTGGCTTCGAAGGCGTTGAGCTCGAAAGGCTCGGCAGAAACTGTGGCGGCCAAGGAGCAGGGGAAGAAAGACGAAAAAGACAAGGCCGGGAAGACGACCGAGTCGGCTCGGTCGCTGGCCGACGTGCTGAAAGGCCAGACGGTGACAGGCCAGAAGGACGCGCCTCCGGTGCCCGTTCACACCGTGCCGGAGTTCTCGTGGCTGACCGTCACCACGCCCAGCGTGCCGCCGCTCAACCCGTTCCAACCTCCCCCGACCGCGGTCCAGTTGACGGACTTGGCGCCGAGTGTCGCGAAGGCGGGCGAACGGTTCATGGAAACCGTCTTCCGGAAACTGAAGCCGGGCGAGGTGGGCGTGGCTCCCAACGCCGACCAGACGGTGTACTACGTTGTCTACCTCAAGTCGCGGAGCGACTCAGACCCGACGTTCGAGGAGCAGTTGCGGGAGCGGTTCCTGAAGGAGAACCCGTTCGCCTCGCAACCGCTCCAGCGTCTGGCCAGCGCGGGCCGTGGCGAAATTTACTTCCGCTGGCTGGAACAATTGCAGGAACGGTTCCAGGTGCAGTGGAACGAGCTGGAAGAGCAGAGCGGCCCCGGCCAACCCTGAGCGCGCTTTGGCGGCCTTGCACCGCCAGACCGGCTGGACGTGTCACCGGGTGGAGACGTCGAGCGCACGCGCGGGCTTCGCGGCGTGTGTGCGTCGACCGGTTTTCCAGCACCGGCTAGCTCGGGTACTCGCCGCACACGTGCTGGTAGGTCCAGTAACCGCCGCTCAGGTTCGCAGCCCGAAAGCCTCGCTGCAGCAGAATGCGAGTGGCCAGGTAGCCGCGGAACCCCACTTTGCAAAACACGACAATTCGCTTGTCTTTGGGCAGTTCGTTCAGCCGGTCCCGCAATTCGTGAAGCGGAATGTGCAGCGAGCCGGGAATGGTGCCGGCCGCGAACTCCGGCGCAGTGCGGACGTCGAGCAGAACCACGTCGTCGGGCAGGGGCTGACGCAACTGGTCTGCGTGAAACACGGGCTGGTCTCCCCTGACCACGCCGGCGGCCACGAAGCCGAGCATGTTGACCGGGTCCTTGGCTGAGCCGAACTGCGGAGCGTAGGCCAGTTCGGCTTCTTCCAGGTCGAAGACGGTCAGGCCCGCCTGGACGGCCACGCTGAGCACGTCGATTCGCTTGTCGACGCCTTGACCGCCGACGGCCTGAGCACCCAGGACCCGCCCGTCGGCCGGGTCGAACAGCAGCTTCAACGTCATTGGTTCCGCTCCGGGGTAGTAGCCGGCGTGGTGGAGCGGGTGAATGTAGACCTTTTCGTACGACAGTCCCGCTCGCTGGGCCGCCTTCTCGCTCAGGCCGGTCAGAGCAATCTGCCGGCCAAACAGTCCGACAATGGACGTGCCCTGTGTTCCGCGAAAGCGGCTGTCGCGTCCGAAAATGTGGTCGGCGGCAATTCGTCCTTGCCGGTTGGCCGGCCCGGCCAGCGGAATGTGGGCGGGTTGTCCGGACACGAACTGAACCACTTGCACGGCGTCCCCGACCGCGTAAATGTCCGGGTCGCTGGTTTGCATGTGTTCGTTGACCAGAATGGCCCCCGTCGGCCCTAGCTCCAGTCCGGCCTTCCGAGCCAGCTCGGTGTTGGGGCGGACGCCGACCGACATGACCACCAGGTCGGCTTCCAAACGCTCGCCCGAAGCCAGCGTGACCTGCAGCCGGTCGTCCGTTTGCTCAATTCGGTCAGCCGAAACCGACAACCGCAGCCGAACGCCGTGGTCGACCAATGCCCGAGCAATGGGAACGGTCATTTCGCGGTCCCACGGAGGCAGCACTTGGTCGAGCAGCTCGACGACGGTCGTTTCCACGCCGCGACGCACCAAATTCTCGGCCACTTCCAGACCAATGAAACCGGCACCAATGACGACGGCCCGGCTGGCTCCGCGCGAGACGGCTTCGTGCAGACGGTCGACGTCCTCCAAGCTCCGCAAGTAATGCACTCCCGGCAGCTCGGCCCCGGGAATGGGCGGACGCACCGGAACGGCTCCCGGCGCCAGCACCAGTTTGTCGTACGTCTCTTCGTACTCGCTGCCCGTCGCCAGGTTCCGAACCCGCACCTTCTTGGCAGCTCGGTCAATGGCCACGACTTCGTGCCGGGTCCGTACGTCCAGACCGTACCACTTCTCGAGCCGCTCTCGCGGAGCGACCAGCAGCTGGCTCCGCTGAGCAATGACACCGCCCACGTAGTAGGGAAGCCCGCAGTTGGCAAACGACGGGTGCTCGCCCCGCTCGAACACCACAATTTCGGCGTCTTCCGACAAACGTCTCGCTCGGGCCGCTGCACTGGCCCCACCTGCCACGCCGCCAACAACGACCAGCTTCATTTCTGTTGCTCCCTTTTTTCCTTCTTTTCCGCTCAGACGCCGTCTGCCCAGCAAAGGCCGCCGGCGTCGGCGCTGCGCTGCTGAGTCGCAACGGCGTGGAGTGGAGAAGCCAAGCCCGCGGGCTCCCGAAGCCTTTCAAATCGAAACGCCCTCGCAAGCGCTGTCGGGAGCCTCCGGGTCGACGCCGAGCGCCCGCCGCGTCGCCGTCCGTCCGAGCAACGAGTCGTCGAGCAGCTCACGCCAGCCGTCGTAGCGGAGCTCGCTCGGCAGCCAGCGCACGGCCGGTCCAGCCAAGACGGGCAACCCGAGCGGCCAGCGCCGGTCGTCGAACTCGAACAACTTCAGCCGTTCCACCCACGCCGTCTTCTCGGCCCCGAAAACCTCGCCCAAGATTCGAAGTGCATGCTCAGTTTCGGCCGGCCGCGACAATTGCTGCCACACCAGCCGCGCCAACCGCACCAGTTGCTCGTCCGACCGGTTCAGCTTCAGCGCGTTCAGCAGCGTGCGCCAGCCTTTCCAAACCTCGCCTTCTCTCAAGAAGGCCATGGTCAGCTGCTCCCAAGCCTGCGTCAGCCCGGGGTCCAGACGGACGGCTCGGGCCAGCCGTTCCACGTACACTTCGGGTTCGTCCTGGTGGTACAGGCCGACGTACCACTGGTACCGACCCACCCACACTGGATGGGTTACAAAGTAGAACCCGACCGGAATGAGGGCGTGAGCGGCCAGAAAGGCTCGTCGCGCCCAGGCCGACCGCGCCGGTCGGTCGTAAAAGACCCAACCGACCGTCCAGCCGTAGGCCAGTCCAGCGACGTGAGCTCCATTGGCAATGAGCCAGACGCGAAAGTAAGACAACACGAAGCACAAGACCAACCAGCCCAGGGCCAGTCTCACCAATTGGTCCGTCACGACGTGAGCCAACGGTCGGTCGTGACGACGCAAGACCAGCAGCAGGCCGAACATTGCGTACACCACGCCCGACAGGCCCACCGCCACCTGCTGCCGCAAGTACTCGGGCAAGAACGACACCGCCGTGGCGGCAAGCACGAAGGCCAAGTACCGAGTCGAGCCCAGGCGGCTTTCGAGCAGCCCGCCGCAAAAGGCAATGGCCAGTCCGTTCATGGCCAGGTGGAAAAGCCCGCCGTGGTGGAACGCGCTCACGAAAACTCGCAGGAACTGGCCGTCCCACAGGTCCAGCGGCCCGTAAAGCTGAGGCAGTCCACGGACGGTCAACACGGACACGCCGCCGCACTGCCGCAAAGCGTCCTCAAAGCCGACTCCGTGCAGCGTCTGCGTCAGCTCGACCGCCGCGTACAGGCAGACGGACGTGAGAATGAGCAGCGTCGTGACGGGGTGAGCTTCGCAGGCCTTTTGAATTCGGCGGCCAATTGCTTGCCGTCGGCTCATTAGACAACGTCTCCTGCACCGCACAAAACGAACTCACCCTCGCCGCCCCGGTGACAGAACGGGCCTGCGGCGCTCGCTGACCAGATCGGACCGTCCACGTCCTTTCACGAAACTCGCTGTTCCCACGCAACGGAAAATCGGATAAATAGTGCCCGCGGCCTGCCGACGCAAGACCGCCGGCACGGGCGACGAGCGGGCACTCGCAGGCCGCAGCCTCGGGTTCTTCCCCTGTCGCTGCCCTTGAGTAGGTCCCGTGGGCAGAAGCACCGAACCGGCCGCAAGGAAAGCGTCGTTGAGCCTGAAGGACTGGGCAAGTCGAATTCCGTGGTCGATTCCGGTCTGTGCCGTCCTGCTCATGCTGGTCGGGCTGTCGGCCATTGCGCGCGGCGACGACCTGGCGGGTCGAAACCCGCTGGTTGCCCGACAGTTTGTTTGGACGCTGCTCGGGCTGGCTGCGCTGGTCGCAGCCACCGTTCCCCCCTACCGAGTCTTGCGGGCGTGGAGCTACCCGGCCTTCTGGCTCAGCCTGCTGCTGCTGGTCGTCGTGTACTTCATGCCCAGTCGAAACGGAGCTCACCGCTGGATCCCACTGGGGCCGGTCAGTCTGCAGCCCTCCGAGCTGGCGAAGCTGACCTACATTTTCGCTCTGGCCCACTACCTCATGTACCGCGAAAACTACCGCCGCCTGACCGGACTTCTGGTCCCGTTTCTGTTGACGCTGGTGCCGGTCGGCTTGGTGCTGCGTGAGCCCGACCTGGGGACGGCTCTTTTGTTTGTTCCCGTGTTGTTTGCCATGCTGTTCGCGGCGGGAGCCCGGCCGCGACACCTGGCGCTGGTGTGTCTGTTGGGAGTCGCCTGCTCGCCACTGCTGTGGTGGGGCATGAGTGCCGAGCAGAAGTCGCGGGTCGTGACGCTGTTCTTGCAAAAAGACGGCGGACCGACTCCACGCGGAGACGGCTACCACCTTCACCAGTCCAAACGCGTGCTGGCCATGGGCGGAGTTTGGGGAAGTGCGTTGACCGGGCCGGCCACGCTGGAACCGTCGGCCTACCACCTGCCGGCCGCTCGGACGGACTTCGTCTTTTGCTTAATCGGCGAGCGCTGGGGGCTGGTCGGCTGCCTGCTGACCTTTGCCTTGTACGTCGTGTTGTTCGCTCGCGGCTTGCTGGTCGCGGCAGCAACGCGGGAACCCTTCGGCCGACTCCTGGCCGTCGGCGTCGTCACCCTCTTGGCCGCCCAAACAATCATCAACACCGGCATGACAGTCGGGCTGATGCCAATCACCGGCATGACGCTGCCGCTGGTGAGCTACGGCGGTTCGAGCCTGGTGAGCACCTGCTTGGCACTCGGCCTGTTGACGAACGTCGGCATGCGCCCGGGCTACGAAGTCACGCCCGAGCCGTTCCGCTTTGGCGAAAAACAGTAGCTCGACCGCAGGAACAGCCGACTTGCGGCCAGCAGCTTTCCCTTTGTCACCGTCTGGAACCGCCGACGTCTGCCCGGCCAGACCCGACAAGCTGCGAAACCCAAGGCCCGCGTTGAGACCCCAGCGCGGCCAAGGGCTAGGTTCTCACCGGTCGTTGCCCAAGCAACTCGTCTTGACCTTGCTTTCGGCTTTGACCTAACGTGGAGCAAGCATCCTGCTTGCTCCACAACCGAAGAGAGCGTGACGAGTTACGGCGTTCAAATCATGGGCGCACGTTGCGCGCATCTTGACCGCAAAGAGCCTAGCCAAGGACTCCGCCCTTGGTATCCCTACGCGGACGCGCTTTGGGGTGCGGTGCTCCTGCACCGCTTTGGATCCAGAGCGGCAGAAGACCGCCGCACTCCAGAAGTTCGCCCGACGAAAGCGCGAACGTTGTCGACGTTTTTCGCCAAATGAGGGTCTACTAGGAGCGCCGTCGCCGCTTTCGACCCGGGGTGGAAGGAAAGAACGGTTCGACGGAACACACACGGGAACGAACGGCCGAACGAAACGGTTGGGGCGGACTGCCGGAGTGGCTGCAACGTGAAGCTGCTGCATCGGTACATTGTGGTGGAACTGCTGAAGGTCTTCAGCGTACTGCTGAGCGTGCTGACCGTGCTGTTGACCTTCGTTGGGGCCTTCGACCAAGTCCGACAGTCCGGGCTGGGGCCGCTTCAGGTGTTGCAGATTCTGCCGTGGGTGGTTCCCAGTTTGTTGCCGTTTACGATTCCGGCTACATTTCTCTTGAGCGTGTGTGTCGTCTACGGCCGAATGGCCAGCGACCAGGAAGTGACCGCGGCCAAGGCTGCCGGGATCAACGTGCTGTCGATTTTGTGGCCGTCCTTCTTGCTCAGTCTCGTGCTGAGCGTCTGCTCGTTCTTGATGACCGACCAAGTCATTCCCCTGTCGGTTCGGAAAATTCAACAGGCGGTCACTTCGTTGATGGAAGACATTTTCTTGGAGCGGCTGAAAGCGCAAGGGCAACTGACCGGGTGGGCTCCGGGATTGGAAATTACCGTCATGGGTGTCCGAGGCCGAACGCTGCTCCGGCCGACAATCCGCTACGTGGCCGACGGCAAGGAAAAACTGATTGTTCAGGCTCGGGAGGGGACCGTCAGCTTCGACTTGGACCAGCAGCAGGTCTTGCTGCACTTCTCCGGTGTGTACGCCGACATCCTCGGGCAGGACACGGTGTGGTTGGAGCACGCGGAGTACGCTTTCCCGCTGCCGAACAAGCTGCGACGAACAAAGGTTCGCCACATGAGCCTGGCGACCATTCAGCAGAAGCTGGACGAACTCCGGACCAGCCGACAGACCCTGCAGGAGCAGGTCGCTGCGGAAGCGGCGCTGATTCTGGCTACCGGCGAGTTTGACCAGTTCGTGTCTGAGGACTTTCGCCGGTACCGGTCGGAGCTGGAGGTCCGAGACTCGCAGGAGGCACGCTACCTGACCGAGGTCCACAGCCGCTTCGCCCTGGCGGTCAGCTGCTTTTGCTTCGTCCTGCTGGGCAGTCCGTTCTCCATTCTGCAAGCCCGCCGGCAGTTCCTGACCAACTTCCTGTTGGTCTTCCTGCCAATCCTGCTGCTCTACTACCCGCTCGTCCTGCTGACCATGAACCTGTGCAAGACCGGAGCGGCCAACCCGGCCGTGGCCATGTGGCTGGGTGACGTGTTGATTGTCGCTTTGGGGCTCGTGGTGCTTCGGCGGGTCATGAAGCATTGACGGAGCGGTCCCTCGAACGCATTGACGCAAACGGTACCGGTCCACAAAACTTGTTGCGTCCATTGTGGACGGGGATAAACTAAGCGCGGGTAGAGAGCAGGCGTTTGGATGTGTACGTGGGCAACTCCATGTCGTCTGGTCTCACTTTCTTGTACGGAGCCGCTCTGCAAGGGAGCTGATCCTGGGGGGGCGGGCTAAGCGTGCTACACCGGAATCGGGGCCCCGGGAAAGTCTTTGTTCGGATCGGCCGTTGGTCTGGTGCAGATGCGGAATGGATCGAGCCTTGGGAGTGTCCTCGCAATTGTGAGAGATGGCGGTTTCGAGCACGTGGTCGACCTGGCTGGCGTCCAGCAGTCAGGGGAGCGGTGAGGAGTGGGGGACCACGGAAGCGGTTCCCATCTTCGTGAGATCGGGCGTCGTCTGGCCGGTCACTTTCGGGCGTTCAATCCGACCGTCGAAGTGTTCTTGCCGCAAGAGTGGGATCGGGTCTACCTGATGGA
>CAYSAG010000068.1:0-19946 GCA_964428935.1 uncultured Planctomycetaceae bacterium | reverse complement strand
CTGCACGGAGAACTGGCCAAAGGCAGTGCGTCCTGGACTTTTGATTGTAGTGTCGCCAACCACGCGAGAACAACGGGAATTGCTGGCTTCTGAGGACCGTGCAGGTTCGGCCGGCCGGTTTCCAGTTCGAATCGCCAGTTCGGACCGCTTGCTGAAACCCGCCAACGTTGTCGCGCCGCCGCGCGGGGTTTTCCGGCGAAGCTGGGCGACGTCGAAAGCTCAGGCGGAGAACGAGCTTGTCGCAGGTGCACTGATTGCCTATTTTATGCGTGTTTCCTCATGGTCCGAGCCGGCTGAGTGGCTCTGCCTGTTCTCGCCTGTTGTTTGCATGTACAGGAAGACGTCGCGTTGTTGATGTCGGGCATGCAGCGTCGACGCTGCGCCGGTCGGCAGTGAGAAACGTCCGGTGGCTGCGCGACGTGTTCCTGGGCAGGCGTGGGTGTGTCTCAGAGGAACAGTGTGTCAGTTTGCTGTCTTGTCGCTCGCGGTGACGGTTCCGTCCGTCTCGTGAGTGGCAAGCAGAGTCGGACGGCCACGGCTAGAGCTTTGTTGGTCAGAAACTTCGCTCTTGTCGGCTCATAGAAACAAACGTCGGAGGCAAGTCATGTCCATCGCAGCCGCAAAGACCGTGCCCTACAAAGTGGCCAACATTGAGCTGGCCGAGCTAGGACGGCGTGAAATTGAAATCGCCGAGCATGAAATGCCCGGTCTGATTCAGACCCGCAAGAAGTACGGTCCGCAAAAGCCGCTGGCCGGTGCCCGCATCATGGGCTCGCTGCACATGACCGTCCAGACGGCCGTTTTGATCGAGACTTTGAAGGAGCTGGGAGCGGACGTCCGCTGGGCCTCGTGCAACATTTTTTCCACTCAGGACCACGCGGCGGCTGCGATCGCTGCCACCGGCACGCCGGTCTTCGCTTACAAAGGCGAGACGCTGGAAGAGTACTGGGAATTCACGAAACTGGCCATGACTTGGCCGGACGGCAAGGGGCCGAATTTGATCGTCGACGACGGCGGCGACGCCACTCTGCTGCTACACCGCGGCTACTACGCGGAAGAAAACCCAGAGATCCTGGACGAGCCGACGGACAACAAGGAGCTCCAAATCGTCAACCAAGTGATCAAGAAAAGCTTGGAAGAAGACCCGCAGTTTTTCCATCGGACGGTGGCTGAGTGCCGCGGCGTGTCGGAAGAGACCACCACGGGCGTCCGGCGGCTGTACCAAATGCTGGAGAAAGGCGAACTGCTCATCCCGGCCATCAACGTCAACGACTCCGTCACCAAATCGAAGTTCGACAACATCTACGGCTGTCGCCACTCGCTGATCGACGGCATCAACCGGGCCATGGACGTCATGCTGTCTGGGAAGATTGCGGTCGTCTGCGGCTTCGGCGACGTGGGCAAAGGGTCGGCTGAATCGCTGGCCGGACAGAAGGCGCAGGTCTGGATCACCGAAATTGATCCGATTTGCGCCTTGCAGGCGTGTATGGCTGGCTACCGGGTGACGACGGTGGAAGACGCATTGCCCTACGCCGACATTTACGTCACCGCAACGGGCAACCGCGACGTCATCACGTTGGAGCACATGTACAAAATGAAGGACCAGGCGATCGTCTGCAACATCGGACACTTCGACAACGAGATCCAGGTCGATCGCCTCAACGCAGATCCGAACGTGAAGCGGACGCGGATCAAGCCCGGCGTGGACGCTTACACCTTCCCGGACGGGCACACCATTTACCTGCTCGCCGAAGGCCGACTGGTCAACCTGGGCTGTGCCACGGGCCACCCCAGCTTCGTCATGTCCAACAGCTTTACGAATCAGACGTTGGCGCAGATCGAGCTTTGGACGAAGGAGCACGAGGTCGGGGTCTACCGGCTTCCGAAAAAGTTGGACGAAGAGGTCGCTCGGCTGCACCTGGACCACTTGGGCGCAAAATTGACGAAGCTGACGCCGGAGCAGGCGGAGTACATCGGCGTGCCGGTCGACGGGCCGTTCAAGCCCGAGCACTACCGGTACTGAGCGAGACTTCTTTGTGGTGCGTGCCGTGCCGCTTCGAGCCGCTCCTTCGACGTCGCCGTCTTGATGCGCCGCGACGGCAAGGGAAGCGGCGGTGAGCTTCGACAGAGCGTCCTGCGGACAGACCGGCGGGCCCAGCAGGACGCTCTCGCCGTTTGTCGGCTCAGCTGCCCGTTGGTCGACCCGCGCAGACGGAAGACCCAGCGGGCAGCATTTGAGGCGAGCCGACGTGTCGCCAAAATGCTGTTTCGGAGAGCGGCCGGGGGCTGCTGGAAAGGGCGGACGTTACAGGCGCGCCCGGCCAGCGACGAACGTCTGGAAGACAGGACCGGACTGGGGGAGAGCGGCGGGAGGCGTGAACCTCCAATCCCCGACAGCCAGTTCGACCAACTCGTGAAGGAAAGAACAACGCCAAGGTAGACGGACATGCCTCGCTACAACCCCAAGCAGATCGAACCGAAGTGGCAGAAGTACTGGGAGGAGCACCAGACTTTTCGCACGCCCGACCATGTGCCGGAGGGCAAGCAGAAGCTTTACGTGCTGGACATGTTCCCGTACCCGTCGGGCGAAGGTTTGCACGTCGGCCATCCGGAGGGCTACACGGCCACCGACATCGTCGCTCGTTACAGTCGCATGCGGGGCAAGGTGGTCCTGCACCCGATGGGGTGGGACGCGTTCGGGCTTCCGGCGGAACAGCACGCCATTCGGACCGGCACGCACCCGCGAATCACCACGTACAAGAACATCGACACCTTCCGCCGGCAGCTCAAAATGCTGGGCTTCAGTTACGACTGGAGTCGCGAGTTCGCCACGACCGACCCGGACTACTACCGCTGGACCCAATGGATTTTCCTCAAGATTTTCGACACCTGGTACGACCCGGACTACGAATGGGTCGGGCCGGACGGAAAACGTCGCAAGGGCAAAGGGCGTCCGATTTCCGAGTTGCCGATTCCCGACGAGGTTCGCGCGCAGGGCGAAGAAGCCGTCCGTCGCTACCAAGACAAGCACCGCTTGGCCTACCAGGACGAAGCTTTGGTCAACTGGTGCCCGGCGCTGGGCACCGTGTTGGCTAACGAAGAGGTGGTCAACGGCAAGAGTGAACGGGGCGGGCACCCGGTCTACCGCATTCCGCTGCGTCAGTGGATGCTGCGAATCACGGCCTACGCCGAGCGGCTGCTGGAAGACCTGGACTCGCTGGACTGGCCCGAGTCGATCAAAACCTTGCAGCGAAACTGGATTGGACGGAGCGAAGGGGCGGAGGTCGACTTTTTCATCGGCACGGAGCAGACGACCGACCTGCAGGCCGACTTCGAACGGTGGAAGCAGCAGCGGGCGCAAACGGGCTTTCCGAAAGAACCCGGACCAGACGTGCTGCGCGTCTACACGACGCGGCCAGACACGCTGTTTGGAGCCACTTACATGGTCATTGCGCCCGAGCATCCGTTCGTCGACCGCCTGACGACGCCGGAACGCCGCGAGGCTGTGGAGAAGTACCGCCAGCAGGCGGCCATGAAGAGCGACCTGGACCGCACGGACTTGGCCAAGGAAAAGACTGGCGTCTTCACCGGCTCTTACGCCATTAACCCCGTCAACGGACAGAAGATTCCCATTTGGGTGGCCGACTACGTGCTGGTGAGCTACGGCACGGGGGCCATCATGGCCGTTCCCGCTCACGACCTGCGCGACTGGGAGTTCGCGGTCAAGTTTGACCTGCCCATTGTCACGGTCGTGCAGCCGCCGAAGGACTACCAGCCGACCAAAGAAGAAAAGGCGCTGGGCCGGGAAGTGGAAGGGCGAATGGAGTACCCCTTCGCCGGCGAAGGCACGGCGGTCAACTCGGGCGCGTACGACGGTCTGCCGACCGCCGAGTTCAAGAAGAAAATCACCGACGACCTGGCGGCCGCCGGCTTGGGCCGTCACGCCGTCAACTACCGACTGCGCGACTGGTTGTTCAGCCGGCAGCACTTTTGGGGCGAGCCGTTTCCAATCTGGCACGAACTGGACGACGAAGGGAAACCCACCGGTCTGCTGCGGACCGACCCGGAGGACGCTCTGCCCATCACGCTGCCAGAGAACTTCGACTTCAAGCCGCACGGTCGCCCCGAGCCGCCGCTCGAACAGGCTCCAGAAGAGTGGCTCTACAAGGTCGACCGGGACGGCAAACGGCTGAAACGCGAAACCAACACCATGCCGCAATGGGCCGGCTCGTGTTGGTACTACCTGCGGTTCATCGACCCTCGCAACGACCAGTGCCTGGTCGACCCGGTGAAGGAGCGACAATGGATGCCGGTGGACCTGTACGTGGGAGGGGCCGAGCACGCCGTCCTGCACCTGCTTTACGCTCGCTTTTGGCACAAAGTCCTGTTCGACCGAGGGCTGGTGAGCACGCCCGAGCCGTTCCAGAAGTTGGTCAACCAAGGCATGATTTTGGGCGAAGCGGAGCTGACCGGCTTCAAGAAGGACGGACGGTGGGTCTCGGCCAAAGACATCGACCCCGACACGTTTGACGGCGAGCGCGTCAAGCTGACGCCGGACCAGGTCGAAAAGCGGGGCAACGAGTTCGTCTTGAAAGAGAACCCGCAAATTGTCGTCGAAAGCCGGGCTTACAAAATGTCGAAGTCCCGCGGCAACGTCATTAATCCGGACGACATTGTCGACCAGTACGGAGCCGACGCGCTGCGGGTTTACGAAATGTTCATGGGGCCGCTGGAGGCGACGAAACCGTGGAGCATGGCCGGGCTGGAGGGCGTCTACCGGTTCCTGGGCCGCGTGTGGCGAATGGTGGTGGACGAAGCGTCCGACCAGCCACGGCTCCACCCGACCGTCCAGGACGTCCCGCCAAACGAACAGCAGCTTCGCCTGCTCCACCGGACGATCAAGGCCGTCACCGAAGACATCGAAAAGCTCTCGTTCAATACGGCCATCAGTCGAATGATGGAGTTCGTGAACGAGGTCGGCTCGCAGCCGGTGCGGCCGAAGGCTCTGCTCGAGCCGTTCGTCTTACTGCTCAGCCCATTCGCCCCGCACATTGCCGAGGAACTGTGGCAGCTGTTGGGACACGAGCAGACGCTGGCGTACGAGCCTTGGCCGGAGTACGACGAGAAGTACTTGGTCGAGAAAGAAATCGAGCTGCCGGTGCAGGTGAACGGCAAGCTGCGGGGGCGGGTCAAAGTGCGGGCAGACGCCGACCAGTCCACCATTCAGCAGTTGGCGCGGCAGGACCCGAACGTGGCTCGGCACCTGGACGGCAAGACGGTCGTCAAGGTGGTCATTGTGCCCGGCCGAATGGTCAACTTTGTGGTCAAGTAGACCGCGGCCGCTGCGTTGCCCCAGCCGTTCGGCCCTCTTCGCCGACGACCAAACCGAGGGCGTGGAATGCGTGAGTCGTCTCGGCAGCCTTCGGGACGTTTGTGGCTTTTCCGCTTCGGTGCGGTCTTGCTGGGGTTGGCCCTCCTGGTCGGGTTCGAACTGCTGTGCCGAGTGGTCGGGTGGGGACGTCCGGACGACGTCGTCGACCCGTTCGTCGGTTTTCAGGAAATCCGACCATTGTTCGTGCTGGACGCCGAAGGTGAGCACGGCCCGCCCGGCACACGCTTCCACGTCGCTCCCGGACGCCGCCTGTTCTTCGCCGACGACTCGTTCCTCGCCCAGAAGCCACGGAACGGGGTCCGCATTTTCTGCCTGGGCGGCTCGACGGTACAAGGCCGTCCGTTCTCCAAAGAGACCTCATTCACGGCATGGCTCCGGCTGGCCCTGGAAGCCGCAGACTCCAGACGCACGTGGGAGGTCGTCAACTGCGGCGGCGTCTCCTACGCCAGCTACCGCTTGGTCCCAATCTTGAAGGAGTGCCTGTCGTACCAACCGGACCTGTTTGTCATTTGCACCGGGCACAACGAGTTCCTGGAAGACCGGACGTACGGACGACTGAAGCAGCCGCCAGCCGCCTTGTTGTTCGCCCACCGCCTGCTGGCCCGCACTCATTCCTACTGGCTGCTCCGTCAGGTTGTCAGCCGGTTGCGCGGGGAGCCGCAGCCGGGCCGTTCGGTCCGACCGCTGTTGCCGGCCGAGGTGGACGCGCTGCTGGACCACCAAGGCGGTCTGGAACTGTACCGACGAGACGCGGCGTGGCGAGCGGCTGTCGTGGCCCATTTCGAATTCAACGTGGGCCGAATGGTCTCGCTGGCTCGTCGAGCCGGCGTGCCCGTGGTTCTGGTCTTGCCTCCGTCGAACCTGGCGGACTGTCCGCCGTTCAAGTCTCAGCACCGCGACGGGCTGACCGAGGCGGAACGGACTCGGTGGCAGAAGCTGGTCTCCCAGGCCCGTTCGCTCTACCGCTCGGACCTTTCGGCGGCCGTGGAGCTGCTCCGGCAAGCTCTGCAAATCGACGACCGCTTTGCGGCCACCTGGTTCGAGCTGGGCAAGTGCTTGGAGACGCTGGGACGCTACGAAGAGGCTCGCGCGGCATTCGTCCGAGCCCGCGACGAAGACATTTGCCCGCTCCGAATGAGCACCCCGCTCCAGCGGGCCCTCCGACGCGTCGCCCGACAGACGGCAACGCCGCTAATCGACGCCCACGCTCTGCTGGAACAGCACAGCCCCGAGCCCATTCTGGGTGACTACTTGTTGGTCGACCACGTTCACCCGTCGTTTCGTGGACACCAAATGATTGCGAACCGCCTGTGCCGGTTCCTGGCAGAGCGGGGGTGGGTGGAGCTGCCGCCGGACTGGCCCGAGCGTCGCGACCGCCGCTACGCCTCGCACTTCGAAAGCCTGGACCGAATGTACTTCTTGCGCGGCGAACGGACACTGGAGACGTTGCGAGCGTGGGCCGCTGGCCGAGCCCAAGGTCCGCCGCTGGTCCGGCCCGAGTCGGACCACGTGCCCGCCGGGCGCCCCTCGCCGGCCTCCATTCCGAACCGTCTCACGCCGACCGGTCCGCCGGAACCGTCTGCTGGGGAATGAATGCGTACGCCAGCACGTGCGTCAGAACGAAAAAGGCGTCTTCCAGGCGGCCCGGGTGGAGCGTGGGGACTTCCAGGACCAGCTCGGCTTCCTCGCGCAAACGGCCGCTTCGCGAATTGGTCAGGGCAATGGTGCGGCAACCGAGCTGTCGAGCGTAACGAACGGCCTCCAGCACGTTGGGGCTGTTGCCGCTGTTGCTGACGGCAATGAGCACGTCGCCGGGCCGAGCGAAGTTCTGCAACGGCTCGACAAAAACGCGGTCGTAGCCCTCGTCGTTTGCGTAGGCGGTCAGTGTCGGAACGTTGTCGCTTAGGCACAGGGCCTTGAAGCGGGTCGGCTGCCGAAGCGACGCCCCCTTGACCAGGTCGACCACTAACTGCGAAGCAATGGCCGCACTGCCACCGTTGCCGCAAACAAACACCGTGTGGCCCTCGTCGCGGGCCTGCCGCAACCAACCAATCGCGCGGGCCACCGTCCCGCTGTCCACTTTCAGCAGGGTCTGCGCCAGCTCCCGCAAGTACGCTTCGACGTGCTGTCGGTCGTCCCGTTCGCTCACCGGTCGCTCCCACAAGTGACTGAGCCCCGACGGTCGGCGGCGGAGGTCCGCTTTTTCCCGGCTGCCCCGCTGGGTGTGTCGACAGGCCGGTCGTGACCTCGCCGACGTCCGCGGCTCATTTCAAGACACGCTCGTTGACGACCCTCGCCGCGGTCGCCAGTTTACCGTCGTGGGTGCGGGACTTCCATGAGTCGCGGGTACGGGTCGAACAGGAAGGTCTTGAGCGGCGGGTCATTGGGACGCGGTCCGGGCAAGGGAATCATTTCGCCCGTCAGAACCATTTTCCCGGTGACCGGGTCCTGTCTTTGCTTCGCCCCGAACACGCGAATCAGTTCGGGAATTCGCGGGTCGGCGGGCGAATTGAACGAACCGACGGTGACGAGTGAGCTGTAGCGGTCGTGGAAGACGTAGGCGTCGAAGACGCCGTTGTCGAGCAGGTGGTGGTAGGCTGGGTTGAGCCACTCACGGACGTGAGAACTTCGCAGAAGGTGGACGAGCGTTTGAGCGTCTTCGGCCGCTTGGTCCAGGCTCGCCCCCACCTCGAACTTTTTCGCCACTTCTTCCACGCTTCGGTCGCCCAGGCACGTGGCCGACTTGCCCATGAACGTCGCGACGACCAGCGTGTACTTGCCCTTGTTCTGCAGCAGCGAGTACTCGACGCCGGAGTTGAGTCGGAGCAACAGCGCGTCGCGTTTTCGCTTGGCCACCTCCTCCGGCGAGAGCATTGGGTTAATGGTCAAGAAGGCTCGGCTGAGCGGTCCCGGGTGGCCGGGGGTCTTGCGGTAAATGCCTTTGTCGCCCCAGCACTTCGGCCGGTACGATTTGATGTACTCCAGGGTTTTCTGCGCAATTCGGTCGTCAATGCTCGGGTAGTTGCCGGCCAAGACGCACACTCGGTCTTCCCGAGCCCGGTAGAAGCGTTCGCGCGGCCGGCCGTAGCGGTCCACCGTTCGAATTTCCTCCAGCTCCGGTTTCTGGTGGTACACGTAGGCCGGAATGCCTTTGCGTCGCAGTTCGTAGACCAGTGCGTCGGCCGCTTCTTCGGCCGTCGGCTTCCGACCGGGAATGGACTTCAAACTGGCGACCATGATCATCCACGGCCCGTTTCGTTTCGTCAGCTCGTAGCGTTTGCCCTTGATCGCCTCGATTCGCGCACAGGCCGACGAGGTCGCCAGGGCACACACCAAGAAGCTGGAAAACAGGACGAGTGTCGAGAGCCGTTTCATGGTCGACTCCTTTCCGAACGGCAATCGGTTTGGTCGGCGAAACCGTTTCCTGCCGGCGGGACGAAGCCGCAGAGCGTTTCGGGGTTCGCGTTCGGGACGTTCCGTCGAGGAACCGCTCGACGAGTGCCTCGGCCGGGAAACCGAAACGTCGAAAGGTCTCTCAAACCGATGAGGCTCTTCTTCGAATGGAAGAGAGACCGAGTGGAGCGGCCTTCTCATTCGACGGGCCTTTGGGCGGAACCGGCAGCTTTGCGTCGGGCTCGGCGCCGCGAGGGCTGTCGGCTGGACCGCGCAACCATGCCGCTCCGGTTCGCTCAATTCGGAAAGCCCGTCGGGAAGGCCGTTGAAAGGTTTACGCGGGCCGCAGGGCTCGCAAAGGGGTGACTCAGGTGGCGGCGAATGCTAGCAGGAAAGGGAAATCGAGTCCAGAGGCCATTCGTCGGAAAGGACGTCGCGCTGCAAGGCGAGCAGCCGGGAAATGCCCTGTCGCGCCAGCTCGAGCTGCTGGTCCAGCTGCCGGCGGTCGAAACACTGTTTTTCGGCCGTGCCTTGGATTTCGACGAACCGTCCCTCGCTGGTCATGACGACGTTCATGTCGACGTCGGCCTGGCTGTCTTCGTGGTAGTCCAAGTCGAGCAGCACGGTTCCGTCGATGACGCCCACGCTGACGGCCGCGACGGAGCAGCGCAGGACCGGGCGGTCGGTGGGCAAGGTGTCTCGCAGCGAGCGCAGCGCGTCCACCAGCGCAATGAACCCGCCCGTAATGCCCAGTGTCCGCGTGCCGCCGTCGGCTTCCAACACGTCGCAGTCGACGACAATGGTGCGCGGTCCCAGGACGCTCAGGTCGACGGCGGTTCGCAAACTGCGTCCGATTAGGCGTTGGATTTCCGTCGAGCGGCTGTCGACTCGGCCGCGTTCCCTCTGTTTTCGCGGGTTCGTGCTGCCCGGGAGCATGCTGTACTCAGCCGTAATCCACCCCGACAGCGGGTCCTGCTCCGCCAACCAGGCCGGCACCTCTTCCGTCACGCTGGCCGTGCACAAAACGGCGGTCCGGCCGGCGCGAATGTAAACGCTTCCGGGCGCGGCCGAAGTGAACGAGCGACGGATTTCAATCGGTCTCAGTTCATCCGGGCGTCGGCCGTCGTGTCGCACAGCCTACTCCTGTCGCAACAGCCAAACCAACACGCCTTTGGCCAAGTGCATGCGGTTCTCGGCCTGCTGAAAAACGATGCTTTGTGGACCGTCCAACACCTCGTCCGTCACCTCTTGTCCTCGCTTCGCGGGAAGGTCGTGCATGAACCGACAGCCGCTGGGCGCCTTCGACATGAGCTCGGCGTTCACCTGGTACGGTTGGAAGACCCGGCGACGCTGCTCCGCCTCGGCCTCCTGCCCCATGCTGGCCCACACGTCCGTGTAGACCACGTCGGCGTCGCGCACGGCCTGGACCGGGTCGCGAATTTGTCGGATGTCGGCCGAAGGCACCCGCTGCCGCACTTCGCGCAGGAACGCCTCCGGCAATTCGTAGCCTTCGGGAGAAGCAATGGTCATGCTGACCCCTGCGTAGGCGCAAGCGACCGTCAGCGACCGGGCCACGTTGTTGCCGTCGCCAATGAAAGCCAGACGGCGTCCCTTCAGCTGGCCGAACACCTCGCGCACCGTGAACAGGTCGGTCAGAGCCTGGCACGGGTGCCGCTCGTCCGACAACCCATTGATGACCGGACAAGACGAGTAGCTGGCGAAGTCTTCGATGAGTTTCTGCGAGAAGGTTCGCAGCACGACGACGTCGGAGTAGCTGCTCAGCACGCGAGCGATGTCCGACAAGGCTTCACGGCCTTCCAGGCCGGCGTCCTTGCCGCTCAAGAAAATGCCGTAGCCGCCCAGCTGAGCCATTGCCGCCTCGAAGCTGTTGCGGGTTCGCAATGACGGTTTTTCGAAGACTTGTGTCAGCACCCGCCGTTCCAGCAGCGCCGGCCGCTCCCCCTGCTGCCACTTTCGCTTCAGTTCCGCCGAGAGGTCCAGAATCTCGAAGAACTCGTCGACGCCCAAGTCGAACAGCGTTCTCAAATGCCTCATTGGAATCGTCCGTCCTGTCGTCCCTGCATGTTGGGTTGACTTGTTGAGCCGTTCCAGCCCCTCTTCTATTCTCTCGGTCCGTTTCGATTGCGTCCGCTGCGCGACACGCCCACTCGTTCTGACAGCCTCCTCACGCCTCCGTTCCGTTTCCTTCGGCCTCCGCTGCAGCCTCTCGAAGCACGTCGCTCAGAACCTCGCAGCCTTCCTCGACTTGTTCTTCCGTCACGTTCAGGGCCGGCAGCAGCCGCAGCACGGTGTTGTGTGTGGCGTTGACCAGCAACCGTCGCTCCAGACATTTCTGCACGACCGGGCCGGCCGGCACGGACAGCTCGACACCGATCATCATGCCTCGCACTCGCACGTCGGTGACAATGGGCAGCTCCTGCTTCAACGCCTCGAACCGCTGCCGGAACCGCTCCGCCATTCGCTGGCAGTTCTCCAGCAAGCCTTCCTCTTCGATCGTCTTCACTGTCGCAATGCCCGCGGCCATTGCCACCGGGTTGCCGCCAAAGGTGCTGGCGTGCATGCCAGGCCGCAGGCTGAGAGCGACCTCGTCGCGAGCAATCATCGCTCCGCAAGCCACTCCGCCTGCCAGTCCCTTGGCCAACGTCATGATGTCCGGCTGGACGCCGAACTGCTGGTAAGCGAACCAAGTCCCCGTGCGGCCCATGCCCGTTTGCACTTCGTCGAAAATCAGCAGGCAGTCGTTCTCGTCGGCAATCTGACGCAGCCCCGACAGAAAGCCCTCGTCCGGAACATTCACGCCGCCTTCACCCTGAATCGGCTCGATCAAAATGGCACAGGTTTCCTCGTCCACGAGCGACCGCACGGCGTCTAGGTCGTTCAACGGAGCGTAACGGAAGCCGGCGACCAGTGGTCCCAGACCCGCGTGGTACTTCGGCTGCGCCGTCGCTGACAACGCTCCCAGCGTTCGGCCGTGGAAACTGTTCTCGAACGTGACAATCTTGTAACGCTGCTCGGGGGTGTGCAGCCGAGCCAGTTTGATGGCTGCCTCGACCGCTTCGGCTCCGCTGTTGCAGAAAAACGCTTTGCCGAAGCTTCGCGAACACAACAGCTCGGCGAACTCCCCTTGCGGCTCCATGTACCACGTGTTCGGGACGTGAATCAGCCGTTCCACCTGCCTCTGGACGGCCTGCACCACCCGCGGCGGGCAGTGACCCAGAATCGCGCAGCCCCAGCCGGGAAACAGGTCCAGGTACCGATTGCCTTCCGCGTCCCACACGTACGACCCTTCGCCTCGCACCAGGCTGACCGGGTAGCGTGTGTAGTTCGGAATGACGAACTTTTCGAACTGAGCAATCGTCTCTTGGCTCGTCCGGGTAGCTGCCGGGTCCACTTTTTCGTCCTCGACGTTTTCCGTTCCCTGTTTCATTGGGCTGACGACCTCGCTCGCCTGCCGCGGCTTCCGTTGGCCGGTCGCGACTTCCGCGTCGGACCGGGTGGGACGACCGAGCGGGACGTCGGCGTTTCCTCGGCTGGACGCGGTGCCGGGAGTCACCCGACCACCTGCAGGCGAGTTGCTGCGAACCCGACGCCCGACTCCGAAGACCGACCTTCGACTTCGGTCCGCCGCTCACGCGACGATTTCCGTCCCGACCCCCTTGTCGGAGTAGATTTCCAGCAGCAGCGAGTGCGGCATTCGGCCGTCGACAATGTGCACCTTTCGCACTCCTGCCGTCAGCGCTTCCAGCGCCGCGTCCACTTTCGGAACCATGCCCGAGGCAATGATTCCGTTGGCAATCAACTCACGGCACTTCGCCGCGTTGACGTGCGACAGCAATGAGCCAGCGTCCTGAGGGTCGGCCAGAATGCCCGGCACGTCGCTGAGAAAAACCAGCTTCTCCGCACCGATCAGCCGAGCCACGGCCGCCGCCGCCGTGTCGGCATTGACGTTCAACCTCTGTCCGCTGCGTGTCAGTCCCACCGAAGGAATGACCGGAATGGTCGAGTCGCGGCACGTCCGCTCGATCAGTGGACGGTCCACGTCCACGACGTAGCCCACGAATCCCAAGTCGATCTTCCGACCGTCGCGGCCGGTCAGCTCGAGCCGCTCGGCGACCAAACAGTTTTGGCTGAAGGGCGTCAGCGCCACGGCCGCTCCGCCCTGTCGACGAATCTCCTCCACCAGCCGCTGGCAGAGCTCCCGCGCCAACACCCGAGCCACAATGTCCAGGGTTCGTTCGTCCGTGTACCGACGGCCTTCCACAAACCGCGGCTCCACGCCGGCTTCTTTCATGGCCTGACTGATGGCTTTGCCGCCGCCGTGCACCAAGACCGGCTTCATGCCGACGGTGGACATGAAAATGACGTCCGTCAACAGGCCGCGGACCTTTTCCCAGTCGTCCAGTGCACTGCCGCCCAGTTTGATGACGACGTACTTTCCGCGGAACTGGCGAATCCAGTTCAAGGCCTCGATGAGCACGCCGGCTTTTCGGATTGCTTCGTCCACCGCTGGCACTCCCGCAGCTCGCGGAAACGGAACATTCTACGTCTTGCCGGCGTGGTCGCAAGCGTCGAGCAGCGAGCGGGCCGAGCGGGCGAGTGGCTTGGCCGTCCGGACGCCGACGGCGTGTCTGGCCGACCGTCCGGCCGTCCGCCGGACTGGCACGCACTCGTCCTCCCCAGCGGCTGCGACGGAGTGACCCGGAGGGCTCGGTCGGGGCGTCCACGGCGTCAACCGGTGCCGACGCTACACCTCGTACGTCTCGTACAAGCTCGGGACAATCGGGTCCTCGTCGCAGCAGTCGTGAAGCAGGGCGGCCAACGACCGCAAGGCTCGCTCCTCGCCGTGGACAATGAAAGCCGTCCCAATGCCCGTCTGCGAGGCCATTTGCTCGAACCACCACTTGAAGTCCAGAGCGTCGGCGTGGGCCGACAGCCCGTTCAGGACCTCGACGTGCGCCCGGAGCTTGTAGTAGCGGTCGAAGATTCGCAGCTCCGGTTGCCGCTCGACAATCCGCCGGCCCAACGTGTGTTCGGCCTGGTACCCGACAATGACCACCGTATTCCGCTCGTCCTCGACGGTGTGAGCCAAATGGTGCAAAACGCGGCCGTTCTCGCACATTCCGCTGGACGAAATGACCACCCACGGCGCCGGCCGGTCGTTCAGCTCTTTGCTTTCCTTTTGTGACGAGACGTACGTCAGCGTCGGAAATCCGAACGGGTCGAAGTCTCGGGTCAACGTGCGCTGCACGTTCCGGTTCAGAATGTTTTCGTGGCGTCGGTAGACCCGCGTCACGCGCTTGGACAGCGGACTGTCGACGAAAACCGGAATGGCCGGCAGGCGCCCCTCGTTGTACAGTTCGTTTAGAAAGTACACGACCTGCTGGGTCCGTCCCAGGCTGAAGGCCGGAATGACCACCTTGCCTTTCTCGTCGACGGCTCGGCGAACGATTCGCAGCAGTTCTTCTTTGATGTCGTCCGACGTGGGGTGCACGTGGTTGCCGTAGGTGGACTCGGTAATGAGCACGTCGCAGCCGCCGACGGGCTGAGGGTCGCGTAACAATGGCATGCCTCGACGCCCCAGGTCGCCGGTGTAGACCAGCCGTCGCATGTCCCCTCGGTCTCGCAGCTCCAGCTCCGTCACCGCCGCGCCCAGAATGTGTCCGGCGTCGCAGAACCGGACCCGCACGTCCCGAGCCAGCTCGTACCACTTTCCGAACTGGAGCGGCTCGAACAGCCGCACGACCTGCCGAACGTCTTCCCGAGTGTAAAGGGGGCGGATTCGCGGAGCCCCCTTGGGCAGGTGCTTGTTCAAGTAACGAGCGTCTTCGGCCTGAATCTTCGCGCTGTCTTCCAGCATGACCGCGGCAATGTCGGCCGTCGCTTCGGTGCAGAAGATCGGGCCGCGAAAGCCCGCTCGGAAGAGCGTCGGCAAGTTGCCGCAGTGGTCGATGTGTCCGTGCGAGAGAATGACGCCGTCCAAGTCTTCCGGGTCGAAATGGAACGTCTCGTTGCGGCGACGAGCCTCAGCCCGTCGACCGTGGACCAGGCCGCAGTCGAGCAAGATTCGCCGTCGGCGAGTCTCGACCAAATGCTGACTGCCGGTGACCTCCCGCGCTGCTCCCAAAAACGTCAGTTTCATGCTGCTCTCGCTCGGGTACAGCCTCGCCCGTCCGGACGAAGTAGCCCAGATTGACTCGGCTTTTCCAGCGGTCTTACAATGACAGACGGCCCACCGGCCCCGGTCCGAAGCCGATCTTAACGACTCCACCCGGACTGACGAAACGACTGGCACGGTGCGGCCGAGCCTAAGGAAAGCCAACCCGGTCGGAAGGACACCCGCCTGTCCTACGTTCCTCGGACGAAGCTTTGTGCAAGCCGAGTTGTCGTCCGATGTTTCAAGACACCGCAGAGCGGGGAGGCGCTGATGGCACCACTCCTGTTCGGTGGCGACGCACTGAGGCGGTTGTTCGCCGCTTTGACCGAGCACACATTCCACGTCGAGCTGGGCGTGGTCGACCCGCGTGTGACGGACTACTTGGTCGACCTGCTTTGCCGGTTCACTCGCACCGACATGCTGTTCCGGATCCGGAACGCCATCGGACGGCGGCTGGACGAGGTGGTCGACATGCTGCTGGAGGCGCAGGAGCGAAAGGCTCGCCCAAAGCGGGAAGTCTACCGTCACATCGGTGACTTCACGCTGTTCTGGAGCGGCGTGTACCCGGAGGCGTTGACGCAGCTGCAGGCACCCGACCGCAAAGACCACATGATCGACTACCGCGAAAAGGGCAAGGAGTCTTACTACATTGCCAGCACGTTCGACGACGAGCCCTACCGCGACGAGGCTCCGGTGCTGCGGCGGCTGAGCGAGCAGTTCGAAATGTTCTCGTACGGCTTGCACTGCGTGCGGCGGGAGTGGGAGAAGCTGCCAGAGGAGCTGGGGCGGTCGTGGAGCCCGACGGAAAACTGAGGCGAACCGGCCGAGACGCCCCGGGGACCGCAGGGAAGGTCGCTCGACTTCCGTCCAACCACGCTACAGACGCGCGTCCGTGCGCAGTCGTGTCGGAACCCTTGCACGGCCGGCCGTTGTCGCCGTCTGCACTTGCTGGCACTGACTGGCCACCGGGACCGGAGTTGGTGCTCCAGACGCGCTCAGTCCGCGGCGGTCGGTGGGACAAACGCACCGAGCAACACCGGCGGCGTCTGGCGGGTCGCTGCTTCGAGCAGACGGACCGCAGCAGGAAGAACAGCGCTGCCCAAGCGTCGGGTTTTCACGCAAACACGGACTGTCTACACTGCTTGCGATGGAAATCGTCGTCAACGGAAAACCGATGGAAGTGCAGCCAGGCACGACGGTGGCCGAGCTGCTCGAGCAACTGAAGTTGCAGCCCCGGTTGGTGGCGGTCGAGCGGAACCGGGAATTGGTGCCGCGAACCGAACACGCTCGCTGTGTCTTGCAGCCGGGTGACCGAGTGGAAATCGTGACGCTAGTGGGTGGAGGCTGACGGAAGGATGACGCTTGAGGCCAGCAGCATCGAGATTGCGGGCGACAGGCCCTTGGTGCTCGGCTCGCACACGTTCCGCTCCCGGCTGATCGTCGGGACGGGCAAATACACCTCGTACGAGCTGATGCAGCAGTGTTTGGAAGCGAGCGGGGCGGAAGTCATTACGGTGGCCGTCCGCCGGGAACGACTGATCGACTCGCAAGGCCGGAACCTGCTCGACTTCATCGACCTGGACCGCTACACCATTCTGCCCAACACAGCCGGGTGCTTCTCTGCGGAAGACGCCGTGCGAGTGGCCAGACTGGGACGGGAAATCTTGGAGGGTCTGGGCAACCCGGGAGCGGACTGGGTGAAGCTGGAGGTGCTGGGCGACAAGAAAACACTGCTGCCGGACCCAGTTGCCACGCTGCACGCGACCGAGCAGTTGGTCCGCGAAGGGTTCCAGGTCCTTTGCTACACGACGGACGACCCGGTGACGGCCCGACGGCTGAAAGAGGCCGGAGCCACCTCTGTCATGCCCGCCGGAAGTCCCATTGGCAGCGGACAAGGCATCCTCAACCCGAACAACATTCGAATTTGCCTGGAATACCTGAAGGACGGAGACCCTGACTACCCGGTCATTGTCGACGCGGGAGTGGGCACGGCCAGCGACGTGTCGGTCGCCATGGAACTGGGTTGCGACGGAGTCTTACTGAACACCGGCATTGCTGGAGCCAAGAACCCGTTGGCCATGGCTCACGCAATGAGGCACGCTTGCTTGGCTGGCCGGTTGGCTTTCTTGGCCGGTCGAATCCCGAAAAAACTGTACGCGACCGCTTCCAGTCCAGTGGAAGGCACGATCGAGGCCACCGGGCGGTGAGCTGCGGGCCGCGGGATGCAAGTTGCTGGGCGGAAGCTTTCGCTTCAGAACCTTGGCTCCGCGGGCCGAAGCGGTCGAACAGGCTGTCGGCCGACGGCGCGCAGCAGCCACCGCGCAACAACCGCCCGGCTCAACCGGTCGGCCGGCTCAAGGGGCTGCAAAATCATTCCTTTCCTCGACCCGCGGCCACTTTCCCGCTGGTCCGGTGTAACCAGTCGGGTTGTTGAAACTCAGTACGTGTGGTACAGTTTGAGCCGCTTGCAAGTGGGGTGCCGAGGCAAGAAAGCCCGTTGGCGTCCCCGCAAGCTGGACGGACGACCGCCACGAGCCGAGTCAAGTCTTGACCCGCCAACGACGTTTTCCGGGAGCAGGCGGATCGATGAAGTTGTCGACACGTTTTCGTTACGCTTCGCGCGTCTTGGCCGAGCTGGCGACCCACAGGATGGACCAGCCCTTGCCGCTGCGCGAAGTGGCTCAGCGTCAGCAGGTCTCGGTGAAGTACTTGGAGCAGATTTTCACGTCGCTCCGGTGTTCCGAGCTGGTTCGGGCGGTCCGCGGCAGCCGAGGCGGGTACCAGCTGGCTCGACCGGCCTCTGAAATCACCCTGCTCGACGTCTACCAGGCCATTGAGGGAGAGCTCTGCTTGGTGGACTGTGTCAACTCGCCGGAGCTGTGTTCCCTCTCGTGGGAATGTCCGACGGTCGACACTTGGATCAAATTGCAAGCGGCCATTGCCGAGGTGCTGCGCAACACAACCATCGAAATGTTGGCTCAGAACTTGAGGACCAAGCGAGAGTCGGCCGCGCTGAACTTCCAAATCTGACCGTCTTCAGGACGCCGCGTTCTGCTGGCCGTCGGGTGTCCGGTCTTCGGTCGTCGCGGAAAGGGTGTTCGACGGCGGACCCGGCTTGGCTTCTTGCGTGCACACGGTCCACAGCCGACTCGCTCTGTCACTCCACTGGCCTCGGCGCTGCAGTTTTTCTCACCGACTCGACGGACTCCCCGCGCTCAAGCTCGGCTCTTCCATGAGTGCGTAGAGCACGACGTTGACTCCGATCTTCACAGCGTCTTCCGGCATGTACCCGGCACATGCCACCGAGGCTTGGTGCTCCAGGGCGCAACTGATGTCGTACTTGCTGTAAATGACGACGTAACGGCCGTCGATTTCGATCCCTTCTAGCACGGGCGGCCCGACTTGGACGAAAGTGCGCAGAGGAACGTCGGGGTTTTGGGCTTCGGGAGCTCGCCGCCGAACACGGGACAGGTCGTAACCGACGGCCGTCGAGAACAGCGGGTGGTCGGGCGGAATTCGCTCGAGCGCTCGGTCGGGGAAGAGCTGTTTCATCAGTTTGCGAAAGCTCTCGTCAAAGGGCCGGGCTCCGCAACAGGCGTCGGCGAACAAGAAGCCGTTTTGCAAGAGGTACTGTTTCAGTCGAGCCCGCTCCTGGTCGGACAGCTCGAAACTTCGCTGGCCGTGCATGTAGAGCAGCGGGTAGTTGAAAATGGCCGGGTCGCTGGGCAGTAGGTTGGGGTGACGGGTCATGGCCGCCAGTCCGACGGTCCGGTTGAGCGCCCGCAGCAGGTTGCGGAGCGCTTGCGGGGCGGCGTCCCAGTTGCCGGAGTGCTTGAGCTTCGCAATTTGGAGCAGTCCGCGCCGAATGGTCTGTTCGGTCTCGTCCTCCTCGGCCAGTTCCCGGTCGACCAGTTTGTCCGGCGGCTCGCGGCCGGTTGCGTACGCCACCACGTTGACTCCGATTCGAGTGGCTCGTGTGATCATGCTCTTCAGCTGAGGCGACCGGTTCGGCGGGTCTTGAGCCGTCCACTTGTTCCACAGGCAGGCGATGTCGTCCGGAGAATAGACGATCGCCGTTCGGCAGCCGAAGTCCACGCCGTACAGCTCGACCGAACTCGGGTCCAGCAGGTACTCGCTGCGAAAAATCGGGTGTTGAGGCGGAAGGCGACGCAGCGCCACCGTGCCTTCTGGGTACATGCGCTCAATGAGCTGTCGAAACGCCGTGTCGAACTCCGCGCTGTTGCAACCGTTGACCGCAAAGACGAAGCCGCCGAAGTTGATGTACTCGCGCAACAGCTTGACTTCGTCTGGAGTGAACTTCGGAGCCTTGTTCGAGCACAGGTAGAGAATCGGAGACTGCAGCAAATCGGCCACGCCGCCCTGTTTGGCCACCTGCTCCAAACTGACCACCTGCCACGTCAACAGCTTCGGCCAGCCGGGCAGTCCACAGATGAGCTCCGTCAGGTTGCGGGCGTCGTGTGGGTGCAGGTTCCAGCTCGACGGGTCGTCGGCCGAGAACTGCAGCTTGTTCATGAGGACCGGTGCCAGTCCCTTTGACAGGAACAGCAGCGCGAAACACGTGCTGATGATTTCGTTTTGTTCCAGGCCTGTTCCCCTCCAAGCTCCCGTCCGTTGCGACTGCTTTTCCACAAGGAACTTGGCTCCTTCGCGGTACCAGTCGTGTTGACCGAAAAACCGGCGTCCGGTCAGCCGCCCGGCCCGCTCCAGTCCGTACAGGTAGTAGAGCACCCAGGCGTTCTCGTTCGGGTTGTGCCCGACGGCAAAGTGTCGCTCCAGCCACTGAATGCCTCGCTCCAGCGCCTGGTCGGACTTCTGTGGCCGGCAGCAGTCCGGTCTGCCGTCGGGGCCGACGTCCGAGTCATCGGCGAGCATCATTTCGGTGATGGCCAGCGAGGCGATTCCGGCAACGGTCATGCTGCCGGTCGGAGTTTGTTTGTCCGAGCGGCCGTAGCCCCAGCCGCCGTC
>CAYSAG010000067.1:0-20080 GCA_964428935.1 uncultured Planctomycetaceae bacterium | reverse complement strand
TGAGAACTCTCCCTCTTGGAAAAAGCTGCCGCAATGACTGGCAACTGTGAGCCGAGCAACCAGCGTGGGGTGGTGCTGGCCGTCTTGCCGGTGGCTGTCCTGACGCTTGCCGTTCTTTCCGGGTGCACCCGGGCGTTCTACCGACAGACGGCGGACGAGCAGGCCTACCAAATTCTGGACGAGAAAAACCACGACCCGCGTTGGCACGTGCCTTCGTGGGACATTACTCCCGACCCGCGCAGCCGGTTGTACGACCCCTACAACCCCGACGACCCTCCACTTCCGCCCGACGACCCGGCCGCTCACCAGTACATGCACCACGTCTACGGCATGCGTGGCTCCAAGAAGTGGCACAAGCTCAGTCGTCTGAAAACCATCGAAAACCCGCTGTGGCCGACCTACCTTGGAGCTCCCCCGCTGGTCGAGCCCGGCGAAACACCCGCGAAAATCGAAAACCTGACTCTTGCCCAGGCCGTCGAGCTGGGGTTGCTGCACAGCCGCGAGTACCAGGAGCAACTGGAAAACGTCTACCTGGCCGCTCTGGCTCTGACGGGCGAACGCTACGAATTCGACGTCCGGCCCATTGGGTTCCTGGGCGAGCCCGGAACCGACTTGTTCTTCCACCACCAACCGGACGACGAAACCTCCTGGAAGCTGGGTCCCAGTCACTTCGGGCTGAGCAAGCTGTTTCCGACCGGCGCGCAGTTGGTGGCCGAGCTGGCGAACAACACGGTCTGGCTGCTGTCGGGCAACGGGGGCCGCCAGTCCGCCACGACGTTGGCCTACACGCTGGTCCAGCCGCTGCTGGCCGGTGGCACGCGAGAGGTGGTGCTGGAGCGTCTGACGCAGGCCGAGCGGAACGTCCTCTACGCCATGCGAGACTTCGCTCGGTTCCGCAAAGAGTTCTACGTCATGGTCGTGACGGGTGAGCGAGCCATTCCGCTGCCGCACCGCTCCAGCCAAGCCGAGCTGGCGTTTCTGATTCGAGGCGAGCGCAGCCCGACCGTCGGGTTCAACTTCCTGCTGGCCCGCCTGCAACTGTTTCGCAACTACCAAGCGAAGGTGGCCAGTTTGGAGCGGCAGCTGGAGGACCTACAAGCCCTGGCCAAGAAAGGCCAGGCCAGCGACCTAAACGTCACGCAGGTGCAGACCAGCCTGGAAGGGGCTCGGTACACGACCATTGTCACGGAGCGTCGGTTCCAAGACGAGCTGGACCGGTTCAAGCTGCAACTGGGACTTCCACCCGACCTCGAGCTGACGCTCGACGACTCGCTGCTTCAGCCGTTCCAGTTCACCGACCCGGAGCTGGCGGCGTTCGAAAAACAAGTCCGGGCGGCCCGGGAAACAATCGACCAAACCGCCCCGGACGCCTCGTCGGACCAATGGCTCGCCTTGACCGACCAGCTCGACGGCTTCTGGTCGAAGGCTCGGCAGCGACTTTCCGACACCGCTTCGAAAGTCGACCGGCTGCTCGAGACGGCACCAGCGCGACGGGCGCACTTGCTGCCGCACGAGTGGAAAAACTTCCAACACAGCGTCGACCAGATTGCTCACAGTTTTCCAACCTTTCAACACGAATTCGAACAGGCGTTCCAACAATGGCAGCGGTTCAAGAACGAGGCCGCCGCCCAGCTCGGCTCGCCTCAACAACGGGCCCGGTTCAAGCAGTCGCTGCTCCAATGGCAGGACCAGCTGGCTGGCTTGGTTCGCCGTTTGAGCGACCACGACATGGCCGTCCGCGTGGAGCTGGTCACGCTGAAGCCGATTGACGTCACGGCCGAAGAGGCGGTGCGGCTGGCGTTGAAGTACCGGCTGGACCTCATGAACCAGCGGGCCATTGTCATGGACGTTCGGCGTCGACTCGAACTGGCCGCCGACCGTCTGAAGGCCACGTTGGACCTGGTCGCTGAGGGAGAAATCAACACGCCCGACCTGTCCGACAACGACGACCCGTTCCGCTTCCGAGCCGACGAGAGTGACTTCCGCGTCGGGCTGCGGCTGGTCACGCCACTGGACCGACGCCGACAACGGAACAACTTCCGCGCCGCTCAAATCGCCTACCAGCGGGCTCGACGCAACTACATGGCTGCCGAGGACCAAGTGAAGTTGGACGTGCGGCAGCGTTGGCGGGAAATGGAGTCGTACGCTCGCAGCTTCGAGGTTCGCCGTCAACAATTGCGAACGGCTCTGCGCGAACTGCGTCAGGCCTTGGAACAGCAGGACGGCCAGCCAGTCGCCGACTCGTCCGGCCAGCAAGGCGTCAACATTACGCGAGCCATCGACAACATTGAATTGGCCCGAAACTCAATGGTCTTCATTTGGGAAGACTACGAGAAGGCACGGCTGGCCCTCTTTCGAGACATGGGAATCATGGTCATTGGGCCGGACGGTCTTTGGGACGAAGAAGCCACGCAGGAAATCATTGAGAGGGAACGGCGTCAGGAGCAGCAACAGCCGAACGACCGGCCGGACGACCGGAGCTTGCCGGCTTCCACCTCGGCCGCTTCAGACCAGCAACAACCTCGGACACGCTCGGACCAACCGCCGCCTGAACCCACGGACCCGCCTCCGCACTCTGACCCACCGGCCCGTCCGAGCGGCTCGCGGCCGTGACGCCAGCCGCCGTTCGCGAACCGGAAAGCTTGGGCTCGCCCGCTTCCCCCGCGTGGCGAAAGTGCCGCCCGCTCGCCACTGCCCGCTCCTTCGTTGACAACTCGACCGCTGCTTGCACACCCTGAAGCGAATCGGCTCCGTTCGACTGCTGACGCGGGCGGTGCGGAAGTCGACGGGTCTGCAACAACTGCGTTTGTAACTCTCTGCAACGACGGAGGAGCGCAGCCATGAAAGCGACCGTTGCCGGCAGAGCGTTTCGGTTCGTCGCGTTCGGGTGGGCCGTCTTGGGTTGGGCGGCTGTGGGACGGCCCGAGCCGCGGTTTCCGGGCGAGCTGTTTGCGGTCAGCGACTTGGTGCGGGTCTTCGAGGACGGCTACGGCCTGCCCAAACAGCGGCCGACGAAAATCGACCTGTTCGCCGTACGGGGCGAGACGGTGTCGGGCCAAGTGGTCCTTCACGCTTCGAGGGACCTGACCGACGTCCGCGTCTCGGTCACACCGCTCAAATCCGACGACGGTCGGGTCCTGCCGGAGCAGCTCGTCACGACCAACTTCGTCGACAGCGTCTACGTCGAAAAGAACACGCCGAAGCTCGTGTCAACGGACCTGGTGCGAGCGGCACCGGCGTGGTTCCCCGACGTGCTGTCGGACAAGCCAACCGGCTCCGTCGCCAAAGGACGGTACAAGGCCGTCTACTTGACGGTCCGCGTGCCGCGGGACGCTCTGCCCGGACGCTACGTTGGACGAGTCAGCGTCTCGGCGGGCGGAGCGACCAGCTCGTTGCCGCTGCAATTGACCGTCTACCCGCTCACGCTGCCAGAGAGCCGACACCTGTTTGTGACGGAGTGGTTTTCGTCGAGCCGCTTCAAGCACCACGGCGGCGACTGGCGCGACGAGCAGCACTTCTACCGCCTGCTGCAGGCGTACGCTCGCAACATGGCCGACCACCGGCAGAACGTTTTCCGCGTTCCGTTGGAGTTGGTGTCGGCGACGGCGGACCAAGACGGACGTCTGCACTTCGACTTCAGCCGCTTCGACCGGTGGGCGGAAACTTTCTGGAGCACCGGTCGAATGGACCTGCTCGAGACCGGCTTCGTGGCTCGCTTCGCCCACGGCGGCTGGTCCAGCCGTGAGATTGTCCTTCGCGATTTCACGGTGACAGACGCCGCGACGGGAAAAACCCACCGCTTGCCCGGAGATCAGTTCTGGCCGCAATTCCTGCCCGCTCTAGTCCAGCACCTGAAGGAGAAACGGTGGCTGGAGAAGACCGTGCTGCACATTGCCGACGAGCCGTCTCACCACAACGTCCTGAGCTGGCGAAAGGCTTCGCAGTTCGCTCACCGCTACGCGCCCGAACTGCGACGAATCGACGCCATCGAAACGCCCCACTGCGGCAACGACCTGGAAATTTGGGTGCCCAAACTCGACCACCTGGCCACCTGGTACGAGGCTTACGACCGAGCCAGACGCCGCGGCGCCGAGCTGTGGTTCTACACGGTCGGCATTTACCAAAAGGGCTCGCTGCCCAACAAGACGCTGGACGTGGCCCTGATCGAGTCGCGTTTGCTGGAATGGCTGGCCGTGCGCTACCGGCTGAAAGGCTACTTGCATTGGGGCTTCAACGCTTGGACCGACGACCCGTTCCGAGACGCCGGCAAGCACCGCGGAGACGGTTGGCTGGTGTACCCCGCGCGCAACGGCCTGCTCAACTCGCTCCGCTGGGAACAAATGCGGAACGGTCTGCAGGACGCCGAGTGCTTGTGGTTGTTGGAGAACGAGCTGCGCATGCTCCAACGCCGACTGCCGGCTGCGGCTGCGGAAATGCTCGACCCCACCCAGCGGCCGGTGGAAATTGCGACGCACGTCATCCAGTCGTTTCACCAGTTCAGCCGGGACCCGCAGGTCCTTTACCGGGCTCGCCGACTGGCGCTGGACGAGCTGGTTCAGTTGCGGCAGCCACCCGGGTTGGTGGTCGAAACGGAACCGCCGGAGCTGACGGCGGTGGCCAACGACTGCGCGGTGGACGTCCACGGTTGGGTCGAGCCGGGCAGCGAGGTGCGGGTCAACGGACGACCGGTGCCGGTCCACCCAGACGGCGTGTTCTTGTACGCCACAGCACCAAGCGACGACGGAACGATTACGGTCGAGGCAACCAAGGACGGACAGACGAAGACGACCGTCCGCCGTTTCCGGCTGCTTTACTAGGCCTCGCGACCGCCGCAAAAAGGAGCCGCGTCCGCCGGAACGACACTTTTCGGGCACGCCCGCAGACCACTCGCCCGGCGAGGCTGATCCAAGCTTCTGCTACAGCCCCAGCCGGGCCGCCACGTCCTCGTAGTCGGGGTCTTCGGCGTACAGCTTCTCGAGCTCGCTGCGCGCCCGCCGACGCTGTCCAAGGTCCTCGTAAACCAGAGCCCGTTCGTACCGGAGCGCCCGAAGCAGTTGCTCGGTCCGACCCTTCTTCCGGCGCAGGGCAGCCGTCAAAGTCTCCCTCGCGGCGTCCGCAAGTCCAAGCCCACGCAGGGCCCGGGCCTTGTACAGGAGCAGCGCGGTGTGCACCGGGGTTTCGTTCTCTAGCCCGGAGGCCAACCGCACGACCTTTCGGCAGACGTTCTTGTCGCCCGGACGGACCTCCAACAGCAGTTCCGCGAGGGACAGCTTTACCACCACGTCGCCGGGTTCGAGCCGCTGCAGCCTCTCCAGGCAGGCAATCGCATCCTCCCAGCGAGCCTGACGCTGGTAAACCTCCACCAGGCCCAGCAGCACCCCTCGCAGATTCGGGCCCACATGCGCGGACACTTCGTCCGTGATGGCGAGGCTCATGGTGGCGGAAATGCCGTACTTGGAGAAGTAGCGCCCCAATCGGCGGTGCGTCTTGGCGGCCCTGGCTAAGTACTTGGCGGCTACTTCCAGCTGCCCTTGCTTGAGCGCCAGGAAACCCGCCAGGTACGCGCCGTCGGCCAGGTGAACGGCCCGCTTGAGGTGCTCAAGCGCCTTGTCCTCATTCCCCAGCACCAACTCCCGGCACCCATCCACCAGAGCCTTTTCGTCGCCCGGCGTAATCAGCCGCTTGAAGAAACCGAGGGTCAAGCGGTCTTCCGGACGGACCGTTGGGACCGCCGGTGAAGAGCCGATCACACTTCTCCTACCGCCCGACTTCCCGCTTGGAAGCGTGGCCGTGTAAAAAAGGCCTGTCCCCGGGAGACCGACGGTGACCCGCTTGCCCCTCGGACCGACGGTGAACTTCGCGCCGCGCGGTCCGAACGAAAGGGACCCGCCCGACTTGCTCAGGTTCAGGGTCACGCCCGGTGCGATCCTGATTCGTCTCCAGAAACGGAAGCTCATTTGATGGTCTCCCACGGTGCTTTGGGTCCGGGAACGAGCCTCACCACGGCGGACGGACGTCGACGGGTAACGCCGCGCAATTCGGTTGGTAGCGGATCGCTCGGTTCATGGTCGCCCAGACTCTGATTCCATTCGAACGGTTCGTCCAGTACCCGCATCCTGCTCGGCAACGAGCTCTGCGGGCGCGACCATGGCCCGTGGCGGCCAGCAACATCGGGACACCGAGAAAGAAAAACCCCGACGGTTCGAACCGTCGGGGTCGTCGATCTTCGAATTCTTGTCAGCTCCCCGAGGAGGATTCGAACCTCCAACCAAGCGGTTAACAGCCGCCCGCTCTACCAATTGAGCTATCGGGGAACACCTCCCTCATTCCGATTCCTTATTATCGGCATCCCCGCGAATTTTTTCAAGAAAAACGCGGTTGCCGATTTCATTGTATTCGACGCGGTTCATGAAGGACCGCATCAGCATGATGCCGCGTCCGCCGGGCTTGTCCAAGTTCTCCTCCGCCGTCGGATCGGGCACGGCGTCGACGTCGAACCCCGGTCCTTCGTCCTCGATAGCAATCTGCACCCTGTCCTCGGCGATCTTGCATTCCACCTTCACCGACTTGCTCGGATCCATCCGGTTTCCATGCTTGATCGCGTTCACCAAGGCCTCTTCCAACGCCAGCCGCACGGCGAACACGTCTCGCATCGGGTATCCGAGCTTTTCCATGACGCCGATGATCCGGTCCTGGACTTTGCGGCCTTCCGCCGTATCGCTCGGAATCGTGATTGTGAACTCTTCAGAAACGGCCATTCTTTGCTTCTGAGCGATTGTTCCGGTTTATCGATCCATCCCGGACATCAGCACTCCATACCCCGCTCGGCGAAACATGCGTGCAAGAACAGGAACTTGGACAGGGGCATTTACTGGGTGACCCGACGGGTTCGACAGGCCCGAACCCGCGTGGAAGTTCGCCGCGATCAGAAGCCTTCCAGCGCCTTTTCGACGCTGTCGTAGTTCATGTCGAACAGCTTGTTCAGCTTCGTAATCGCAAAGACCTCGTAGATGTCCGGACGGACGTTGCACAAACGCAGCTTGCCTTTGGCCTGCTTGACCTTCTTATCCATGGTGATGAGCTTGCCCAGTGCAGCACTGGACAAGTACTCCACATTGCTGAAATCCAGGATGATCTTCTTGCGGCCGTCCTCTTCCACGAGGCTGAAGAGCTGATTGCCGATGACCTGAATGTTGCTCTCGTCGAGGATTTTCTTGTCGACGAACTTGGCAATGGTCACGTCGCCGACTTCCTCGATTTCCAGACGTCGGTGATCTGCTGCCATAACTGTGTTTCCGCGAAATGAACTCGGTGTTCCAGGTCCCTTCTGGCTGACAGTTGCGTGGCGACAGCCTCACCGTTTCTCTCGGCGGCTGCTCGGCCGACACGGCCCCCCAGCGTCCACGCGAACCCTCATTTTATCATCTCACCGGACGACAGCTACCCAATGCAACAACCGGCACCCCCGCGTCCGATGTCTGGGCCGCCTGCCGACGTCTCCGGCAAGTCTGATGATGAAGTCTGCTTCTTCGGGTGTCAACCGATTTTCGCTCACCAAGGTGCTGCCATGCTCAGTGGGCCGTAAGACCCGCTCAGCCGACACAACGAGGCTGATCTCGCCTCGCCCGGTCTGGCACTCTCGTACCGACGGTCGGGGGGACCCGACGCGTGTCAGCGGCCCGCAAGCCGACTGACTGACTTTCCGCGACACCTTCGAAAGGTCCGAGACGGGACGGCCGCCCGGGATCGCGGTCGAAGAACGGAGCTGCCCTGTAGAGCCAGACAGCGTCCGTGAGCCGAGTGGGGGCGGTGCGTCAGGAGATCGAGACGGGAAGCCTGCGTCGGCTGTAGGGGCCGGCCGAGCGGACGCCACCGATTGCCTGAGGCCGGCTCAGTCGCTCGCGGATCGGCCGCTCGTTCACGGTTTGGACTGCGTCGCGCTGGCGGGGACCACCTGTCCCTCTGGCGTGCCGCCGACCTGCTGCACGTGTCCACCGACCGTCGTGTTGGTGAAGTAGTTGTCGACGCGAGCCTGTTGCCGGAGCTTCTCGAAGTAGCGAGCGACCATCTCCTGCACCTTTTCCTTTTCGAGCTCTTGGTACAGGATCGGACGCACCTCTTCGATGTCCTTCACCACCTGCTCCGTGTAGCCCTCGCACTTCAAGATCACGTACCGGTTCATGCCGACGTGAATGATGCCCGAGATTTCTCCTTCCCGCAGCTTGAACGCCGCCTTTTCCAATTCCTCGTTGCCCGAGAACCGGGCGATCGGTGGAATCTTGCCGTCCAGGGCTCGGCTGGTCGGATCGATCGAGTGTTCCCGCGCCAACCGCTCGAACTCTTCCGGATGCTTGACCGCTTCTTGCCAGACGGCGTTGGCCCGCCTGAGGTTGTCGAACATGATCATTCGGGCTTTGACGCGAGGTCCGTAGTGGCGGATGAACGCCCGCTGAATTTCCGCCTCCGTGATCTTCACCTCAGTGCCGGCCAGTTTCTTCAACGCCAGCATGGGCCAAATGATGTCGCGACGGTACTGTTCCGGCGTAATGTTCCGTTCCGCCTGCAAGAACTCCAGCCACGCTTGCGGGTCGAGGTTGAACTCCTTCGAAATCCGGAGGATTTCCTGCTCGACCTCTTCGTCCGTGACCACGACACCGCGCCGCTGGCATTCCAGCTCGATGATCTTTCGGTTGATCATGTTTTCCAGCACTTCGCGGCCGATTCGCTGAATGCACTCACGGGCCAGATCGTCTTGGTAGATGAACGCCGTCAAGGAACCGAGGACGATTCGAGCCGCCGGCTGCCGCTCCGAGGCAGGGGAAGCCACGTGAGCCACTCCGGTGGTTTGCGTTTCGGCCCGCGCCTCCTCGCTGGCCGGCCGCAGGTCGGGACGCGACCATTGCAACAGCAACAACGCCCCGACCAGCACGAGCAACGTGCCGCCTGCCAGGACCAACAGCTTCCGACTGGTGCCACTGCGGCGTCGCGTGTTTCCGTCCGTCATCTCTTGCGACTCCTTCCGCTGCCAACCCAGAATCGACGGTCCACGGGCCCAAGCCCCTCCGAGGCCCAAGCTCCCCCGCTTTCGACTGCCTGTTTGGAAGACGCCCGAGCCGAAAGCCCTATTCCGTCCTTCACTGGACGCACGGCTCCCGGCAAGAAAGGCGGCGGGTTATACGACAAGCTCGGAAAGTCCGTCAAGTGGGATGCAGGAAGCCGAAATGCTGGTCGAGGCAAGCGGCGGCCCGCCGAGCCGTCGTCCCGGTCGGTCGCCGCCCGGTCGACCGGGTGCCAGTCCGGTCGACCTTGCGTTTTTCGCTCCGGTCCGGTAGGTTCGTTCACTCCCCGCCGTAAGCTGCCGAATTCGGTTGGCCAACCGGCCGACGCAACGACAGGAGACGTCCGTGGTGTCTCAGGGACACTGGCTGTGGCCAGTGCTACGGCCCGTTTTGCTCGCATTGCTGTTTTTCGCGTTGGTGGTTGCCGTGTTTGCCACGTTCCAACGCTCGTTGATTTACTACCCGCACCGAGTGGAAAGGCTGACCCCGTCCGCGTCGGGACTGCCGCTGGACCGGGTCCGAACGGTTGTGACGACGACTGCCGACGGCCTCACGCTCCACGGTTGGCACGTGTTGCCTGACGGGCAGTCGGCGTCGGGGTCCGAGCAGTTCGACCGGCTGCTGCGGTCGGCCGACTGGGTGGCGTTGTTCTTTTCCGGCAACGGTGGTCACCGCGGCTACCGCGGACCGGAAATGGAAATTCTGACGCAGCGCGGGGTGCACGTCGTTCTGTTCGATTACCGGGGCTACGGAGACAACGAGGGCAGTCCGAGCGAACAGGGACTGGCCGAGGACGCTCGCGCGGCCTGGCGCTTCCTCGTCACAGACCACCAGGTTCCACCGAACCGCGTGTTGCTGTACGGCGAGTCGCTGGGCGGAGCGGTGGCCGTGCGGCTGGCTGCCGAGCAGTCTCGGTTGGCGACGCCGCCCGCCGGCCTGATTCTGCGTTCCACCTTCTCCACGCTGGCCGACGTCGGCTCGTACCACTTCCCGTGGCTGCCGGTTCGCTGGTTGCTGGTCGAGCGTTACCCGTCGGTGGAGCTGATTCGTGAAGTGACGTGTCCCATTCTGCAAGTTCACGGAACTCGGGACAGCATTGTTCCGCTCGAATTCGGCCGCCGCCTGTTCGAGGCCGCTCCAGAAAGGTCGGCCTCCGGCATTCCAAAGACGTTCGTCGAGCTGCCCGGCGCGGACCACAACGACGTGGTGGAAGTGGCCGCCGGGCCGCTGTCGGAGGCCGTCGGTCGGTTCTTGCAGCGACTGCGGGAGCAGGCCGACGGCCGTTCGCAGTGAGACGGGCGGAGTGGCAGTTCTCTGAAGAGCGGCGCCGGGAGCCGTACGCAGGCTCAAATGGGCTGGCTCGCGTCGACCCTGGCGTCGTCGGAAGCCTGACTGTCGGTCGGTTTCGTGACGTCCGTTTCTTGGGCCGAGGCCGACGGGCCGTCGGTTGCGGCGTCTTCCGAGCCGGACCGGTCCGGTTCGGCCGCCGACGGCGCAAGGGTCCGCCCCGGCCGCGACTCCATTCCCGCTCGCAGCCTTTCCACGCCGGCCAGCGACGGGTGCAGCTCGTCCTCCTCCGCTCCTTCCGGACGCTGGTGCCGTACGGGAATTCGAACCGTGAACGTGCTCCCCTTGCCGAATTCGCTCTCCAGAAAGACTTCGCCTCCCAGCAGCCGCGTCAGCTCCTTCACAATGGACAACCCCAGGCCGGTGCCCTCGTGTTCTCGGGTCAAAGCGTCTTGGCGGTCGGTTTCGAGCCGCCCCTGCCGGAACTTCTCGAAAATGACCTCTTGGTCTTCCAGCGGAATGCCAATGCCCGTATCTTCGACAATCAAGTCGACCCGCTCGCGGTCGAACATCTTGGCTCGCACGTCGACCCGTCCTCCCTCCGGAGTGAACTTAATGGCGTTGGACATGAGGTTGGACAGAATTTGCTGCAATTTGCCGGCGTCCTGCTTCAAAGGAGGAATGTCTGGGTCGACCGACCACGTCAACTGAATGTTCTTCTTCTGAGCCATTGGCATCATTCCGCCCACTTGCCGCTCGACCAGGTCCGCCAGCGAAAACTCAATGACGTGCAACTCCATTTTGCCGCTCTCGATCTTGGCCAGGTCGAGCACGTCGTTGATCAGCGCCAGCAGGTTGCGGCCGGCCGTGGCAATGTTGGCGACGTAGCGTTTTTGTCGGTCGGTCAGGTTGTCGGCCGCGGCGAGCACTTCGCTGAAGCCCAGGATGCTGTTCAGCGGCGTCCTAAGCTCGTGACTCATCGTCGCCAAGAACTCGTCCTTCAGTTTGTTCGTTTGGTAAAGCTTGAGGTTGACCTGAGCCAGTTCGTCGACTTTGGCGTCGAGGTCAGCGTTCAGTTCCCGCAGCTCCTCTTGGACCGTCAGCAGGTGCCGGAGCATTCGGTTGAAGGCGTGGCTGAGCTCTTCGAACTCGTCGCCCGTGCGAATGTCCGCGCGGACGTCCAAGTTTCCGTGAGCAATGGCGTCGCTGACCCGCTTCAAGTGCAAGACCGGTTTCGTCACGACGTACCGAATGACCAGGTAAATGGCCACGACCGAAAGCACAATCTTCACGAACTCGGCCGTAATGACGAACGCGTTCGTGCTGTGCAGCGTCTGCTCGGTCACCTCCAGCGGCAGGGTAATCTTCGCCACCCCAATCAGCTCCCCTTCCTTCACGGGAACCGTTTTCCCGTCTTCGGTGACTCGAGTGGAATGGTAGTGGCACTCAATGCAGACCCGCGTGGCGTAGACGGCTCCGTAGTACCGGTACTCGTTCTGTTCCGGCACCTTCTTGACGACTTCCGACGCCCCCTGACGAATGGCCTGCAAAGCCTCGTAGCCGATTTGGTCGGTCGGGCGGTGTTCCGAGTCGGCGGCCGTGGGGTCGGCCTTGAACAGCTCCCACTTGTAGTTCCGCAAGTCCTCTGGCTGCAGCTCGTTCGGCAACCGCCGAATGATGTCAATGAACTCCGACTCCGACTCGGACCACGTCCAGTGCTTTTCCAGAATAATCGGCGAGACCATGAGCCGGGCCATGGTGCGGTTCTGCGAGTCAATCAGCTCGGACGTCCGCCACCAATACAAGGCCACCGTCGCAGCTGCCAGCACGGTCAGGCCTAGCCCAAAAAGAGCCAGACATTTGACCTCGAAGTTGGCCTCGCCCAGCAGTTTCTTCAGCGTTCGGTAAGACATGCCCGTGCACCGCCACGGCGTTCGAAATGACCGGTTCCCCTTCGGTCGACGAGCGGGTCCTTCCAAGCGGCCGGCAGTGCAGTGCCGAGACAAGCCGCTTTCACGCAACCGGCTGGTGTCGGCGGACCGAGCCGCTACACACACGGCAATTCTAGCGTTCGGTTCCAAGGCGGTCCAAACCCGGCTCCGACAATTTCGGCTCCGGCGGTCGAGACTGGTTCAACACGGTCCCGGCCACCGGACACGAACTTGGCGCGTCGGGAAGAGTTGGGTCAGTTCTTGCCGGCTCGTGTCAAGCCGCGACTCAGTGTCTCGACACATTGGCGGCCGGCCAGGAGTTGGTCCGACCGAGGCCCTTTGTTCGAAGGCGAGTCACGTTTGCAAGCGGCGGCCGACTTTGGTCTGCTGAACGCGGAGCCGGCGTGCGCGTCCGGCTGTCGAGCGGCCCTCTGCCGCGTGCGGAAGCGGCCGCCGGCCCGAGGACGGCGGCGCCGAGACCAACGGGCTGGACCTTGCGGAGGTTCTGCGACGGTGCTGCTGGCTGGCACCGTCGGAGTCGACGCACACCGGAACGAACCGAAGGAGCTGCGTCATGAAGTTGGGATTCGTCAGCGCCATTTTGCCCGACCTTTCGCTGGAAGAGGTGGTCTCGCTGGCCGCTGAGCTGGGTTACGACTGCGTGGAGCTCATGTGTTGGCCGCCCAGTCGCGCCGAACGGCGCTACGCCGGTGTGACTCACCTCGACGTGACGCGTTTCGGCAAGTCGGAAGCCGCTCGGGTGCGGGAGCTGTTCGAGTCGGCCGGAGTCGAAATCTCCGGCCTGGGCTACTACCCGAACCCGCTCACACCGGACCGCCAGGAAGCGAAACGCTGCGTCGACCACCTGAAAAAGGTCATTCAGGCGGCCGCGTTGTTGCAGGTCAACCAAGTCAACACGTTCATTGGCCGCGACTGGACTCGCACAGTGGAAGACAATTGGCCTCGATTCCGTCAGGTGTGGAAGCCGCTGGTGCGTTACGCCGAAGACCGCGGCGTGAGAATCGGCATTGAGAATTGTCCCATGCTCTTCACCCGCGACGAGTGGCCGGGAGGCAAGAACCTGGCGCACTGCCCCGCCGTGTGGCGGCGAATGTTCGAGGACATTCCGAGCCCGTCCTTCGGCTTGAACTACGACCCGTCTCACTTGGTTTGGCAACAAATGGACTACGTGAAGCCCCTGTGGGAGTTCCGGGACCGGCTGTTTCACATTCACGCCAAGGACGTCCGGGTCGACCGGCACCGACTGGACGACGTGGGCATTCTGGCCACGCCGCTTCAGTTTCACGTGCCGAAGCTGCCGGGCCTAGGTGAAATCGACTGGGGACGCTTCTTCTCGGTGCTGACGGACGTCGGCTACCGCGGGGCGGTGTGCGTCGAGGTGGAAGACCGAGCGTACGAAGACTCGTTGTCTTCGCGCAAGGCCGCGCTGGAGCAAAGCCGGACATTCTTGCGGGCGTTCGTTCCGAAGCGGGCGTGACCGGCTCGACCACGAGCAGCGGTCGCCCTTTGGTGACGGCGGTCGTCTTGCCTCGGGCTCCGCCGCGGCTGCGCCGTCGAACACGTACTGGGCCAACGGCGGCCGGCCGCGGCTGCGTGGGCGGCGCGTCGGACGTTGGAGGGCCTTCCGCCGAGCCGACGAGCTGCGCCGTCGGTGCGGTTTCGTCGCGAGTCCCGCAAAGAAAACACGCCGTCAAACGCGACCTGGGACCAACACGAGCTCGATGTCTTCGCCCGTTTTCGGCGACTCGTTGAACCCGTCACCGGCACGTTGTATTCTCGACAAGTCCGCGTGCGGGCAGGAGCGAAGGGCCGCCGAGAAAACCGGAAGCTGTCCGCGGTTTGCGTCGCCGGGCGGCCGTAGTCGAGTTGGCCTCGGCCCGCGTTGACGGGCTGCGGCGCTGAACGGAGCACGTGGGAGCAGCGGTGCCAGTTGTTGGTGTTCCTCGAACATGCAGGAGGGGCAGCATGGTTAGCAAGCGACTGACACGTCGACAGGTTTTGAGCGGAACGGCAAGGGTTGGAGCGGCTTGGTTGGCTGCTCCGCTGGTCGTCCCGTCTTCGGCCCTGGGCGACTCGAAGAAGGCTCCGCCCAGCGAGCGGGTGACGGTGGGACACATTGGTGTCGGCAACCGAGGGCGGGCTCTGTTCCGAGCGTTTCAAAGGCTGCGGGACGTGCAAAGCGTCGCGGTCGCCGACTGCTACCAAGCTCGCCGCGAGGCGTTGGCCAAACTGTGCGGCGGCCGCGCGTACCAGGACTTTCGAGAAATCCTCGAACGGGACGACGTCGACGCCGTGGTCGTTGCCACACCCGACCACTGGCACGTGCCCATTGCCAACATGGCCGCTCGGGCAGGCAAGCACGCCTACGTCGAAAAACCGCTCGGCATTTCCATCCACCACGACCTGGTCTGCCGCCGTGTCTTCGAAAAGGCTGGCGTCGTCTTTCAGTACGGAACCCAGCAGCGCAGCATGGCTCATTGCCATTTGGCGTGTGAGCAGGTGAAGCGGGGAGTGCTGGGAAAAATCAAGAAAATCGAAGTCGATTGTCCCAACGGCAGTTCCGGCGGGTCCACCAAAGAGGTTCCGGTGCCGCCCGGTTTCGACTACGACATGTGGCTGGGACCGGCGCCGGTGAAACCTTACACCGTCGACCGCTGCAAGCCGCCCGGAACTTACTGGATTTACGACCAATCGATTGGTTACCTGGCCGGCTGGGGAGCTCACCCGCTGGACCTCATGGTCTGGGCGTGCGACGCCGACTTGAGCGGTCCGGTGGTCGTGGAAGGAACCGGCGTCGTCCCGACAGAGGGGCTGTACGACACGGTCTACAACTGGGACATGAAAATCCTGCTCGGTGACGTGGAGCTGATTTTCCGTCCCGGCGGCAACCGGACGAAATTCATTGGTGAAAACGGCTGGATTCAAGTCTCCCGCAGCCGCGAACGGACGCAGGCCAGTGACCCGAGCTGGCTGACGGCGAAACTGGACCCGGCCGAGTGCCGACTGCCGGTCAGTACCTCGCAACAGGGCAACTTCATTGAAGCGGTCAAGAAGGGAGACCCGAATGCGGCGGTGTCCAACCTGCCCGACGCCGTTCGCAGCGACGTCATTAGCCACTTGTGCGACATTGCCGTGCGCACGGGCGAACGAATCGTTTGGGACCCGAAGACCGAAAAGCTGGTGGAGGGCAGCGAGAAGGCTCAGGCCATGCTCCAGCGAGCCCTCCGGGCTCCGTGGACCCTGTGACGCCGGACGACACGCCGGGCCAGCCAAGCCGGTCTGGTCAGCCAAGGCTGGTCCTGTAGGACGGCGGCCGCAGCGATGTTTGCAGCAGTCGCAGCGAGCGGTCCAGGCGGCGCACGCCACCGTGTGCCGCAACCGTTCTCGTTGTTTCTGTCGTCAGCGTCCGGCAAGCGTCCGCTCCGGCGAAACTTCGAACCTTCTCGCACGCAGCGCTCTTGTACGCAACAACGCCCATGAACCGAGGCGACCGAACTTTCGTGCCGGGGCGGCTTTCGTGGCTGCTCCTGGCTTTCGCGTTGGCGCTCGTCGGCTGCTCGGACAGCAGACAAACCGCACGCGAGCCGAACGGCGAAGCGCGGCATGTCCCCAACGCTCTGCCGTCTGCTGACCAAAGGCCCGGGCGCGGCGTTGTGGAGTCGGTCGGCAAGCCCAACGCAGGCCGTGAGCCGGTCGGCGGGCTGCGCGTCGACGTCGAAAAGGTCCGCGCGTTGCAGCGGGCCGTTGATGCGTGCGGCGGTGTCGTTCAATTGGACGGTGCCGGACGTCCGGTGCTGGCCGATTTCGTTTCGCCGCGAGCGCCGGCGTCGGTCGAAGCCTTCGACCAAGTGGTGGCGACTCCCACACTCAAAGTTTTGCGACTCATTGGCAGCCAAGTCCCCGAGGAGCGGCTCGGCCGGCTGACTCAACTGAGTCGGCTGACAGAGCTGGTCTTGCAGGACGCTCCGGTCACCGACCACCTGCTCGCCCAACTGGCCGACCGCCTTCCTTTGACGCGGCTGACCCTTCGCAACGCGCCGCTGGTGACCGACGACGGACTGACGTCGCTGGCGAAGCTGAAAACGCTGACCCGTCTGGCGTTGATTGACTCGCAAATTGAGGGAACGGCGCTGCAGGCGTTGGCTCGCCTGCCGCGTCTGACTTCGCTCGACCTGCGACAGTGCCCGAACGTCGGCGCCGACGACCTGCTCGCGCTGGCTGACGCACCTCGTCTGAGCGAGCTGAAGTTGGGCGGGTACCAGGTCGACACCCAAGTGCTGGCCGCCGTGGCCAAACTGCCGCGTCTGAAGAGTCTGACGGTGGAAGACGCCAGCGTCGACGGAGCCGGCCTTCGAGCCTTGGCCCACTCGCAGGCCGCCGCCCGACTGGAGGCTCTGTCGTTCGCTCGCTGCAGCAGTCTCGACGACGACGCATTGACCGCACTGAGCGAGTTCCCGAACCTGCGTCAGCTCGTGCTGAAGGACTTGCCGGTGACCGGGACTTTCCTTTCCCAAATGCCGTGGCTCGAGAACTTGCAAACGCTGGTGCTCAGCCAAACGTTCGCGGACGAAGACGCGCTGGCCAGTCTGAGACGTTGCCGCAGCCTGAAGCGGCTCGAGCTGGCTCAGGTGCCACTGACGGAACGGACGCTGAAAACCATTGCCGGCTTGACGTCGCTGGAGCAACTGGACCTGTCGGAGTGCGGGCTGAACGACGAAATGGTCGAACCGCTCCGCCGGTTGCCCAACCTCCGCGCGGTCCGACTGGACGGAAACCCGGACCTGAGCCCGGAAACACTGCAGTCGCTGGTCCCGGCTTCTCGGCGTGGCTTGTGAGCCGGGCTTCACGACGGTCCCGTGCACGCCCTCGGCCCGAGAAAGCGAATTCCGGCGGCCAGCGACGAGCCGCTCACTGCCCGGACGACGAGAAGAACGACAGGAAGGAAAGAACGAGCGTCACCAGAGCAATCAGCGTGCTGACGACCGAGACCCACAGTTCCCGGCGTCGAAGCTCGACCTGCTCTTCCGCAGCCGCCGCCGAACGCTCGGCCGGCGACGGACGCGAGTCCGAGGAGCTGGACTCGGGCCGGCTGGGTGAGAGGCCGACGCCGTCCGGTGGCCCCAGCGCGGACGCCGCGCCGGACTTGCCCAGCTTTTTCAACAGTTTGGCCTGAGCTTTGGCCGCTTTCTTGGCCGCCTTGGCCTGCTCTTTCCAAAGGTCGCCCATGGAAAACGCCTTAGCCAACAGGAGCCGACGCGACACCTGAAGACGAACGCTCGCCCGCTGCCACTTCGACGGCCGCACCTTGCCGGCCGGTCCTTTTTCCCGCGGACCGACCGCCTCGGCCACAGCCAGCGCGGACGTCTCATTATTTCCAAACAGAGCCGCCTGGTCACCCGTGGGTCCCGGGAAGTCTCGAGCACACGTTGGGAAAGCCGTTTGCCGGGCCGAGCGTCAGCTCAACGCGACGTCCAAAAGCATCATCAGTGCGAATCCCAACATGGCTCCCACCGTGGCCACGTCGCTCGCTTCCTCGCTCCCTTGAGACTCGGGAATCAACTCTTCCACCACCACGTAAATCATGGCTCCGGCGGCGAACGCCAACGCGTAGGGAAGGACCGGCCTGGCGTAACCCACCGCCACCGCTCCCAGCACCCCAGCAATCGGCTCGACCACTCCCGACGCCTGCCCGTACACGAACGCCCGGACCGCCGAGAAGCCCTCACGTCGCAACGGCATGGACACGGCTGTCCCCTCGGGAAAGTTCTGCAAACCAATGCCAATGGCCAACGCCACCGCCGACCCGAAGGTCGCCGATTCCAGTCCGTACGCCGCTGCCCCAAAAGCCACCCCGACCGCCAAACCCTCCGGAATGTTGTGCAACGTAATGGCCAGCACCAGCAGCGTGGCTCGCTGCCACGACGTCGCCACGCCTTCGGCGACACGCATGCCTGGGTGCAGGTGCGGCAGCAGCTTGTCAATCAGCCACAGAAAAGCACCGCCCGACAGAAAGCCCACCACCGCCGGCACCCACGCCGGCACCGGACCGCCCTCGGCCATTTCGATGGCTGGAGCCAGCAGTGACCAGTAGCTGGCGGCAATCATGACGCCCGAGGCCATGCCCAGCATTCCGTCCAGGAACTTGCGGCTCGGGTTCTTCGCCAGGAAAACGACGCCCGCCCCCAAAGCCGTCACGAACCAGGTAAACAGCGTCGCCAACAGCGCACACAGAACTGGGTTCCAATCTTCCATTGCTCTTTCCGACGCCCTCAACGCTCCTGCCGAGCGGCTGCACGCCGCCTCCCCTTCGGCGAACTCCCCACGTCCCAACAAAAACGGCCGACTCCCTGAAACGAGAATCGGCCGGTCTGGTCCCAATTCCGCAGCTCCGTTCGCCTCACACCTTCAAATGGGTGTGCAGCAGCCACAGGTCGTGCAGACTGCAGAACGACGTCACGAACAACTCCCGCCCCTTCTCGCTGCCCGGAATTTCAATCTCGTGCGTCGAGACCGGCTCGTCCGTCCATTTGAACGTCTTCGCCCCCAACACCTTGCCCTCCCCGCTGACCACCGTGTGCCGCACAATGTAGTGGCCTTCGGACATGCCGTGCTGCGTCTCCACTTTCAGGACGACCTTGCCGTCCCGCCTCTCCACGTCGACCAGCGGTACGTGACTGCCCGCCTTGCCCTTCCACACTCCCTGTCGCTCCCGCGTGTAAATGACGTTCTCCGGCAACCGGCCCAGCTCGCCTGCCACACACTCAACGTCGGCAAACAACGTCCCCGGGCCGCTCTCGGCAAGCAGCGGAACCAGCAGCGCACCGGCCGGTCCGGCCGCAACGATTTTCAAAAAGCGACGGCGTTCGTTCATTGTCCCTGCCTTTCTTTTCTTTGAACCTTGTCAATTCCAATGCGACGGCTCACGCGCCTTCGTGCCACAAACGTGTGAACTTTCCATTCCGACTGTGACACCAACGGCCCTTTCCAATGGCAACCGTCCAGACCTGCGACCAATTTTGCCCGACCGGGCGCAACCGTGCAAGGACCGGCCGTCACCTTTTTTCAAACAAGACAAAACGTCCATTATTTGTAAATCAACTGTCCATTCACTTTCACTTTCAGAACGAACGCGTAATTGGACGGTCTTTGTTTTGGCAGGGACACTTTCAATCCTTCGTCGGTCAGCTGCCATTTAATCGGTTGGCTGACGCCCAGCACCTGGACAAACCGAATGCCTCCGCTCGCTACGGGACGGTCGGGGGTGAGGCTCCGAACGACGAACACGCCCGACTCCGGCCAGCCGAAGCAAATGGCGTACAGGACGTTGTCTTTAGTGGTAAAACGAACCGCTCCCGGTTCGACCGTCGGCCGTTCGATCTTCCCGTAGCCGAACTCCCGCCAGGGGCGCGTCCCGTAAATGGCCTCGCCGTTCACCTTCAACCACGCCCCGATTTCTTTCAGCGTGTGAACCTCTTGTTGTCGCAGCGTCCCGTCCGGACGAGGGCCGACGTTGAGCAGGAAGTTGCCGTTCTTGCTGACTGTGTCGACCAGCGCGGCAATCAAGTACTCGACCGGCCAAAACTCGGTGTCTTTGACGTAGCACCAGCCGTCGACGGCAATTTTGTCGTCGGTTTGCCATTTTGTGTCGCGGCGAATGTGGTCCAGCCCGCGACGCTCGAAGTCTTCCACCGCTTGGTCTGGCTCGAGAAACTCGCGCTTGTACGTCAAAACCACACCCTCCGGGGCCCATTGTTGAGCGGCGTTGTAGTAGTGGGCCAGGAC
>CAYSAG010000066.1:0-20258 GCA_964428935.1 uncultured Planctomycetaceae bacterium | reverse complement strand
GCGAAAGCTCGAGCTGCGGGTCGTACAGGAAGACCGTCACCTCGGCCTGCGCCGGGAAGCCTTCCAGCGGCTCGGGCACGACGACAAAGCCGTCGGCCCGCGTCGTCGACGAAAGCACCGACGCTCCGCTCACCGCCAGCGGCTCGGCTTCCAGCAGCGGTTCGTTCGTCCGAGGCCGTTCCCACGGTTCGAGCGGTTCGGCTTGCACAACATTCGTTCGCACGCGGCAGTAGTCGACTCGGCCAATGGCCGAAACGAGCTTGCTTTTCAGGCGAGCACGCCGGGCCGGGTAGGGCCAGTCCGCGGGCAGGCCGGCCAACCGACGCACGCACCGACCCGCGAAAAAGTCGTACGCACACAGGCACGACACGGGGTGTCCCGGCAGCAGAAAGACGAACGCCTCTCCCAGACGTCCCACGCCGGTGGGGCTGGCCGGCCGCATGGCCACGCCGTGGAAAGCCAGCTCACCTTCCTCGGCCAACACCAGCGGAGCCCAGTCTTCCTGTCCGACACTGGTTCCGCCGGAGACCAGCACGACGTCGACGCCGGGTCGAACCAACATTTGCCGAATGCTCGACCGGTCGTCGCCCACGTGGACCAGCTCGGCCGCCTCGCCCCCGTCCCGCTCGACCAGCGCCCGCAGCAAGCTGGTGTTCGCGTCGTAGATTTCGAACGGCCGCCGCTCCAGTCCGGGCGGCACCAGTTCGTTGCCCGTGGCAATGATTCGGACTCGGGGGCGGCGGAGAACGGGCACCGAGTCGAACCCCACGGAAGCCAGCAGCGCGACGTCTTGCGGACGCAGCCGACGTCCGCGGGGCAGGACGACGCTTCCGGCCCGCACGTCCTCGCCCTTCCGGCCCACGTGTCGGCTGGGCGGAACGGCCTCGGTCACTTCGACCACGTCGCCCGACTCGCGAGTAAACTCCGCCGGCACCACGGCGTCGGCACCGGCCGGCAGCGGTGCTCCGGTCGTAATTCGCACCGCCGTGCCCGGCAGCACCTCGCCCTCGAACGGCCGTCCCGGCAGCGCTTGCCCCACCACGCGAAAGGGCAACGGGTTGTAGGGCCCCGCGCCAATGGTCTCCTCGCCGCGCAAGGCGTAACCGTCCATGGCCGCTCGGTCGAACGGCGGCACGTCCAGCCCGGCCACGGCCTCGTGAGCCAGGACCCGCCCGACTGCTTCGGCCAGCGGAACCGACTGCGCTTCGTCCAGCGGTCGGACGTGCTCGTCCAGCCAGCGTACGACTTCCGTCACGCGAGCCCGACGAGCGAAGCCACGCATGCGAACGTCCCAGTGACCCGGGTTGGAACGGAAGTCGTCCGAGCTGCCCATGGGTTGGCTTTGCTTGCTGGTTCGCCTTCGGCGGGTTCTGCGGCTTCGACGGGCCGGCCGTTGCTGCTCGCGTTCACCCGGACACGCTCGGTTCTTGCTCGCCCGGTTCTTGCTCGCCGCCCGCCAGTCCAGCCAGCTTCAACGCGGTTCGGTAGTCGTCGGGCGTGTTGACGTTCCTCAGCGACAGCAACTGCGGGTCGACCCGTCGCAGGCTGTCGAGGCTCACCCAGTGGACGTCACACTCCTCCAACAGCGCCCGGAGGCTCCGACGTCCTTCGGCCAGCAGACGCCTCGCTCGCCCCGCCACTTCCACTCGGTAAACCGCCGCCAGGCCGAAGTGGTGGTCGGCGTCGAACGGCACGGCGGCTTGGTGGTCGTCCAGTTGTCCGGCCAGGTGCCGAACGAATTCTGGCAGCAGCAAGGGGCAGTCGCAAGAGGCCACGAACGCGACGTCCGCCAGCTCCGCCAGCCGTTCCAGCCCGACTGCCAACCCGCCCAGCGGACCCCAGTACGGTTGCTCGTCCCGCGCCACCAGCACGTCGTCCGGCAAGGGCGGCAACGTCTGAGCCGGTCCGGCGACGACCACCACCGGCTCCGCGGCCTGCCGGACCAACCGAACCACGCGTGCCAGCATGGGCTCGGTGCCGAACGGCAGCCAGGCCTTTTCGCGGCCCATTCGCGAGCTGCGACCTCCGCACAAGACGACGCCACCCAGCCGGAGGCTCGGCGCCGGGTCGGCGGCTTCGGCGGCTCGCGGCTGGCTGGGCGAGGAGGCCGACGGGCCGTTCCGTCGGTCGGGTCGGGTTGAGTCGGGCAGCTCGGGCACGTCTGGTTCGCTCCACGCGAACAGGTTGGGGTTGCTGCCGAAGAAGACTTCCGCCGCGCGGCCGGCTCGGTTTCTCAGCTCGCCCCGCTGCGCGTGGCGCTGCGACTGCAAAACGACACGTCGCGCTGCAGGACGACACGACGTCGAGGCTTCCACGTCGACCAGCCGCCCTGCCCGCTCACCGGTTGGTCGCCACCGGCCGCAGGGTGGTCCGGCTCACCGCAGGCCGGAGCTGGTGCTTTTTCTCCAGAGCGTCGACGTGGAGCCGGCCGTTCCGGTCGTCGGCTGGAGCCCGGAGCTTCGTGCCGGCCAGCCCGACGCGTCGCCGCGTGTCGGGGACGGCTCGAACGGCGCTGACGCTTCGAACGCCGCTGACGGCTCGGGCGCCGCCCACCGCGACGTGCCCGGCTCGAACGGCGGCTCCAGGGCCGAAGGCTCGGACGCAGTCGGCTCGAACGAGCGACTCGGCTTCGACCGTTCGAACGGCGACGACCCGACAGGCGAGCCGAACGGCGGAGCACCGGCGTTCCCAGTTTGGCCGGGAGCCGAGGGCGTTGGCAAGGCCGCGTGGCTGCGGCCGTCGCGCTGGGTCGAGGCAGCGTCGCCAGACGAACCGGCCGAGCGCCACTCGGTGCCGCTGACCGGGCGAACCGGTCCGAATGCTCGAGCCAGGTCGACCACTTGGCTGTCCGGGTAGTCGGGCAGTTGCCAGATTCGGTCGGCAATTCCCACCGGGTTCACCTCGACCTTGCCCAGCCGCAACGTCAGGTGCAGTCCGGTGGGAGGCCAGTCCAGGTCGATTCGGTGCGGGACGACGGCGCCGGTCAGTGAGTCGCGTTGGTGGTCCGAGAGGGTGGCGCGAGCCAGTAGGTGTCCGGCCGAGTCGTACAAGGCGTGCTCGACGGCGACTCCGCGGCACGTGTCGACCACGACCACCTTGCGAACGGGCGTGCCTTGCAGCGTGGTCTCGTGCGACACCAAACGCACGCGGTACCGGTCGACGCGTTCCAAAGACAGACGCTCGGGGTCCAGCCGCACCACCCCCAGGACCTGCATGAGCCACTCCGGCTGAAACGGAACCCGCAGTTGTTGCGACAGCCGCGGCAGGTCCTCGTAAGAGGCTGTCAGCACACATTTCGGCTCGGCTCGCCGAACCCAAAACCAGAACCGCTGGTCGTTCGACCCCAAGTCGAATTCGTTGTTGCCGAACGAGTTGGTGGCAATCAGACGCAGCCGGCGCGGCTCCTGAACGGCCAGAATGGCCGTCAGGGTGACGGGAATGCCGTTGCCTTGTCGAGCCGTCAGGCGGACGTCGGTGGAGCGCCACGACGGGACGACGTTTTGGTTGAGCTGTCCGACGACTTGCTCCAGCGACGCGTCCTCGGGCAAGACACAGTTCAACGGACGGCCCGGCCACCAAGCGAACGGGCGAGTCGACGCACAGCCGGCCAAGGCGGCCACGGCCAGCCCAGCCGCCAGGAGAGCCGTTTGAACGTGCGCCGGCCTGGTCGCAGTCGGCAGCCGAGGGCGACCGGCGGTTGGCTCGAGCGGCCGGTCCGAGGCGGAGCGGCCCGACGCTACGTTGGACACACCGTGGCTGTCTGCTCGCATGCTCGTCCGTCCCTGTCCTCCGTTTCGTCCCGTCCTGGGCGTGTCGTTGGCTTTGCAGAGGGCGTCGAGACGGTGGCTCGGCTGGCGACCAGCGGTTCGGCAAAGCCGAGTGGGTGGCCAGGCGGGGTGGAAGTCGACCAGCTCGGTCGACCCAGTCCTCGCGAAACGCCGCCCGAAAGCCGGACCGACGCCGGCCACTCGCTACGCGGCCCACTCTTCCCGCAAGTGCCGATTCAGCTCCTTCTGCAACTGGCGAATCTCGTCGTCGGTCAAGTGCTGGTCTCGAACCAGAAACGGCCCTTCGCCCATTTTGCCCGTCAGCTCCAGGTACTCCACGCCGTCGACTTCGCGAGTGCCCTCCAGGTTCAGCCGTTTCTTTTGCAAGAGCAGCAGGCCGAGGACGTAACAGAGTTTTTCTTGAGCCGGGTTAGGGTCTTCCATGAGCTGTTCGAAGTACTGCATGAGCTCTTCCGCGTCGACTGGCTTGGGTTTGCCTTCGGGTTCGTTTGGCACCCGGCAAAGCCAGTGGGCGACGGTTCCTTCGGGGGGGCCTTTCCAGCCTTCGGGCGAGAAGTCCAGCCGGACCAGCTCCCCGTCTCGCTCCACCAACACCGAATGGCAGACGGACCCGGGCTGGAGCGGCTGACCCGTGGCCGCACACGTCTTCCCGACTGGCCGCAAGCGGTAGTCCATTCCCGAAGTTCCTGCTCGGAGTCTGCCTGCGCAGAACGAAAGGCCGTTGTCCAACTTTGCCGACCGCCGTCCGGCCGGGCACGCCGGGGCGGCGGATCCTAGCCGAAAGCAACTGGCCGGCTCAAGACGAAGCTCTTCACCACGCCGGAGTGACGGCCGGGCCTTCGCCGGTCGACGTGGGGGGTGCCGCGGCGGCGTTTGCCGGCTTTCCGCCCTTTCACACGGTTGGCCCGTGCGGTAACATGGCTGCGTCGCCTTTGTGGCACAGGTTTTTCCGTGGGGTCCGGTCCTTTCTGTCGTTTTTTCACGCTGGCTGGAGAGGCGTCGCGTTCCGACGTTCTCGCGCGAGCGACCGTGGGGCAGGTTCGAGACACGAGGAGTCTGCGCGGGAGGGTCCGTCGGCGTGAAGTCCGTTCGGCCGGAGAAAGGGGTTGAAGTGACCTGACCGGTCTCTGGGTTTGTCGCACGGCGGCGACGGACCGGCGCAGTCCGGTTCGGTCCAAGCGGCGAGACGAAACGGAATGCGTTGGGAACAGGCGATTCAGTACGCGTCGCTCAGCGACGTCGGGTTTCGGCGCCGGAACAACGAGGACAACTGCTGCGTCCACGTGGCGTCGGACCGCGAGCTGTGGCTCCGACGCGGCCACCTGTTCTTGGTCGCCGACGGAATGGGCGGGCACGCCGTGGGCGAACTGGCCAGCAAAATGGCCGTCGACACCATTCCGCACACGTTCTTCAAGTCGCGCGAGCCAGACGTCAGCAAAGCGTTGGTCGAGGCGGTCCGGACCGCGAACAAGGCCATTCACACGCGAGGCTCACAAAACATCGACTTTCACCGAATGGGCACCACGTGCGCGGCGCTGGTGTTGTGTTCGGCGGGAGCCATTACCGGGCACGTGGGAGACAGTCGGGTCTACCGCGTCCGCAGTTCCAGAATCGACCTGTTCACCGCCGACCACTCCCTGCAGTGGGAACTCGAGCAACGCGGCGGAGCGTCGGAGTACGCCATTTTGAACGAGGCTCGACACATCATTACCCGCTCGCTGGGGCCGCAGGAGGACGTCGAGGTGGAGCTGACCGGCCCGCACTCGGTCCGGGCCGGCGACGTCTTCGTGGTTTGTTCCGACGGGCTGACGGCCCACGTCTCGGACGAAGAAATCGGTCTGATTGCCCGCGACTTGCCCGTGGCCGAAGCGTGCCGGTTGCTGGTCCACTTGGCCAACCTGCGGGGCGGGTCGGACAACATTACGGTCATTGTCGTGCGTGTGGGGGCGGCACCGGGGGAGCCGGAACCGGAGCCGCTGCCGCCTCCGCCGCCCGGCGAAGAACGAGTGAGCACGAACCTGCTGGTCGCCGCTTGGGCCCTGGCCGCTCAGTTCGCCGCCGGACTGATTCTCATTCTGGCAGCGGACCAGCCGGTGTGGGGAACGTTGCTGGTGCTGGTGGCTTTGGTCGGCGCGGTCTTGCTGGCTCTCCGGCCGCCGGGACGCCACGACGAACCCGACGACACGTTCGACCACTCGGCACGCGTCGCCCCAGCTCGAACCACGCCGCTCAAACACACCAACCACCGCCTGCTGCAAGAACTGGCCACGCTGGAAGCCGACCTGCGACGCTCTGCCACCGAGGAAGAGTGGTCCATTGACTGGCAAGCTCACCAGCAGGCTTTGGCTGCGGCCAAGTCGGCCCTCTCGGAAAAGAACTACCCGCGGGCTTTGCAGGAGCTGGGACGCTGCATTGACACGCTCATGTTCGGCGTCCACCAGTTCCGCAAGCAGTTGGTGCGGGAAATTCGGTGGGGCAAGGGAGCGGCGAACTCGAGCTGAGCCGTTGGCGACCAGCCGGCGCTGGACGGGGAACACGGCTGAGCGGCGAGCGTCCGGCGGCTCTGAACCCCGTCCAACTCTGCCGTTCCACTCTTCCCCCCACCACCGACGCACAGAGGCCGGGACGAGCCGTCGAGTGCCGCACGAGAGGAGAGTTTGCATTTGCGTCCGAGCGTGGCCCCGGGGGCGGCCCACCAGACGGAGTGCCTTCGCTTCAGCGGCGCCAGAAAGTGCCCGAAGCGCCGACGAGGGGCAGCCGCGTCCGTCAGAGACCGGTTGTGGTCGAAAGCAGAACCTCCGGTGGGAACGGTCCCGCGCAAAGGCTCGAACCGAAAAGCCCACCTCACCCGGCTCGCTCCGCGAGCCACCCTCTCCCGTTAGCGCGAGAGTTGGCTCTAAGACATAGGAAAGGGGATACCTCGAAAGTAGCACGTGGGAGCAAAACGCTATCGAACGCACATGCCGGAGGTCATCCCCATGGAGAGAGAATGTATCGAGCGACGGCTGTCAAGGATGTGGATTTGACCCGTATGGCGGGTCCTCGTGGTCCTGGACGAACAGGGAAGATCGGACGAACGGTCGGGAGGATGGCCGGCACGAGCTTCCGATCACGGCCGCGCATGGGGAGTCGGAGAGCAAACAAATCCGCAGGAGGATCAAAAGGACAGAGCAATTTTGATCGACGTGCGGGAGCGACGCGCTGTCTATGCCGCTGAGGGAGATGGAGAGCCACACCTGGCCACTGGACTTGTCCTGGTGTCAGCGGGCCGAGCGTGTGACTGCCGTCCGCCACCACCAGGCCCAAGGAGCCGTCTCGGACAAGAAACGCCTGGCCTCGTGCACCCGCTGGGGGAAGGGGGCCAAGCCGTGCGGCTTGGGGACTGGTTGTCGGCCGAGGCGGAGCGTTGGACGACAGGCGGTCGGAACGCACGCAGCAGCAGCGGTTGGTGGGAGTTCGACGACCGTTCGCCGAAGACAGTCGTTTCGGCCTTGGCCGGTCGGCCAACAACGGGTCATGACCGAAGAGGGCGAGTGTCGAAGAAAAACGAGGGGAGATGCTCAAAGCGAGAACGGCAACAAGAGAGCGAAAGGGTCGGAGAATTCGCCGGCGTTGTTCGTCTGGGACCGCACGACGGGGCTGGTTGAGTCGGCCCACAAGCCGGGGGACCGCGCTTCGTCGCGTGCCTCCATGGCCCGTTGGGAGAGCTTGTCGCTTCCACCCGCGAGGCCGGGGCGGCGCGTGCCGTCGGGTCCACCTTCCGTGGCCGACCACGGACCGGCCACGGCCAAGCGTGGTGGTTCGGGTACCGGCCCCGAGGACGCGTGGCACCTCAAATCTCGAACGTTCGTTAAACAAAGGAGCCGGAAATGGAACAGCCTGGCAGCGACTCGGCCAGGACGCTTATTGACGGCGACGTCGGCTCGGCGTTGACCGTGGAACCGCAGCTGGCTGAGCTGCGACCGGAGCGTCCCGGACTGCTCAACGAGGACCGGCATTTTCTGGAAGGCCCTCGCTGGTGGCTGGACGAAACGCTGCGGGTAGTGCGAATTGCCCGGGAATTCGTACGCGGGTTTGTGTCGCTGCACGCTGTGGGGCCGTGCGTCACGTTTTTCGGGTCCGCTCGGTTTTCGGAAACACACCGCTACTACCGAATGGCTCGCTACGTCGCCAGCCGCGTGGCGCTGGAAGGCTTCACGGTCATGACCGGCGGCGGTCCGGGAATCATGGAGGCAGCGAACCGAGGCGCGAAGGACGTGGGCGGTCGGTCCGTTGGGTGCAACATCATTTTGCCTCACGAGCAAACGCCGAACCCGTACTTGGACAAGCTCGTCACGTTCCGTTATTTCTTCGTGCGAAAGGTCATGCTGGTGAAGTACTCGCAGGCCTTCGTCATTTTCCCGGGCGGGTTCGGCACAATGGACGAGGCGTTCGAGTCGGCGACGCTGGTGCAAACGGGCAAGATTTGGAGTTTCCCGCTGATTTTCATGGGGACCGACTACTGGCGTCCGCTCTTCGACTTCCTTCGGACGCAAATGCTCGGCGAGGGGACAATCGACGAAGAAGACTACCAGCGGTTGATTCTGACCGACTCGGTCGAAGACGTGCTGAAGTGCCTCGACGCGTGTCCGTCTTGTCCCGGTCGACGCACCGACGGACGAGTTGAGTCTCGCCGCTGGGTGCGACACGACTGGGCCGAGGCGACCCAACGCCACAAGCCGCGCATGCACCACGCTACGTAAGCGGAAGCGCGCGAGCAGCGAAGCGCTCGGTCGGAACCCGACGGTCTGCAGGCCGGCACGCTGGGCTGACTCTTCACTGCGGTGCTGGGTTCTAGCCACGGGCGGTCGGTAGGGCGGACCACACCTCGGAACCCGAATTACGAGCCCCGGCCCGACCGCGTGGCGGACGCTCCGACTGGGCGAGCCGGCGGCGGAGCCACACGGCACCGGCAGCCAGCCGTTTCAACGCCGGGGCGGGTCGGTGGGGACGAGACTTGGCGTGCCGTGCAACGACGCGGCGTCCGGCGCTCGGCCGTGTCCGCACCGCGGCAGAAGACCGCACAAGGACCGCAGGGGGGGTGTCCGACCCAAAGGTTTTCGGTTCGCCCCGGCGGCATTGGTGGCCCGCTCACCCCCCTGCGGTCAGCTCTTTCCCAACCGGGGCCGTCAACTGGCCGCCTGCTGACGCAGCTTCTCGACGTCCTCGGGCGTGACAGTAATTTCCCTGGCCACGCCCGTGTAGACTCGGTGGTAGAAAATCTTCGACGCCAATTGGGGCTGCCGGTGCAATCGCTCCGCCAGCTCGCGCTTCTCTTCTTCCAGCAAGTCGGCCACGGCCGGATCCCACTTGGTGCGCGTTTCGACAACCAGAGTTTCTAACCGAGGGTCGTACTTGTCGTACTTGGCCATGGTTCTGCCTCGCCGAATTGCGACGCCGCACGCGGTTGCCTTGTGCCGGTTCGCGAGTCCAAGCGGACCGTTACTCCAAAATGATGTCCCGCACCGTGGCTCCGCTGGGAATCATGGGAAGCACGTGCTCTTGGTACGGACACAGGACGTCCAGCAGGAACGGTCCTTTGCTGTTGAGCATTTCGTCGAGTGCGTCTGGCAGGTCGGCCTTGTTCCGCACTTGGCGAGCGGGAATCTGGAAGCCGCGGGCAATGGTGACGAAGTCCGGGTAGACCTCGTCGGCGATTCCCTTGCCCTTACCCTTTGCTTCGGGACGGTCAATGGGGCCCAGGTAGGTGTGGGCGCGTCGGCCGTCCATGAACCGGTCCTCCCACTGCACGACCATGCCCAAGTGTTGGTTGTTGAGCAGCAGGATTTTGACCGGGACCCGCTCGCAATGCACCGTCGCCAGCTCTTGAATGTTCATCAACAGCGAGCCGTCTCCGTCGACGTCGACGACCAGGGCGTCGGGGTGAGCGATTTGAGCGCCAATGGCCGCGGGCAGGCCGAACCCCATGGTTCCCAAGCCGGCGCTGGTCAGCAGCCGTTGCGGCTCACGCACCTTGTAGTGCTGAGCCACCCACATTTGGTGCTGTCCGACGCCCGTGGCAATGTAGACGTCGCGGTCCTTGGTGCGCTGCCACAGTTCGTGAATGGCGTACTGTGGGTAAATGAGCGTTTCGTCTTCTTTCACGGGCAGGGGGTACTGCCGTTTCCACTCCGCAATTTCCCGGTGCCACTCCTCGACCTGCGGCAGGTCTTCGTCCGTCAATGCACGGTTCAAGGCCCTCAGCACGTCCGCCGCGTCGGCAACGATTGGAATGTGAGCCTCCTTGTTCTTGTGGATTTCGGACGGGTCAATGTCGACGTGCACAATCTTGCCGTGCTTCGCGAATTCGGTCAGCTTGCCCGTCACGCGGTCGTCAAACCGCACACCGAAGGCCAGCAACAGGTCCGCTTCATTGACCGCGTAGTTGGCACAGACGGTGCCGTGCATGCCGAGCATTCCCAGGCACAGCTCGTGGTCGCCCGGGAACGCCCCCAGTCCGCGCAGCGTCAGCCCCACCGGAATGCCGGTCCGCTCGACGAACCGTCGCAGTTGAGCGGCTGCGTCCGGCCGGTTACACCCGCCGCCCACGTACAGCACCGGACGGCGCGAACGTCGAATGGCCGCAATGACCTGCCGAATCTGCTCCGGGTGCACTTGCCGACGTTCCGGCTGGTAGCCGGGCAGATTCATGGGCGGGTCGTAGTCCGGCTCTTCCGTCTGCGTCTCCAGCTGCACGTCTTTCGGGAAGTCAATCAGAATCGGACCGGGACGCCCCGTACTGGCAATGTAGAACGCTTCTTTGACGATTCGTGGAACGTCCTTCAGGTCCGTAATCAGGTAATGGTGCTTGGTAATCGCTCGACACACCTCGACAATCGGCGTTTCCTGAAACGCGTCCGTGCCAATGACGCTGCGCGGAACCTGTCCGGTGATGCCAATGATTGGGACGCTGTCCATTTTGGCGTCGGCCAGCGCGGTCACCAGGTTGGTTGCACCCGGACCGCTGGTGGTAATGCACACGCCGACCTTACCGGTGCTGCGAGCGTACCCTTGTGCCGCGAACCCTCCGCCTTGCTCGTGACGCGGCAGGACCGTACGGATTCGGTCTTCGTTCTTCAGCAGCGCCTGGTGAATGGGCATGCTGGCACCGCCGGGGTAGGCAAAAACTGTTTCCACCCCGTGCCGAATCAAAGCCTCCACCAAAATTTCGGCGCCGCTGTACGTTCGCTGTTTGGTCTTGTGTGTTGTTGCCACGTTTCCACCCTTTTGCTGGAAGCGTTTCGGCCAAGAAAGCCACCGCGAGCGACCTGTCGGCTCGCAAGGGCTTGGCTTGCCAAGGCGTTACAGTTTAGCTGGTGAAAGGACCATTGACGAGGACAAAACGAGCGAAGCGGCCACTGGGGGTGTTCGGTCCAACCGGTTGGTCCGGTAGTCCGCCGGGACGGTCCTGCGACCTTGGGCCGACTGTCTGGAAGGCTGGTTGGAACCGACTACGAGCCGTCTTCGTCGCCGACGAACCGGTCCCCCTGGCTCACCGGGTGACCGGCCAGAAACTCGCGCACAGTCATTTCACGACCGGCCTCCGGCTGCAGCCGCAGAATTTCCAGTCCGCCCCGGCCCGTCTGAACGACCAAGCGCTTGCGGGTCGCGACGACCACGACCCCGGGCGTTTTCTCTTGGTCGCCGGTTGAGGCTTCGGCTGGCACGTGTGGGGCGGACGAGTCCCCTGCACGGGACGCGGCGGACGCTGGCTGTGGCTCCGCTGCGTCCGGAGCGGCCGTTTGGCCCTGCAGGCGGTCCACCTCGGCCTGCGGCAAGGGCTCCGCTTCCAGAATGGCCACTCGCAGCCGTTCGGTCTGTCCCTGTCGCTGAAGGAAGCTGAACGCCTTGGGCCACGGCTGCATGGCTCGCACGTGACGCTCAATCTGTTCGGCCGGCCTCGACCAGTCGATTCGTCCGTGTTCTTTTTTCAGTCGAGGAGCTCGCGTAACCTGGGACGGGTCTTGAGGAACCGGCTGAATGGTCCCGGCTTCCAAGCCCTCGACGGCCTGCAGAACCAGCGGTGCGGCCAGCTCGGCCAGTCGACGTTCCAGCTCGCCCGCCGTCTCTTTTGGACCAATGGGCGTTTTCTGGGCCAGCAAAATCGGCCCGGCGTCCAGTTCGGGTTGAATTTGGAAAATGGTCACGCCGGTTTCTTGGTCGCCGTTCAGAATGGCGTACTGGACCGGAGCCGCTCCGCGGTACTTCGGCAACAGCGAAGCGTGCACGTTAATGACGCCCAACCGAGGCAGGTCAATGACTTGTGGAGAAAGAATCTGTCCGTAGGCCGCGACGACGTACAGGTCCGCGTCGAACCGCCGGAGCTGCTCCACCGCTTCCGGACTGTTGATTCGCTCCGGTTGGAACACTGGAATCCCTTCGGCTTCGGCCAGCTCTTTCAAGGCGTTGCGAGGCTTTCGGCGGCTGGCCCGCCCGCGGTCGGGTTGAGTGACCAGGCCGACGACGCGGTGCGCCGACCGACACAGAGCGCGGAACGTCGGCACACCGAAGTCTCCCGTGCCCATCATGAGCAGCTTGAGCGGCATGACCCTTTTCCCTCTTGCTCAGCGAGCGGACTCGGACGCAAGACCACACGCCCTCGTGTCGAACACGCGCGCTCGGCCGGAAGCAGCCGCTGCCGGCCAACTCCGCTCCGACGCCGACAACTCACCAGCCCACCGACTGGCCGCTGACAGCGCTGTCAACTCGGCGCCTTGCACGCCGGACGGCGCCGGTTCTTCCCGCCAGCGTTGTCATTGTGGTTCGGCGTCGTCGTGTCGCGGCCGGCGGTCCGCCAACGGCGAGAAGGCTCAGTCGCCCGACACGCCAGGCCACTCAAACCCGGCTGTCCGAGTGCTCGACCTCACACCTCGTCGGCCACGCAAAACTGCTTCTCCAGCTCCTCCAGTTCCCGCTGAATCTCCTCGTCCGGCGGGTACTCGCCGCGCATTTGCCGACGTCGAAACACCCGGACGAAGTCGTCCAGTTGTGGAGCGAGCTCGCGCCGAGCCAGTTCCGTCATGCGGTCAATGAACAGCACGCCGTCCAAGTGGTCGTTTTCGTGCTGCACCGCCCGAGCCGCCAAGTCTTCCAGCGTCATTTCGAAGGGCTGACCCCGCAGGTCGTAGGCTTCCACCACCACTTTTTTCGAACGCCGGACCTGACCAAACAGCTCGGGGAAACTCAAGCAACCTTCTTCGCCTTCCTCGCTGCCTTGTCGCTTGGTAATTTCCGGGTTAATGAACACCCACTCGTGGTCTTTCTGTTCCGGGTCGCCGGTCACGTTAATGACGAACAGCCGGTACGGCAACGCCACTTGGCTGGCCGCCAGGCCAATGCCGTTGTGCGCGTACATGAGCTCGAACATTTCGCGAACGGTTCGGCGCAGGCGTGAGTCGATTCGCGTGACGGGCTTGCATTTCCAACGCAGAGCCGGGTGCGGGTACTTGACGATTTCCATTGAGCTCCTCGGTTCGGGACTCTTGGTCTGCTGGAGCAGGAAGGTCGGGGCCGAACGGCTGGGTGTTGCTGTCGAACGCGAGACCACCGAAGCAGGTCCGCTCGACGTCCACGCAGCGGTGCAAAAATTCTTCGTCAGTCGAGTCCGGGCTGCTCGCGGCTGACGCTGTCGCCAGCCAGCCGCAGGGAGCCAAGCCGTCGGCCGAACGGACGAGACAGCCAGAATTCTAGTGGCAGCACGCCAGGCCGTCGAGTTGCCGGAAGTCGGCTGCACGCTGGACCCGACAGGCTCGTTCCGGCTTGCACGCGTACAACGGCGTGTCGTCCAGAGGCGTTGACACGACCCTGGACGGCGGTAGAGTGAACGCCGCCGGTGCAACGGCCAGTCGTCGCGTTTCCGGGACTCGGCAACGGCGACTGCTCTGGCTGGCAAAATGTTCGGTGCGGCGCGGACCTTTTCTCCGACCCGCACCGAACGGACCCGCAGCGGCTCCGCGCGCCCGTCTGCAAAAACGCGGCCAAGGGGCCCGCCGAGGCGTCGTGGCTGGCGAGCGGTCGGGGTCGGGCCCACGGAGGTCCGCGACGAAACCGGTCCGGCGTGTCGAGAAACTCACGCACCTGTGTTCCGAAGGAAACTCGCCAATGGGACGAACCGACTGGTCGATTCCCGAGCTGGCCGACTTGGAGTCGGGGCGGAACCTGGTTCGAGTGCCCATGCAGCAGGACGTGCCGTTTACGGACCGCGTCCGGGCCTTGGTCGACACGCCCGAGTTCCAACGGCTGCGACACATTTCGCAGCTCGGGTTGGTTTCGCGGGTCTACCCCGGAGCCACTCATTCCCGCTTCGAGCACGCTCTGGGCGTCTACCACAATGCCCTGCGCTACCTGCGGCAGTTGAGCCGCGACGAACGGTTTTGCCAAACCGTCGACGCGCACGCAGCCAACGTTCTCATTGCGGCCGCTCTGCTGCACGACTTGGGACACTGGCCATTCTGTCACCCGATTGAAGACATGGCTTTGCCCGAGCTGCCGCCGCACGAAGCGTTCGCCGAGCGGTTCTTGTCGCTCGACCGACCGCTGGGCCGAGTGCTTTTGGAGGACTGGGGCGTTGAGCCGCGAGAGGTCTTGGACGTGCTGGTTGCGTCCACCGACTCGCCGACCATGCGAATTCTCCGCTCAATCCTTTCCGGGCCAATCGACGTCGACAAAATGGACTACCTGGAACGCGACAGCCTGCACTGCGGCGTCCCCTACGGTCGGCACTTCGACAAGAACCGTCTGATTCACTCGTTGCTGTTGAACGAAGCCGGCGACGGGCTGGCCATTAGCAGCAAAGGGAAGACGGCCGCCGAGCTCATGGTTTTTGCCCGTTACGTCATGTTTAGCGAGGTCTACTGGCACCACGCCGTGCGTTCGGCCACGACCATGTTCGCTCGGGCCTTTTTCGAGGTTCGCCGCCGAGTGGACCTAGGGGCTTTCTTTGAGAGCACCGAGTCGGAGGCGGTGCGACTGTTGCAGCGAGCGGCTCAGGGCACACGGGCCGAGCGACTGCTGGACGGCGTGTTCGGTTCGGTCCGAACGCTCTACAAGCGGGTCCGCGAATTCACGTTCGCTCAAGAGCCGGACGTTTACGGCCGAGTCGCTCGGCGACCCTACTGGTTCCTGGTCGAGTGCGCGGACCGACTGGCCGAGGAATGCTCGCGTCAGCTCGGACTGCGGCTGGCTCCCACCGACGTTCTCATTGACGCCCCTCCGCCGCACCGCGAGGTCGAATTCCGAGTCGACGTCTACTACGCCAAGGAAGACCGCTACCGTCCGCTGCAGGCCGTTTCGCCGGTCGTCGACGCACTGGCCCGAGTCCAGTTCGACGACTACGTCAAGCGGGTTCGCCTGTTCGCTCGCCCCGACGTGGCCCGACGGCTGGCCGAGTGGCCGCAGTTGGTCGACCGGTTGCTGGCTGTGGTGGAGCAGGTGGAGCGGGAGACGGGGACGGCGCCGCCGGAGCGGTGAGGGGGCGTCCCGCAAAGCCGAAGCCACCCGACCAGCCGTTTCCACCCGCACCGCTCGCGCTTTTCGTTCTCCTCGAACTCTCGGAAGGAGCCGCGCTCGCCGCCGAGCGTGTTCCTTTTGTCCGACTGAAAAGACCGGTGCAGTCCGGTCCTTCCTGCGCGCTGAAACGGGCGACAAAGTTGGAACGCTTCAACCCGAAAAGGCGGAAGCTCCGTCACCGCCTGCGACGGGCGAATGCCCTTCGCGTTCTGTTCGGTGCTCCAAGCAGTCGGGTCCTGCCGATGCTGTCAACCGCGGGCGTGCTGACGGGCTGAGCCGACGCGCCGAACGTCGGCGTTGGGCCGGCCGCGCCGCTTGTCGCGAACCGACCGGAGGGAGCGAACAGACTTCACGGAGGAATGTAACCCATGCGAGCGAGCCGGCATCAAGAATTCCAGCCATGCGTGTTTCAACGAACGCGACGGTCGAAGCGGGCTTGGCAGCGGAGACGCGGCGGGCGAGGGCGGCCTCGAAACGGGGCTCGGCCGGCGCTCTTGCGTCCGTCAGCGCGACGTGTCCGGCAAGCCCGTGCGGTTCGGAAGCGACTGCGTTCGGACGCACCTCGTCGTCTGGCCGGGCAAAGACCCGGTCGCGTCTCTCGGTCGCCGTTCTGCTCGTGCTCGCGCTGCTGGCCGGCCGGGCAGAAGCCGGCCGGGCAGCAGTCGGCAAGAAACCACTCGGCCAGACGACGCCTGGCCGGACGAGCGGCGGGCGGGCAGCTTCAGGTCGGACGGGCGCGGAGGTTGAAGCGTCCCCCGCGTCACGAACGCGTGTCTGGACGCGGGCGCGCGGCACGTCGCACACGCTCGTCCTTCCCGCCCACGCCGGCTGGGTCGACACGGGGCTGGACGTGCGGGCGGGTGAGCCGCTGCTGGTGGAGGCCGAAGGGCGAGCGGTGGTCTGCCGGGTCGACCGACCGCTGTTTGCCGAGCGGGTTGAGGTGGGCCCGGAGGGCACGTACTTGGTCGACGACCACGTGGCCGCTCAGACGTTTCCGTTGCCGGCCGGAGACGCGGGGCCCGCTCCCTGCTTCGCTTTGATTGGACGAATTGGCGACGACGGGCCGCCGCTGCTCATTGGTCGCCGCCGCTGTTGGAAACCCGACCGCAGCGGGCGGCTGTTTCTTTCGCTGAACGACTTCGACTACACCGACAATTCCGGTCGGTTTGTCGTGCGTGTCTCGGCCGTGTCCGCGCTGCGGCCTGCCGGCTACGCGACACGGCTCAAGTACCGAGTGGCTTCGGGCGGGCAGGGGCGTCCGCGGCCGGGCAGCTCGGTGGTCGTCTTTTACGTCGACGGGCTGCGGCCAGACGTTCTGCTGGAAATGGCCGACCAAGGCCACTTGCCGAACATTCGGCGTGTTTTTCTGGACGGCGGCGCGTGGCTGGCCAACGCGTTCACCGCCTTCCCGTCCGACACCATTACCTCCAACGGCACCATGTGGACGGGCTGCTTCTCCGACCGGCACGGACTGAAGGGGCAGGTGCGGTTCAGTCGGCGCCGGCTGGTTTCGGAGTCGTACTTGGACCCGCTGGGGCCGAGCCGCAGTGCGCGGGTGCTGTCGCCGCAAGGAGCGGACCGGCTGGTCGTGCAGTCGCAAGCTTGGGCACGGCGGTTGGCCCAAGGGGACCAGGCCGCTCGGCAGTGGCTGGCCACTCAGACCAGCGGTGTGCGGCCGCTTTACGCGGTGTTGGCCGAGCACGGACTGGACTGGGCGACCACCACGCTGCCGGTCATGACTGAAATGCCGCCGGTCCTGTGGACCCGCAGTCTGTCTCGTTTTTCCCCGCCGCTCAGCGTGCACCGCTCGTGGCAGTTCATGGACGAGGCGAACACACGCTACGCGGTGCGAGAACTGCTGGCTCGAAACGCGGCCGTCACGGTCATTTGGTTGCCCGAAACCGACTCGGCCAGTCACAAGCGGAACCGCGGGCAGTTCGGAGCCGCTCGGCGGGTCATTGCCCGGGCCGACGAACTGATTGGCCTGGTCGTCGACGAGCTGCAGCGGCAAGGCCGCCTCGAGCACACCTACCTGATTCTGGTCAGCGACCACGGGCACCACGGCGGACGAACCGGCTACCTGTCGCGGTTTGACTTGGCGAACGACCTGTTCTTCCAGCCTCGCCAGCGAGACCGCCAAGGCCGCTGGGTCGGTGGCGGGCTGGGACTTTCGGTCCGTCAGCACCGAGTCTGGAACCGACACCCCGAGGACGGCCCGCGCCAGTTCGTCTTCCTGGACGCTCAGGCCGACGGAGCCGCCCGCATTTTCTTGCCCAGGGGCTGGTACGGGTCACGCGACTGGAGCGGCCCGAACCGTCCCGGCGACCTGCTGCGCTACCGTGTGGCCGCCGACCTGCCGCCGGTCAACCTGGTCGAACTGCTCACGCACTGGCAAGCTCAGCGGGCGGACGGGCGGCTGGACTACCCGGTCGACCTGGTGCTGCTCAAGCTGGACGAGCAAAGCGTTCTGGTGGCCACGCGAGACCGGGGCTACGCGGTCATTCAGCGACGTTGGCACGACGGCCGGTGGCTCTACCGTTACACGCCGGTGGAAAACGTGCGGCCGACGCCGGACGGACGGGTCGAGTACGACGTGCCAGCGACTCCGCGACGCGACCCACTGCGCCTGCTCCAGCGTTTCCGCCTTGCGACGCTCCGGCAGTTCCTTCCCGAGCGGGTTTGGTTGGAGGGCACGGCCGAGACCGAGTACCCCCAGGCTGTGGTCACGTTGACCCGAGCGCTGCTGTGGCAGTCGAATTTGCGAGAGCGGGAACGCGAGTACGCGCCGGACCTGGTCGTCACGGCCGCGAGCGGCTGGTACTTCGGCGACGCCGCCTCGCCGGGCACCGCGCACGGACACCCCTTCGCCGACACCGCTCGCGTCACTTGGTTCGTTTCCGGGCCGAACGTCCTGCCGGGCGTGCGGGTCGACCGACCGTGCAACCTGGTCGACCTCACGCCGACCATTCTGGACATGCTGGGCGTGGACGTCGACGGGCTGGGCTTCGACGGTCGGCCCGTGCGTGACATTTACCAGCCGGCTGAGTCGCCCGTAGGAGCGTTGACGTTGCAAGCTCGCTTCGACGACGAGGTGCGTCCGAACGCAGCCGCTCCTTTGCAGTACCACCCGACGCCCGACTCGCCGCTCAAACCCTGGACCGTCAACCACCCGCGCAGCCCGTGGGACTTGCACAGCGTGGTGTACAACGTTTTGTCGTTGAGCGAGCTGACCGTGTTTCACTGGGCCGACTTGCTGCTGTTTCCGTACTTGCCACCGGAGCGTGGGCCGGTGACGGCGGGGGTGGAGCGGTTGGACGCGGCCGCCCGCCGACAGGGACCGCCGTGGCTGGCCGACTTGGTCCGGGCGCTGAACGTGCCCGACACCACGCTGTCCGACTACAACTGGACGTCGCTGACGAACTTGAAACGAATCGACGCCACACTCGACTGGCTGCAGGCTCGCGGGCGCGAGCTGGAGCGGCCGGCGGCGCAGACGCTGTTGGGACGGGAGCGTCTTCCCGGAACGGAGTCGGTCGAGGCAGCCGTCGACGCCGGTCAGTACGCCTTTTGGGAGACCTACCGGTTGGTCCAACGGGTGGTGGCCAGACTGGTCGACGAGCAGGTCTTGGCGGGAATCGAAAACCAGGTGGACCGGTCCGTCAACCGGTGGCGGGCCGTGCCGTCCGACGTGCTGGCCGAGCCGCCGCTCGTCACGGACCCGGCGCCAGTGGCCTCGGACGGGGCGCCAGTCGTCGGGGACCAGTCGCCAGTCGCGAGCGACCCAACGCCGCTCGTCACCGACCCGACGACTCCGGTTCGACCGACGAAGACGACTCCGGCTCCGTCGACGACCCCGGCTCGGCCAGCGAGCGGTAGTAGCGTTCAATGACGTGCCGGTACTGCGGCAGCGGGTTCTCTGAGTAAGCGTTGAACAACTGCTGGCGCACGTTGGGCGGCAAGTGTCCCCAGACGTGTTCCATGAGGAACTGGCGTTGCAAAAGGAGCGGGACGGTGGGTTCGGGCGCGTCGCCGGGACGTTTGGGCGCTCGCAGGCCGCCCGTGCCGGCTCGGGCGGCTTGGTCTGGTTTGGGCGGCTGTTGCTGTTCCTGCTGGCGGCTGGGGCGTTTGTTGTCGCGGCCGGTCCGCGGCCGGCCGCTGTCGGAACGGCCCGACTGGGCGGCCAACTGCTGGCGCCGCTGCTGTTGCTGGCGAGCGGCCTGAAGGTGACGAAGGCTCTCGGCCTGCAGTCGCTGAGTCTGCTGGTCGGCCTGGCGTTGGCGGAGTCGTTGAGCGGCCTGGGCCATGGCTCGAGCGGCCCGTTCCAGCGGCGACGTCTCCTGCGGCGACGTTTTTTGCTGTGAAGTTTCCTGCCGCGACCGGCGGTCTTGGACGGCGGCCTGCTGAGCGAGCTGCTGCAGTTGCTGCTGAGCGTCCGCCAGTTCGCCGAGACGTTTCAGCTGCGAGCGGGACCAGTTGCCGCGTTGTTGTCGCTGCTCGTCCAGTTCCCGGGTGGCTTGCAAGAGCGAACGCTGTTGTTGCAGAAGGTCGTCCAGCCGCTGCCGGGGTTGCGGACCGGGACGCCCCGTCGAGCCGGCGGTTCCGTGCGACCGGAGCTTTTTCTCCAGTTCGCGCAATTGCTGCAGAGCCTGTTGCTGGGCGGTGAGGGCTTGACCAATTCGGTTCTGCTCCAGGTGCTCCGCCGCCTCTCGCATTTTTCCGGCCACCGCCTGTTGCTTCAAAGTTTCCAGGGCCTTCCGCAGGAACTCGGGCGGCCGGTTGGACGAGCGCCGGTCGAGCTGGCGTCCCAACCGGTCCTGAAGTTGGTCCACTCGGTCGCCGTGCTGCCGCTGCTGCTCGGCCAATTGTCGAAGCTGCTCCCGCTGGTGACGCAGCAGCTCGGACAACGTCCGCGTCAACGTTTCC
>CAYSAG010000065.1:0-20294 GCA_964428935.1 uncultured Planctomycetaceae bacterium | reverse complement strand
GGCCGCAGTAGAACCAAGTTCTTGAAGGAGGGCTCGAAACCATCTGGAACTCGAACCGGGGTTGGGAGCGGCTTCCCCTCCTGCTGCGACAGTTTGACCTCCTGGTAAAGGTCGAATTCCTCGGGCCCGGCCTGGTCAGTCTCGGCGCGCCGTCGCTTCGGGTCGGTCTTCTCAGCAGGCTCGCTCCGCTGCTCAGGTTTGCCCGCTTGAGCCGTGCCCGCGGCGCGAGGGACGGTAGCCTCTTTGCCGGAGTCTTTCTTGCCGGGACTGACCGTGTCGGCACCGGGACCGGCGGTCGGTTCGGCGGTCTCGGCCTGCGAGCCCCGGTCCGACCCGGCCACCGTCCGGTCCGCAATTGTTTTTTCGTTCTTCGCGTTCCCGCGAGCTGGTTGCCGTTCATCGTCGGCCGGAGTTTCACTCGCCGCCGGCGGTTCTGCCGTGTCCCGTTCCGCGTGCCCCTTGTCGGGCGGAGAGGCCGCCGCTGGTCCGGCGACCACCGGCAAGCCCTGTTCGCTCTGCGCCTCCCCGCCGCCAGTCGGTGCAGCCTCGCTTGCTGAGCTGTTCGCTTCGGTTGGCGCAGCTCCCTTAGACACCACCGCGTCAGCTACCGACGACCCCGTCGTCTGACTCGGCGACTTCTCCCCGGACGGCGTGGCCTGGGCCACCTGGGCTGTCTGTTGCGAGGCGCCTAGTCGGTGCTTGGCAACCGTTCGCCACAGTAGGGCGCTGCCGTACAGAAACACGCTCACCGCCAGCGCGAGAAGCAGTAAGGTCAGAGCCCAGCGAACCACCCGCGCCCACGGTGGGCGTGGCGGCTCCGCTTCCGCCGCGGTTCGCCTTCGGGACGGCAGCGTGGGGTGCGGAGGCGAAGGCGGTCGCCGGCCTGATTCCTGCGCCCGCAGCGTCGTGCCGGCCGGCACGGGCGGCGGTTCCGGCTCCAATAGCTCCTTCAACAAGTCTTCGGTCGCTTCTTGCGGCTCCGGCTCCTCCTTCAGTGCCGCGTCCGACTCCGCTCGCGCCGGCTCGGGCAGCCGACCCGTTCGAGCCGCCTCGACCAGCGGTCCACCTTGGGCCGGGCCCAGCGGCCGAGTCAGGTCCAGTCGCAGGGCATGGACGAACCGCCGAGAGTGGTGCGCCTCGCGTGACCCGGCCACCAAACACCGCCACCGACACTCCACCGCCTGCGGAAGCTGGCAAAAGTACGTCGTAAACGTGACGTCCCAGCGTCGCTCTGGCGGCAGCAACGCCGTCACCTCCACCAACAGCGGCAGCAGCTCCATGCCCGGCTCGAACAACAGAAACACCGGCCGTTCCGGCTGCTCCAGAAAAGACTCCGCCACCACGCCCGCCCAGCCTGCGTCGCCCGTCAGCCGTTCCCAATGGCGACAGACCGTTGGGTGAAGCGCCCCCTGCGGCGGCCGTCGTCCGGCCGGCAAGATTCGCGGGTCGCCTTGCCATTCGGTTTCGAGAAAGCCGGGTTGAGCCAGCAGCCAGGCCGGTCCTGCGTCCACCAACTCCGACGGTTCCAACACCACGTGGTGAGCCAGCTTGTTGGTGCGGCCGGAGTAGTCCAGGCCGTAGTCGGCGACCCGCGACAGCACGTGAAACCGCTTGCCCATGAGGTTCAGCTTCACGTGAGAGAAGGCGACCGGGTTGCGAGCCGCTTCGGGCGTGCCCGGCGGAAACAAGTGACGGTACGCGCTCAACGACTCCAACGCGGCCGCCAACGGTTGCGGCATGCCCGAGGTGGAAGCGACTGTGCAAAAACCGCGACTTCCGGGTTTCAGTCCTTGCGGTGCCGACGTGTAAATCAGCTCTTGGGTCATGGTTTCCGCGTCGAGCGTCTTGGGTTGAAGTCACAGCGTGGGTCGTTCCGGCCAACGGATTGGCTCGGCCGAGCAGATGTCGGACCCGAGTCAGCCACTGGCCGCCGTGCCGCTTTTCTTCCGCACGGCCGAGGGCACCAGGTCGGACGTGCCGCGAGCCAGTCCGTACAGGAACGGAACCGTCACCCAGTACGGCCGAACGGCGTTGACGGGAACGACGAACTGCCGGTTCTCGTCCAGCCGCACCTTCCAACCGACGGCACTGACCGGCACGTAGGTGACGTCGTTGGAGTACGACTCGGCCGTTCCGACGACGTCCGGAGCCACTCGGCTGAGCAGTCGGCGGACCAGCGTCGACTGCCGCTCAATCTGTCGCGTGTCTAGAGCGGCCACTTCGGTCGTGCGGCCGCCGTCGGTTTGCACCTTCACCTTCACCCAGGGCTCGGGCGGCGGGTCGGACTCGAGCAGGTGAGCCCACAAGTCGAATTTGGTCACAACGACGACCAAAGGTTGGTCCAGTTGGGCGTGGGCGGTCTTGCCGGTGAAGCGTCGAATGCGTGCCGCCGCCTCGCCCAAAATGACGTGCTGACGGAGCGAGTGTCGCAGCGGCGGTAGCGTTTTTCCGAACCGTGGGTGCCGTCGCTGCTGGATGGCTTCGTAAAAGCGCGGTTCCTGCAGGGGGTCGAACAAGAAGAACAGGACGCGGGCTCTCGCCATGTGCCGGGTCACCGGGTTGCCAGCCGTGTCCTTGCCCGGCAAGAACGACTCGCCCGCGTTGTCGTAAAGACACAACACCCGTCCGGTCCGGCTCGCCCGGTGCTGTTTCGGGTGTCCCGACTGGGGACGAATGGTGAACAGGATCGGACGGGGAAAGGTCATCGTGTGGCCGGCGCTGGAGACGGTGTGGTACAGGTCTCCGTGCTCTTCGGTCTTTCGGATCAGAGCGGCCAGGGGCACCAGTTCCGACGAGTCGGGTCGACCGAACAGCGCGTCTTCGTACTCCGCCAAGTGCCGGTTCAGCTCCGGCTCGGTGTCCGTGAAGGACAGGCAGAACTCCGACGGCAGAACGCGCCGCAGCTCGGCCGACGCAGCCGCCAAAAGAAACGACTTGCCGCTGGCCGGAGCCCCCAGCAGCGACATGAACACCGGCTTCGTTTCCAGCAGCGGCTCCGGAAACACCAAGTGGCACTTGGGACAGGCCAACCGAGCACACGGCACGCCCTTCGGGTCCACCGCTCGGCCGTCGACCGTGAACCGAGTTGGAAGAAACCGCAGCATTTCCTCCGGCCCCAGCACCGGGTCGCCCAACAAGTCGGGGTGCTCCGCGACCCAATGCACCTCTTGCGGACGAAATTCGGCCCAGCAATGAGGACAGGTCAATTGCCTGAGCAACTGCCGTTCAACGGTGTCGGTCGTCATTTCTGCGTGTCTTTCCTTTGAGGTCGCGAAGTTGGTTTGTCGTACTGGGCGGCGGTGCGGAACCGCTGCTTGTGGCGTGGGTTGCCCGTCACTGCTCCTCACGGTTCGCGGGTTTCGGTTGTTGCTGTCCCCCTTGTCGGCAGCGGTGCCGCTCACACGCCGTCGCCGGTCCGACTTGACTTCACTTCTCAATCAGCGTGGTGTCGGGTTTCGTGGCTTCGGGGTGCTGACGATTGGCCTGTCGCGAGTAGAGCTCGACGGCCGACCGCACTTCGCGAGCCAATTGGCCGAAGGAAGGTTCGTTGCTGAAAGGACGAATGGCTTGCCAAGCCTCGGTGGCTTTCAGGAAGGCTTCTCCGTACTGGCCGTGCCGAGCTGCTGAGCGAGCGTTGCCGAGAAGGGTGGACGCCCTGCGGCGTGCCTGCTCGGGGTCACCCCGCCGACCGCCGGGTGAGCGCCGCGTGTTTCGCCCCGAAGGAGGCCTGACCGACCGCCCAAGGCTTGGCTGCGCGGCGCTGCTCGAGCTGTCCGCCGAGCGGCCCCTGCGGCCTGTCCCAGCCCGCTGCCGCCCTCCAGCTTCGCGTGGCTCCGGACCCCCAGCCGACGACGAGCCCAGTCCGACAGCGCCCGAAACGCCCGACGTCCCGTCGGTCGCCCGTGTCCTTTGGCCTGGCGGACCGCCTGCCCGCCGAGCGTCCCTCGGGCCTTCCGCCCCGTTGGCCCCCGAGCCGCGCGAGGAAACGGTCGGCCCACGGCTTTTGGTCCGGTCCTGCTCGCTCTGGCTCTGTTCGTCGTGCTGTGCCGCCGCCCGGGTGTCCAGCGACTGCGAGTCGGGGGCTGTCGCCCGCGAGTTGGTGACAGGCGGACTGTCCGCAGCGTCCGACCGTTCCCCACCCGCTCCAGTCCTGCTCGTCTGCGCCTCAGCCGATTCCTCTTCCGAGCCGGCGTGTTCGGCGGCCCGTTGCTCGCCCGCCGTGTGCGCTGAACGGTCCAGTTCGGTTGCAGGAGGAAACTGCGAACGTGAACACGAACAACTGCACCCGGAGCCCACGGACGAGAGAACGAACGCGAAAACCAACAGCACACCCGTAGTCGGTAGGAAAAGAAGGCGAGCGGCCCAGCCGATTGGTCTCATCCGGCGAGTTCTCCCCACAGCCTGGCGAGCTTCCGAGGTGAGTCGGTGCAGCAAGAAGCGTTGCAGTCTCCACAACAACCGCCGTTCCAGTTTGCCCGCACGATCGGTTGCTGTCAAGCATTTCAACTGCCACAGTGGTCAGATTGGACTTTGTTGGACAAGACGTGTCAGTCTTGGCGCTCGGGCCGACCCCAGCTGCCTGTGCTCCACCGTGCCCGCACACAGGCTTCCGCCGTCCCGCCCGAAGCGTGTTCAGCGAGCCCACAACACGGGACTGCCGGCACGTCCCGAAGACCTGCCGGCGTCGGCAGCGTGCCTCTCCCGCCGTCGGTGCCTTGTGCGTGCTCGACCGCGCGGGGCCGGCCGGGACGGGACCTCGACCAGCCGGCGCTGTTGACAAACTCGGCTGGGCGCGGCGTAATGAGCGGCGTGCGGAGAAGCCGTCTGCGTTGCCAGCGAGAAGAAGGAACGCGGTCGAGCCGGTTCCCGTTTCGCGAAAGGCCTAAAGAGGGCTCACAAGGCCAGAGCGGAAGTTTCGCGACGGGTTTGCGTCAAGAGACGGCGGTGAGCACAGAGGAGGCGTCGGCGACATGTTTCGACAAGCTTGGGGGCTGGTCCTTTTGGGCCTGGCAGTGGCGTTTTCGTCGACCGGGTGGTGTGGGGACTGGAAAAGCGAGCGGGCGAAGGCGGTTCGACCGGAAAAGGGTGTGCTCCGGTTGTTCGACGGCCGCTCGCTGGACAATTTCTACACCTGGCTGCAGGACACCAAGTACGAAGACCCCCGGCGGGTGTTTCGCGTCACCGACGGTCTGATTCACATTACGGGCGACGGCTTGGGCAGTCTGATTACCAAGCAAGCCTACCGCGACTACCATGCGGTGCTGGAATTCAAGTGGGGCGAGCGGACCTGGGGCAAGCGCAAGGAGCGGGCCCGGGACTCGGGCTTCCTCATTCACAGCGTCGGTGCCGACGGCGGGTACCACGGCGTTTGGGTGCCGTCGATTGAGGTGCAGATCATTCAGGGCGGCGTCGGGGACTTCATTTTGGTCGCAGGAACCGACGAGCAGGGTCGGCCGGTGCCGCTGTCGTTGACTTGCGAGGTCGGTCGTGACCGGGACGGTGAGGTGGTCTGGAAAAAGGGGGGACGACGCGAAACGTTCAACCTGCAGAACCGCCGACGAATCAACTGGTTCGGCCGCGACCCCGACTGGGCCGACGTGCTGGACTTCCGAGGCAAAAACGACGTCGAAAGTCCGCTCGGCCAGTGGACTCGACTGGACGTCTTCTGCGACGGCGGCCACATTCAGGTCTACGTCAACGGCGTGTTGGTCAACGAGGCGTTCGACGCGGTGCCGTCGTTCGGGAAGCTGCAGCTTCAGAGCGAGCTGGCCGAGATTTTTTTCCGTCGCTTCGAGCTGTGGCCGCTGGGCCGCGGCCCCAAGCCGGCTCCGGCCAAACAGTGACGCCAGGCGGCGGACCGCTTGTCCGGCCTGGCGAACCACACGCGAAGCGTGCGGACAAGGCCGACGGGCACTGGCGTCGGGCGTCGGCCGCCTGGTTCGAGACGTGCGTCGTCCGTGAGTTCTCGGACACGCTGACTGACTCGTGAGTGTGTGGTGGCGCCGGAAGTCCCTGGAGGGCCGGGGCTCCCGTTCTGTCGTGGCCGTTTGTGGCTGGCGACAAGGGCGGACGGAGCACGCCTCTCTGCTCCGAAGAGCTGGACCGGCGAGAAACGCCAGGCGACTTTCCGGACACGCTCGGCCACTTGTGCGGAGGCGAGGCGATGACGAGGCCGGTGCAGTCGGGTGAGGAGTTGTTGGAGCTGATGCGGGCGTACCAGGTGCCGGCCGTCCTGGGAGCTGCGGCACAATTGGGCGTGTTCGACCGATTGGTGGAAGGGCCGCGCAACGGACGGTCACTGGCCGAAGCGTGCGGGTGTGACGCTCGAGGCATCGAGGTGTTGTTGAACGCTCTGGTCGCCGCCCGGGTGCTGACCAAGTCCGAGGGTCGGTACGCCCTGCCCGAGCGACTCGCCCCGTACTTGCAAAGCGACTCGCCGGACAGCGTGGTGCCCATGTTGCGTCACCAGGAAGTTTGTCTCCGCCGGTGGTCTCAACTGGCCTTCGTGGTCCGTTCCGGCCGTCCCGCTCAGGTCGAAGCGAGCGTCCGTGGCGAAGAGGCTGACCGCGAGTCCTTCATCGAGGCCATGGACGTGGTGTCGCGTCCGGTGGCTCGGTCGCTCGTGCGCGAGGTGGCTCCCGCCAGTTTTCGGTGCGTGCTGGACGTCGGCGGCGGGCCGGGCACGTGGACGCTGGCGTGGCTTGAGCTGCAACCGAACGCGCGGGCCATTCTGTTCGACTTGCCCGAAGTGCTGCCCATTCCGCGGCGACGGCTGGAGCGGGCCGGCGTGCTGGAGCGGGTGCAACTGGTTGGCGGTGACTTCTACTGCGACCCTCTTCCTACGGGCGCGGACGTGGTCTGGCTGAGTGCCATCATTCACCAGAACTCACGGGAGCAGAATCGAGCTCTGTTTCGCAAGATCGCCGACTCGCTGCCGCCGGGCGGTCAGTTGCTGATTCGCGACGTAGTCATGAACGAGGACCGAACGCGGCCGCCGGCCGGAGCTCTTTTCGCCGTGAACATGCTGGTGGCCACCGACGGCGGTGGGACGTTCACGCTGAGTGAAATTCGCGAAGACCTGACGGTGGCCGGTTTTGTCGACGTCGAGCTGGTGCGCCAGGACGAAGGCATGAACTCCGTCGTCCGAGCGAGGTTGCCGGGCCGGTAGGCGTCGGCTGACATGTGCACGGGCGGGGTCACTGTCGCGGGAGCGGCGCGGGAAGCGGCGTCGAGCTCGTCGGGGCTTGGGAGGCAGTACCCGAGGTGGGTGCCTCCGCTTCGTCGCTCAAGCGCTCGAGCCACAGCCGCCGAAATTTTCGACCGTTCGCTTCCCACCGAGCACGCAGGTTTTTCAGGGACGGCGGCCTGTCCTCCGGGAACCAAAAGAATTGATGTAGTTGCTCTCTCACTGTCCGGTCAGCGAGTTCAGCAGGAGTCGGCCACGTGTAGATGTAACGGTGCGTGGGTAGTGACCGGAGCGCCCTCGTGTCTGGCTCGGAAAGAAGCACATCCAGCGTGCAAGCGGCGGTGTCAACCCAAGCTCCCATGCCACTCTCCATTCCCGCAAACAAGGAATCAATGTGGTCGAACACGAAGGCAACTCCTTCGGGCGAAGCGGTCTTGGCCAAAGCGACGAGGACCGCCCACTTGCAGCGGTCGCTCACGCGTTCGTAGGCCTGTTTCAGCTTGGGCACGGCTCGTGGTCCAATGCACTCTGCGTAGGCCGCGAACGCGTGACGAGCCCAGAACGGAGGCCGGTCGCCGTGAGCAATGACACGGTCGACCACTTGCTCCAAACACCGCTCCGCTTCCGGACCGCCGATTTGTCCAAGACAGAACAGACAGCTCCTCAGGAGCATCAAGTCGTCCGCTTCCAGAGCTTCTCTTGTTTTCTGAACGAGCAACGGCACAGCGTCTTGCCCGTGCTGAACGACGTTTGGAACGACCACCGTCGCCATGTCTCGCGGGCTCGTGGCAAGAAAGCGAATCATGTGCTCCAGCGTTTTCGCCCGACGGACACCGTCAACGAACAGAGCTCCCACGGCAAGCAACCAACAGGCGTGAAAAACCAACCGTGGAAGTGCACCCCGGTCGCCGTCTCGACGCCAGCGCGACAGACTCCGCACGCTTTGCACAAGCAAGTAGACGAACCACGCAGCCAAGAGGGGGAAGACACCCCAGAGCGAGCTTCCGGCGCTGAGCACACCGAGCGCGAACCAAACCGCGAATGCTACCAGAACGACTTTGACGAGGGTGCGTCCTGTGGGGAGTCCCAACGCAGAGGCCCAACGTGCGCTGACCAACCGAAGAGCCCCCACCACGAAAACCCAGGCTAGCAACGCTTGAGCCCAAGAGACCACAAACGGCCAGCGCAACGCCACCGCCAAGTCCCAACATCCGCCGCACGCGAGCAGCTCAGCAATGCAGCCCAGACGCTCCACCCACCTCACTCCTGCGTCCGACCCTGCTCCGCTCGCCAACGACGAGCGGCGACCGCGGGCGTCACACGCCGCCGTTCCGCCGACAAGACGCAACCGTCGCGAGGACTACACCCTCTCCGGCACGACGAACGGTTCGCGGTAGTTGCGCGTCAGCAGTTCGTTCGCCGCCTCGTCGTTCGTAAACCGTTCCGTCTGCGGGTCGAACTCCAATTTCTTTCCCAAACGGTAGCTGTGTTCGCTCAAGTCGTAGTCCAAAAATTCCTTCAGCACGCGCCGAATCGTTTCCAACGACTCTTGAACTCGCGGGTCGTCCGGGAAACCGACCGGCTCTTCCGTACCCGGCACTTCATTGCCAACGCGGTACGAAATGTTGCCCAAGTGGCACAGCGCGGCCGAGTAGTGGCCCTCTTCGATTTCCGCGTTCAAATCCTCGCGCTTCCGTGACTTCACGCAGTCGATGAAATTCCGGAAGTGGTCCGTGCCGTGCAGTTCGTACTCGAATTCCGGCAGCGGTTCGCCTTTGTCCGACCCGTTCGGGTAGAACTTTCCGTTCGCAATCTTGCCCTCTTCCAGGTAGAACTCGTTCGTCACCTTGCTCGGAAGCTTCTTCCCCGTAATCGGGCTCTTCCCCACCAGGCTCGTCACTTCGAAGACCAGCAGCACGCCGTCGAAATCGTACACGGCCACCTGCATGTTCGGCGTCTGCGCTTGGTCTTTGTAGCCGTGGTCGACGTCGATCGTGTAGCGGCCCCCCATGGCAATGACGCTTCGAGGCAACGTCTTGCCAATGGCCCACCGAGCAATGTCCATTTGGTGCACGCCTTGGTTGCCGATCTCGCCGTTACCGAAGTCCCAGAACCAGTGCCAGTTGTAGTGGACCAGGTTTTCGTTGTAGGGCTGCACCTGGGCTGGTCCGAGCCAAATGTTGAAGTCCAATTCCGGCGGCGGATCTTTCGGCTCGGCAAACCCCACGGTCCAGCGGCCCTTGCCCGGTTTGGAAGCGTAGCCCTTCGAGACGAGCAGCTTGCCGTACCGACCGCTCTGGACTGCGGCAATCATGTTCCGCCATTTCGGTGAGGAACGGCTCTGCGTTCCGTGCTGGACAATGCGGTTGTACTTGCGAGCGGCCTCGACGCACTGTCGCCCCTCAAACGGGTTGTGACTGCAGGGCTTCTCGACGTACACGTCCTTGCCGGCCTTGCAAGCCCAAACGGTAATCAGTGAGTGCCAGTGGTTGGTCGTGGCGACAGAAATGGCGTCCAGGTGAGGGTCGTCCAACGCCTCGCGAATGTCCTGCACGCACTTCGGCGTGTTGCCGCCCTGTTTTTGAACCTGGTCGATGCGAGCCTTGAACAGCCGCGAGTCGGGGTCAATCAGGTAATAGACGTCGACGTCCGGCATCTTTGCGTAAGCGGCAATGTGGTGACCGCCCCGACCGTGGATGCCGGCCACGCCCACCTGCACTCGCTCATTCGCTCCCAAAATCCGTCCGGAAGCCTTCGTGCCCGAAATGGCGAAGGTCGTCGCCACTCCAGCCGCCACCGACTTTTTCAAGAAAGCGCGTCGCGTTTGTCGAGCCATCTGGGTTACCTCCAAGTCTTTGGCACTGGATTCAGACGCCTGTGCTACCAGCGCGGATTCTTCACCGTTTCTTCGTCGAGCTGCTCGCCGGCCGCCTCGAACCTCACCAGCCCCGACTCCAGCCAGCCGTTCTCCACCGACCGACCAACCACCAAACGAAGCGTGTGGCTCGCAACCGATTACACCAACAACCGTGCGCGAAGTCCAGCCAGCTGCGGAGCGGCCGTTGACACCTGTTGGCCACGCACGGGAAAACCGCTCTGCGAGCGCAACGCGCCGTCGCAGGTCAGAAAAGTTGCTCCGCTCTGCGGCCAGGGCGAGCGCATGTTACGGCTGCGGTGTCGCAAGGACTTGTTCCAAGTCGGCTGCGTCCCAGTCGAGCCGTTCGCGCTTCGTGGCGGTGACTCGCCACGGGGAGCCCTGTCGCTTCGGCGACACCAACGACGGCCGCATCAAGATGCTTCTGTCCGCCGGAATGCGGTCGTTGGAGGGCCGAAGATCGTCCTCGTCGAACGTGACATGCAAGTCCCAACGAAGAGGGTTCTCAATGCTCCAATGACTTCGCACCGCTTCCGCAAGCCGCACCGCGCTCAAGAAGCGGGTCAAGACGTCGCGCCCGTTCGCCCCGGATTTTCTTGCGCCGGCTCGCTGGAGCTGCTCCCACACCCACGGCCCGAAGGTACTTCCACTCTCCCCGAAACCGAGCATGTTTCGGAACCGTCGTCACGCAACAGAACCGATTGCCCTGCTGCGTCACTGCGTCCTTCCGGCCCTCGTCCGTCGAGCGTCAGCGCACTTTCAAGGAGTCGTCAGCTGGAGCCTCGAAGTGGGTTCTTGCCCCTGGCGCGGTTGATGAGCTGACGTGACCGCACTTGTCCAGAAACATTACGGCCATACAGGACGTCTGCTTCCGTAAAGACCGAGAGCAATATCTCCTTTTTTCCTTGTCGGTCGTAGTCGTAAATGATGTAAATGCGTCCGTCTTTTTTCTGAAAGCCGTCTGGGTAGGAGACTCCCAGCCGTTCGTCGAGCACCAGCCCGCCTTGCCACGTTTGCCCATCGTCCGTCGACAGGAAAGCTGTGAGATGCGACCGACCTGTTCGGCGACGAAGCGGACCGTGCTTGACCAGCAGCAAGTGACCGGATCGCAGGCGACGCACGAAGAAGCGAGCAGGCGGGTGAGCGATTTCCGAAGGAGCGACCGAGCTCCATGTGCGTCCGCCGTCTCGAGAAACGGCTTGGCCGATGCCGTAACGCGTCCGAACCCACATACTCAGCCGACCGTCCTCATGCTCAATCAGCATCGGCTCGTCACAATTGCGATCTCTCTCATCGGGAACCGAGGCGGTGCCAAGCAAGCGCCACGTTCGCCCGTTGTCGGTGGACGCCAACACGCGGCAACTCTCTTTGAGGAGCCAGATTGCTGTCGGCAGCAACCAGACACCGTCGCGCGTTACGATCGGCTTGCCCATCATGATTCCGTAGCCGATTCGCCGTGGCTTCGACCACCTCGGGGTTTCGTCGTCGGCATTGGCCGTTACCATCGCGAACAGGTGCGGACGTCCTCCTTTTGTCCGCTGTGCCCAAAACAGCCACAGTCGGCCCAAGGGGATCTCGCCACAAACACGGATCGAACGCTCGAACGGGGCCGCGTCGATCCGGATCGATGACCAGTTTCAGATCCGACCAAGTTCGACCATCGTCACCGCTGGTCGCCAGCATGACGTAGTTCTGCTCGTCTTCCGTCACTCCGCCTCCGTACCATGCTGCCCAGAGTCGTCCTCCAAGGGCTGCTTCCAGCGTCGGGATGCCCTGGAACATCCGAACCTCGTCCGCGTACTCCGGCCCAGGATGAAAGTCGACCACGGGGGCTCTTGCGGCCGGTTCTGATTCGCCCACTGCAATCCCGACCGAGAAGCATGCCAAGAAGCAGCCACAGCAAGAAACAACGAGTCCATGTGCCGCGTGTCCAAGTTTCATCCGCTTGGTCTTTCTTGCTCGAACGATCAATGACCTGTACAGCTTCGTCCCCGCGTCCGCGTCGCTCCAAACCAATGCCTCGTTCAGACTGGACGTCGTTCAGACCGGACGCACCGATGCCAGCTGCGATTCGAGCCGCCAACCGGTCTCGGCAGACAAGAACGCGTACTCACCGATCCCCAACGACAATTGGGCTCTTCCCGCAAACGGGCCGGCTGCCGCGTCCGCATGCCGAACCCTTCTGCGGTTTGCTTGGTTGCCATGAACGTACGGCCAAACTACCAGTGGAGACGCGTCCGCCCGCTGCGCGCCATGAGCCGGCTTGGCGGCAACCCGCACGGACAGCGGCGCCCACAACACCGCTTCCAATTCGCCGCCGCTCGAGGCACGAGACTCTCCGCAAAACGAGTTCGAACTACAAAGAGGCTGCTTCTCGCCGGTTGCCTCTGCTCTGCGCCGTGCCGGCGGTCGCATCCCCCGTTGGGGGCGTCTCACACCGTTCCACAAATTTGCGGGAAACGCAACCGTGTTGCCCAGTCGTCTCTCACAGCCTGTGTGTCAATCCGCTACGTGGAACGACGTACCAAGGACCGACACAAAGGGTGCCATCCCTTTCACGCCAAACGGGCACCAAATACACCACCGTCGGGCCGATCGTCGTGGCCGAAACGCCAACTACCGAAACCAAGCAACTCCGACTGTCTCCCGTTACCGAAACGATCAGCCACGCAGCTCGCTCTTTGCTGGAAAACCGCCACGTACATCCGGACTCGGGTGCCCCGCTTCCGTCTCGGTGGGTCTCCTCCAGAGACAGCCCGCTCTCCTTCGTGATCTCGCCCAAGCACCCTTCAACTCTTTCTTTCGTCCACGAGTACACGTCGCCAATCGTCGCACCACGCTGGTCGGCGCTCTCTGCGCTGAGCTTGCGACTGACCGCGACGTAAGCGACGACGGCCCCGCCGGTCGCGCACCGGATGGACGTCGCTGCCGATCCGTCCCTCACGACGGACCAACGCAGGCGTAGCCGAAAGGCGTACAGAGCGAGCAAGGCAAGCAAGCAGCCGGCGACCCAGCACAGTGCTCTTGCTCTCTTCGACATCGCACGATCCTTGCGGAGAAGAGGTCGCAATCTGCTCGGTAATTGCGAAGAAGGACGAATTGCCAATAAGAAGTTTTTTCGCAGAATTGCGTGCGGTCAGCAATTCATGTCCACGGCCGCGACCTCAGCTCGGGCTCAGCAAACGGGGCCGCCCTGACTGCTCCCACGACGTCCTCCGTGCGAGGAACCGTCCGTCTTCGCAAGGCCCTGGCGTCCGTCCGGTCCAGCCGCAGCTCCGGCGGTCGAACAGTCGAACAGAAGGTGTCGCCACGAGAAAACGCAGCCCGGGCGACCGCAGGTCAGCCAATCCGGCAGCCCGCCGTCTGCGATTCGCTGCGGTTTCGGCAAGCTGTGCATTGAACGGCCCCAGCGAAGTCGCTAACCTGTTGTGCTTCCAGCGAGTTGCTCGCGGGGGCACGGGCTCTTCGGCGTTGCCAGCAGGCGAATGGCGGCGTCGGTTCGGATGTTCGGGAAGCGAACTGCGGTCGCTCGACAACGACCCTGAGCCATCCGGCCGGGTCGGCGGACGGGCGGCCGAGTGTGGGTTCTTGCTCGGTCCGACCGACCGTTCCTTGGGTGGAACCGGCGCCCGCTCGGAACCGTTTGCGAGAGAATCTCCCATGAGGACTGTCAAGACTCCCAAGTCGTTCATGTTGAAGAAGGAAGAGGTGTCGCCGCGTTGGTACGTGGTGGACGCCGACGGCCAGATTGTCGGTCGCTTGGCGGCCAAGCTGGCCATGGTGTTGATGGGCAAGCACAAGCCGACGTACACGCCGCACGTCGACTGCGGCGACTACGTCATTGTCATCAACGCCGACAAGGTGCGGTTCAGCGGCCGACCGCTCGCCCACCCGACGCACCCGTACTTTACAGACAAAATGTTCAAGAAGACTTACGAGCATTACACGGGTTACCCGAGCGGGCGGAAAATCGAGACGGCCGCTCAGTTGATCGAGCGGAAGCCGGAGAAAATTCTTCGCGAGGCGGTTCGGCGAATGCTGCCCAAGAACAAGTTGGGCCGCAAGATGCTGAAGAAGCTGAAGTTGTACTGCGGGCCGGAACACCCGCACGAGGCCCAGCAGCCCGAGCCGCTGCCGAAGCATTTGTTGCCGTAGAAGCCGAGCGGCTTCAGGTGTTGCCCGAGCTGCGGCGGTTCGGGCTGTCGACACGAGAAGCCGCAACGTTGGACCGACACTTGCCAACAAGGTTGAAAGTCGAGCCGAAAAGATGACGACGGACAAACCTGAAGACATCTCACCGGAGTCGGCGGAGAATCAGCCCCAGGAGCCGGCAGGGCAGCCGGAGGGAGTCCCCCAGGCGTCTGCGGAAGCGGCGGGTACGGCCGAGTCGCAGGAGCAGACGCAGGAGCCGGCGGCAGAGTCGACCGGCGGTGAAGCGGTCAGCCCGGCCGCCGAGGGGCCGTCTGGCGAGTCGGCGGAGCAGGCTCCGTCGGCAGAAGGAGTTGGGCAGGGCGAGGCGGCTCAGGCGTCGGCCGAGCAGCCGGAAGGCCAGCCGGCGGAACAGCCCGAGCAGGCTTCGGTGAGCGAGCCGCGGCAGCCGACGGCGGAAGTGGCGGGTGGTGAGCAAACCGAGCCGTCGGAGGCGCCGCAGGCCGAGACGAGCGACCAGCTGGCAACGGACGCGACGGCAGCGGAGCAGGCCGAGCCGGCATCCGGTGAGGCTCCCGCGCAGCCCGAAGCGACAACCGAGACAGACCAGCAGCCCGAGGCTGGTGTGCCGGAGCTGACGCTGGGGGCGGGAGCACCCCGCGAGCCGGGCGAGGAACTCGAACCGATTCCCGCGGGAACCATTCGGGGCAAGGTCGACAAGTTCGGCGTCGCGTGGGGCACGGGACGCCGGAAAACCTCGGTCGCCCGGGTCCGCGTCCGCGACGGCAAAGGGTTGCTGTTCATCAACGGCCGGCGTCTGGAGGACTACTTCAAGCTGGAGGTTCACCGACAGCAAGTCGAGGCTCCGTTGAAGGCAACGGGTTTCTACGGCAAGGTCGACGTCATCGTTCGAGTTTCGGGCGGTGGCATCAGCGGCCAGGCGGGGGCCATCGCGCTGGGCATTGCTCGCGCTCTGGAGGCGAAGCAACCCACGCTGCACCAGGTCTTGTCGGACGGTGGCTACCTGACCCGCGACGACCGAATGGTGGAACGCAAGAAGTACGGTTTGAAGAAGGCGAGGAAACGGCCGCAGTTCTCGAAGCGTTGAGGCACTCTGTCGGCCGCGTGGTTTGAGCCAGCAAGAGCTTTGGCGACGGCAAGAAGCAACGCGGCTGGCGCGGTTTCGTGTCGACACACTTCCTCGTGTCGCTGCGGGCCTTTCAAAAGAGCAAGATTGCCCCTACCGGGTGAGCGACCGGTTGGGGCTTTTTTTCGTCAAGCGGACGGGCGGCGGACTGCACGCCGGCTCGGGGGCGAAACGAAAATCGATGCGGGAGGACAGCCATGCACAAGCCGCTGCTGTTGCCGAACGTCCGGGAAATGCTGGACGAAAAGGACACTCGCGGCCTGAAGGAGTTCTGCGAGGCGCTGCACCCAGCGGTCGTCGCCGAAGTGCTGGAGGGCCTCTCGCCGGAGCAAGTCTGGAAAGTCCTCTCGCACTGCGACTACGAACGGCAAGCGGAAATTTTCGGCTTCTTCAGCCTGCCGACTCAAGAAGAGCTGGTGCGAGCAGTCGACCGGCAGCATTTGTCCGAGGTGATCGAAGCCATGGCTCCGGACGACCGGGTCGACTTGCTGGAGCGGTTGGACCCGGAGCTGGTCGAGGAACTCATGCCGCTGATTGCTCGAGCCGAGCGGGCGGACATTCGCAAACTGCTTTCGTTCCCGGAAGACAGCGCCGGCTCGATCATGACGACCGAGTACGCGTGGCTTCCGGAGAACATTACGGTGGCGGAGGCGTTGGAACGTCTGCGCCAACAGGCGCCCGACTCGGAAACCATTTACTACGTCTACATCCTGGACGAAGACCGACACCTGCGCGGACTGGTCACGCTGCGCGAACTCATTCTGGCTCGACCGCAACGCCAACTGTCCGAAATCATGCACCGCGACGTCATTTCGGTGCGTGCGGACGACGACCAGGAGTACGTCGCTCAGCAGTTGGCTCGCTACGACTTTCTGGCCATTCCCGTCGTCGACAGCCAAAACCGGCTGGTGGGCATCGTCACGCATGACGACGTGCTGGACGTGTTGCAGGAAGAGGCCACCGAGGACGCTCACCGAGCCGGCGGCGTCGAACCCCTGGAAGACAGCTACCTCGAGACGGAACTGCCGGTCATTGCGCGGAAACGCGGCATTTGGCTGGTCGTCCTGCTGGGCAACGCCGCCATTACGGCCGCCGTGCTGCGAGCCTACGAGACGGTTTCGGCCAGCTACGAATGGATGATTATTTTCCTTCCCATGGTGTTGGCCACCGGCGGAAACACGGGCTCGCAGTCGGCCGCGTTGGTCATTCGAAGCATTGCCTTGGGACGAGTGAAGTCCGAAGACGCGCCTCGGGTGGCCTGGCGCGAAGCTCGGGTCGGAGCCCTGCTGGGTCTGACTTTGATGCTGTTGGCTCTTGTGGTCGGCTACTGGCTTGTCAGCGCTCCCGCCGCACTGGTGGTCGGGCTCAGCATTTTCTGCGTGGTTGTGCTGGGAGCCGTCAACGGGTCGATGCTGCCCATTTTCATGAACCGGTTGGGCATGGACCCGGCTTTCATGTCCAACCCCATGATTGCTTCCTTGTCGGACCTGATTGGCGTGGTGGTCTACTTCAGTGTGGCCAAGCTGCTGCTTCGGTAGCGGGCCGGTAGCGGACGGTCTGCGAGCCGAGCGGACGAGGGTCGGACGGCTTCACGAGCGCTTGCTACGACGGACGGCGGTGCGGACCTTTCGGTCGAGGCGAGAACCGATTCGGCGTTGCTGTTGGAGCGAAGCCGAGCCGTTCGGGACGGTGGAGCTTGACCGCCGAAGCCGGCCGCCGGCGGCACGAGGAAACCCGACGTGAACTTTAGTCAACACAAGCGGCCTCCGTTTCTGCTTCGACTGGCCGACGCCGTGCGCAGCGGAGTCCGAGAACTGTCGGACGAGCGACGGTCCAGGCACCGCCGTTTTGTCCTGCAGCAACAGCGCTCGAACGGCGGCTTTGCCGGCCGGCTGGGAGACAGCGACCTGTACTACACGACCTTCGGGCTTCGAGCGTTGGCGGCGTTAGGCGACCCGCCCGTCGGGTCGCTGGCTTCGGCCGGTCGGTTCCTGCAGCGATTCGAGTGGCGAAGCTTGGACGGCGTCGAATTGCTGAACTGGCTCAGCAGTCTGTTGACTTTGCGCACGCTGCAGGCCGAGGCCGGAAAGGACGAAGGTGAAAACGGCCGTGCGTCGGCTCGTGCGGACGCAACGGAGGCGACCGAGACGGCGACTCCAGCCAGCAACTTGGTCGCGCCGACCTGGCCGTCGCCGCTGGAAGTGGCCGAGCGACTGGAGCGGCTGCGTACGGCCGACGGCGGGTACGCCAAGAGGGAGTCGGCTCGGACGGGGAGCACGTACCAGTCGTTTCTGGTCTGCGTCACGTACGAGCTGCTGGGGTTGGCGGTGCCAGAGCCGGAACGGCTGGTGGGGTTTCTTTCGTCGCGTCGGCGTCCGGACGGAAGCTTCGCCGAGGTCGGAGCCGCTCGGCAAGGCGGAACGAATCCGACGGCGGCCGCGCTGGTCGCGTTGAGCTGTTTGGGGAGCGTGTCGGACGAGGTTCGGGACGGGGCGGCGGACTTCTTGTCGCAAGTGTGGTTGTCCGAAGGCGGCTTCCGGGCGAACCGGCGAATTCCCGTCGTCGACCTGTTGTCTACTTTCACGGCGTTGACGGCTTGTTGGGAGCTGGGGTTGCGGCAGCTGGTCGACGGGCAGCGGGTCCGCCGGTTCGTGCAAAGTCAGTTGGAGCTGCCGGGGGGTGGCTTTCGAGCCGGGTTGTGGGACGAGCAGGCCGACGTGGAGTACACGTTCTACGGGCTCGGTTGTCTGGCTCTGGCCGCTCAGTTCGAGCCTGGGTCGGAGCTGTCGGGGGAGTGAAACGCGGCTCGGTTGCGTTGTTGTCCCGGCGTCGGTCGCTTGGCATAATGGCCGCTCCTGCCAGAAGTCCTTGCGTCGTCGGTCACCGAAAGCCGAGCGGCGACGAGTATTGAAACGGTGTTCGAGCACTTGGGGAGCGGCTTCATGGCTTGGGCAGACTGGTTTGTGGTCGGGGCGTACTTCGCGCTGCTTCTGGGCGTTGCGTGGTGGGTCATTCTGAAAGGCAAGGACACCGCCGACGATTACTTCTTGGCTGGTCGAAACCTAGGCTGGTTCATCATTGGGGCTTCGATTTTTTCGTCGAACATTGGTTCGGAGCACCTGGTTGGACTGGCTGGCTCGGGCTGCACGGACGGTGTGGCCATGGCTCACTACGAGCTGCACGCGTGGTGTTTGCTCGTGCTGGCTTGGGTCATGGTGCCCTTCTACATGCGGTCGCGTGTTTTCACGATGCCCGAGTTCCTGGAGAGACGCTTCTCGGCAACGGCTCGGTGGGTCCTGTCCATCATTTCCCTGGTCGCTTACGTCCTGACGAAGATTGCGGTCGGGATTTTTGCAGGTGGAGTCGTCTTCGCCACGCTGCTGCCGGAACTGCACGTGCAAATTGGTGGCTTCGACTGGGACAGCTTTTGGATTGGGTCGGTGGCCGTCATTCTGCTGACCGGACTGTACACGGTGCTGGGAGGCTTGCGGGCCGTGGCGTACACCGAAGCGTTGCAGACGCTGGTGTTGATCGTCGGGTCCGTCCTGGTGACGGTTTTCGGGTTGTTGGCGTTGGGCGGTTGGAGCGAGCTGCGAGCTGTTTGCGGTTCGGACATGTTCAACTTGTGGAAGCCGCTGGTGCCGGCCGGTCTGGAAGGAACGTGGGCTCCGGTCAAGGAACCGGGTCGAATCGCGTGGTACTTCAACCAGAACTACCCTTGGCTGGGAATGTTGTTCTGTGCCCCAATCATTGGTCTGTGGTACTGGTGCACCGACCAGTACATCGTGCAACGGGCTTTGGGGGCTCCGAATGAGCGGGAAGCTCGGCGGGGCAGCATTTTCGCCGCCTTTCTGAAGCTGCTGCCCGTGTTCATCTTCATCATTCCGGGAATGATCTGCTACGCCCTGGCCAAGACAGGCCGCGTGTCCGAGCTGACTTCGTTGATCGACGCCAACGGACAGCCGATTGCCGAACAGTGCCAGGCCGCCTTTCCGCTCATGGTGCGTTACGTGTTGCCACCGGGAGTCCGCGGCGTGGTCGTTGCGGGACTGCTGTCGGCTTTGATGAGTTCGCTGGCCGGCGTGTTCAATGCCTCGTCGACCCTGTTCACAATGGACCTGTACCAGAAATTCAAACCGCAAGCGTCGCAGCACCAGCTGGTTTGGATGGGCCGAGTGGCCACGACGGCCATGGTGCTGATCGGGCTGGCGTGGGTGCCGGTGATTCGAGGAGCTCGCGGACTGTACGACTACCTGCAGGGCGTCCAAGGCTACCTGGCACCGCCCATCTTCGTCGTCTTTTTCTTGGGCGTGACCTGCAAGCGAGTGAACAGCAAAGGGTGTCTGGCGGCGCTGATCGTCGGTTTCGTCTTGGGGGTGTTTCGGCTGGCTGTCGACACGCCCGTCAGCTTGAAGCTGGCGGGATTCGAGAACGGCTACCCGGAAGGGTCACTGCTCTGGATCGTCAACAACATTTACTTCCAGTACTACAGCCTGTTGATTTTCGTGGTTTGCGTGGTGGTGCTGCTTGCCGTGAGCTACGCCACCGAGCCGCCTCCGGAAGACAAGATTCGAGGGCTCACGTTCGCCACGGTTTCCGAAGAAGAACGCCTGGCGTCTCGACGCAGTTGGAACTGGGCCGACGTTACGGCTTCGGTCGTCGTGGTGGTGGCCATTGTGGCCGCGTACTTGTACTTCCGAGGCTGAGCGGGTCGGGTCGGGCGAACGGAAAGGCCTAACGTGGATCAAGCATCCTGCTTGCTCGACAACCGAAGAGAACGTGACATGTTACGGCGTCCAAATCATGGGTGCACGTTGCGCGCATCTTGATGCGCAAAGAGTCTGGTGCTGTGTCACGCCGAAAAGTTGGGACTCAGTCGACCGTGGGGAACTGTCTCGGCAGCGGCCAAGGAAAAGTCCCCTCTCCCGCTCGCGGGA
>CAYSAG010000064.1:0-20482 GCA_964428935.1 uncultured Planctomycetaceae bacterium | reverse complement strand
GTCGTGGCCGCAGTGTGCGGAGCAACTTGAGTGAAGGAGGCTGGGTGAAATGAAGTGCAATCTGCTGCGGAGGGCGCTGGTTCTTGGATTGAGCGTGGTCGGTCTGTGGGCACTCGGCTGCGGCGGAGGAAACCAACTGGCTCCGCCGCCGGAAGGACCGCCGAAGAGCGCCGTTTCGGAACTGCGCGAGTGGGTCCAAGGAGTGGCCGAGACGGGCGAACTGGACAGCTTCGTCGAAGAGGGCCTACCCGAGGCCATTGAAGAGCTGAAGTCTGAAGGCGTCAGCAACGTCGACGAAATCGAGAAGCTCGCGAACGAACTGGCCGCGGCAAGCTCGCCGGCGGAAGTCAAAGCCAAAGCAAAGGCTTTGCTCGAAAAGCTGCCGCAGGACGGCGGCGGACAAAGCTCCGGCGAACAATGACCTACTGCGCAACCTCAGGACGGTCGACCGGCCTTCTCCGCCGCGTCCGCCTTTCGAAAGCGCTAGCCAGCTGCGCCGCGGAGTGAACGGGCCAGTGGACGCGTCCAGAGCGAACCGTTTCAGACGGTCCAGCGTCGTCAGGTGAGTGTCAACGAGTCGCGGAGCGGAATGGCCGAGTTGGGGCGCCGCTCCGCTTTTCGTTTGCGCGGACCGCGGTCGCCGCGTCCGACTGAGCGTCCACCGGCCGCGCCACGGCAACAGCTCGCACTCCGGCTTTCGCGCAAGTCACACTGACCGGCTCAGCGCGACTGCCCACCCGAGCCGCCGAAAAACACGAACACTTCACAAGCCCTCAACGTCAGGCACCTTCCGCCCAGAACCAAACAAGTTCCCGCACGACCTGTCGAGGGTCACTTGCTGACACGACCTGCGACGAAGTAGCCTGTCAACGGGGCAGCTGTTTACGCGGCGAGGCGGCCCGCCAACCCGTCTAGCGAGCCGCAACCCGTTCTTCGGGCTCAAACCTCGAGCCCGGCCAGTTGAGGAGGAGCGAACATGAGCAGCGCGGACACAAGAGACGCTTTGTCTGGCGGACGTCCGGACCAGCCGGCTGCTGCCGGAAACGGACGCTCGTCGCTCGTCAACTTGCTCAACGCCCTGGCCAACCTGGTCGGCAAGCTCACCTGGGCGGCGGCCGTTTTGGTTCTCTTGTCGGTCGTGGGACACTACGTCTACACCAGCTGGCGGCGAACACCACCTCGACCGCCGACCGACCGCACAGTCTCGGCTCCGCCCACCGTTCCTTGGCACCAGGTTGACCAGGCCGTAGCTCAGGCCGTTCAAGAGGCCGCGAAGGTAGCGGAAGAGCACGCCGACCGCGAGCTTTCCGCTTGGGTGGCCGAGCTGCAGACACGAGTCGACCAAGACTTCCTGCCGTGGTACTTCGGCTACTTCAACCAACAGTGGTTGGGGCTGAAGGCGGTTGGCTACTACATGGCCGACACGCGTCTGGTCGAGTACCTGCTCGGTGAGCAACCGAGCATGGCCGAGCGAATTACGGAAGACATTCAGCGCGAGTTCGCCAACCGGGTGCTTCGGCCCCCCATTGCCCAGAAGAGAATCGAGCGAATCGCTCAATCCACGCTGCGGACTTTCTTTCAACAACTGGAAGGACGGCTGAGCCTGGTGCAGCAGCAGTACGAGGTTCCGCAGCCGCAATGGGAAAGCTACCTGGCCGACTTGGCCGTGCTGGCTGAAGAGTCGGAAGGGAACCGCCAGGTAGCGTTGACCCTCAAGTCCTTGGTCGGTGTGGGCGCTGTCGGCGCGGTGGCCACCGTGCGCACGGCCGGAATGGTTCGAGGCGTTGCCGAGAAGATTGGCGCGCGAGTCACTCGCCGAGCCGCCGCCGAAGCTGGCGAAGAAGCCGTGGCCAAATTGGCCAGCCGCACCGGCGGAAAGGTGGCCGCCCGCTTCGGAGGCAAGTTCTTGGGCACGTTCGTCGCCGTCGGAATCATTGCCTGGGACCTGTGGGACCACTACCAAACCCGAAAGGAACAGGAGCCCATCTTGCGGCGCAACCTGTCCGAGTACCTGTTCGAGCTCAAGCAGGACCTGCTGCACAACCCGGAGTGCGGACTGGTCACGCTGGTTCGACGAATGGAAAGCCGAATCGTTCAGCAGGTCCGACAGCGAGGCCGCCGCGAACTGACGACAACGTAGAGCCGCACCGCAGCGGCCGGGTCGACTGCTGCCGACTGGCCTTCCGGTCCCAAACCGACTCGCTCGGCCGGACCGTCCGCTACGTCTTGCCGCGTCGTGTCCTTCACCGGTCCGGACTGTCGGTCGGCCGGCGCCAACGACGGACCAACCGAACCAGCGGCGTCCGAGGTTTCTCCGTCGGCGGACCGACTTCCTGAATCCAGTCGGCCACTCGACGACGCAGCCGGTCGTAGTCTTCGAAGGAAAGGCCGTTGGCCATTTTCCAGTCACCCGAGACCAACTGCACGCCCTCGTCCGACCACGTTTTCAAGCCGGTCCAGTCGCCTTGCGCGGCGCGGCCGCACGAGCCGCGGAAGTCGATTCGGGCCAGCTCGGCCAGCAACCGCTCGCGAATCTCCGCCGCCCGGCTTCCTGGCCGCACGCCGCGTTGCTCCAGCGCGGCCACCAACGTGTAAAGGTACTTGAAATCGTCGACCCCTTCGCGAATGGCTTGCCAGCCAATGGTCGGTCCGCCGGTTTCGGTCTCCGTCGGCGGGTACGCGAACGCGGCGCTGCTCGGTCGGTAGGCCGTCGGAGCCCCGCCGTAGTACCACTCCACCATGCCCGTCCCGCCGGCTTGCCACAGGCCGAACCCGTAGCCAAACCGCATGACCTCCGGATGCCAGCCGGTCAAGTCGATGTTGTAAAACCACACCTCTTTGGCGTCCCGTTCCAGACGGCGAAGGAAAGCCTCCCAACCTGGAGCGTCAAATTGCCCGCGTTTCAGGACCGGACCGTCGTGGTAGACCAAAATGTCGGTCAACGAGTACAGCTTTTCCAACGTCGACGGGTTTCCGTTCGGGCCGTCCTCTTCGGTCCGCACGCCCGGAATCTGTTTCAACACCTCCAAACACCGTTTGGCGTCCGCCAGCCGCTGCGTGTGCTCGAACGGCTCGTCGACCGGCTGGAAAACGATTTCCGGCCAGCCTCGCCGCCGGCCCTCGGCCAGGATCGCCTCGACCACCTGACGGTAGCACGAAGCGAAGGCCGAGCCGGGCGGGTCGCCCTGCTTCTGACACCAGCGAAGCACGTCGCTACCCATGAGCCACACCACTGGGGCTGGAAAGCCGACATCCCGGTAGACGTCCAGCGCCTGCTCCAGCGTGCCCGTGCCGTCGAACCGGACGCGGACCCGGCCGTCTTGGTACGTCAACCGACTTCCGAGGGGACAGCACAGCCCCACCGTGGTCATTCCGTGCTTCCGCATGTCTTCACACTGACGCCGGAACACGTCCAAGTCGCGGGGAACTTTCGCGTACATGCCGAAGTAGACGCCGGTCGGCTCCAGCAGCCGGAACGGCAGGACTTCGAAACGCACCGGGACCTTTGCCGGCTGACCCGTCTTCGGTTGAATGGTCAGCCAGCCGCGGTAATGGCCGGCCGGTGCGTGGTCCGGCACGTGAACGTCCACCCAAAACCATTGGGACGTGCCGGCGGGAATGTCCACGCTGGTGCGGCTTTGAAGGAACAGCGGCACGGTGAGCAGCCCGGAGGCAAAGGGTCCCCACCGAGCTTGTCCTTGCTTGGGCCGGTAACGGACAGGCCGCACTCGAATGGCCGACGCCGAAATCTTGGCTCGACCGTCTTCGCTCTCCAAATCAGAAGCCGTGACGCGCACGTCTTCCAGCGGCCGCAACGCCCGAACGCCGAAAGACAGCGATTCGTACTCGCCGGGGGTCGCGAACGCCGACAACGGAGCGCCGACGTCGGCTTCGGGCGGCACGGTCGCCGGAAAGACCAACCGCAGCGGATTCCGTCGAAACCAAACAAAGCCCCGTTCACGGTCGGCCGCGGACACCGGTGGCAGAGGCGACCGGTCGACGTACTGCATGGGCGGTCGTTCCGTCAAACGGGTCGGCACCAGCTCGACGTCGTCGAACCAAGCCGTTCCGGTGCCGGAGTTCCTCATGTTGACCCAACAACGGACACGCAGCCGTTTCGTACCTGCAGGAGCCTCGACCAGGCACACGTAGCGCGTCCAGTCGCGGTCCTCGGTGACGACGATGGCCGAGTAGTCGGCGCCGAGCCACCGACCGTTCTCGCCCAGAAACACCACGGCAACCCGGGCGTCGGTGTTGCGCAGTCCACGGGTCTTGACGGCTGCCGACAGCCGGTAAATGCGCGTGCCCGGCACGTGTGGAACTCGGTCTTGCGTCCACACGCCGTCGTCGACGGCTCGCACGACGCCGACCCGAACGCTCCGCCGACCCGAGTGGGCCGTGCTCGCGTCCCACGCGACGTCCGGTCGCTGCTTGTGCTGAGCTCGCTGAGCGTCGCCGCTGTGCGTGGTTTTCCAAGCGAACTGCCAGTGGTCCGGCTGTCCGTCTGCGTCGGCGTCCGTCTCGAAACCGCCGTTCTTGAGCAGGTTCCGCGGAGCGGCCTGAGCGGCGCTCGACGCCGCTGCGACGAGGCAACCGGCCAGCACGACCGCCGTCAGAACCACCTCTGGTCCGAAGCGTCTTCGCTCTTTCACTGGAGTCTTCTCCTTTTGCTGTCGAGTGGAGACAGAACCGAGCGTCACGGTCGGGTGCGTGTTGTGTCTTCAGTCAGACGAGCATACTTCGAGCGACCACGCCGCGCCGAGTGTCGGCCACTGGTCGGACACTGGAAAGTTCAAAGCCGGCGGCTTGCGGGAGGGGGTGTCCGGCGAGTAAACGGGGGCGACGGGCAGCACCCGGCGAGTCGCTGACGCCTCTTCTTTCGAATGAGCGGACACGTTTCGGAGTCGCTGCCCGCTTCTGGCGCCGACCGGCTCGCCGGCCCAAGTCGCGGCGCGCGTCGCCCAGCCGTGCGTCGCAGACCGCACCACGACTCGCACCATTTCGCCACGGCCCGGTCGTCCGGTAGACTGACCCAAACTTTCCGGTCGCCTGCCGGGACTGGCAGAACGAGCGGAAGCCTGTGGTGCGGCGAGAGTTGGAACCTACGTTGGAGGAGCGCGGCATGAAGGTTTCTTTGCGTCTTGCGGTGGTCGGCGTGAGCAGCCTGCTGCTGCCGGCGACGGCCTGGTCTCGGCCTCCCGTAATGACCGTTGCGGGCAAGCAGTTCACGGTCGAACGGCTGGCCGACGGAGCGAGGGCGTTCGGGAACCGCAGTTACGTTTGGAGTCAGGTTCCCAAGGCGCTGCAAGGCTGGCGTTTCACTCGGCTCAACGGTGGCCAGCCGACACCGCTGTGGCTGCGCTGCGACCAGGAAATGGACGTGCTGCTCGCCACGTCGGCCGCAGACGACTGGCAACTGGCCGACTGGCAGCCGGTTCCCGAGTGGACTTTCTGCTACACCGACCGGGGCCGGACCAAGGTCCGCGTCTACCGCCGGCGTTTTCCGGCAAACGCGACGTTGCCGCTGCCCCAAACCGGCTGGACAGGCGGCATGTTGCTCATTACGCCCGACGCAACAGTCGTGACCGCCGGACCGCTGCCCGGACTGACACGTCTGAAGTACAACCACCCGGGCTTGGTGGTCGACCTGGGTGTCGGTTTGTGGGCCTGGCCGTTGCCAATGGACTACGACGGCGACGGCGACTTGGACTTGGTCGTGTGCTGCCCGGACGTCCCGTACGGCGGCACGTACTTCTTCGAAAACCCCGACGGCAGCAAAATGCCTGTCTTCAAACCGGGTCGACGCGTCGGTCCGCCGCTGGGGAATGTGTCGCCGTCTTACGTGGAGGGGCAAGTGCGCGTGCTGGTGCCGGCGTACGAACTGGTGAATTTTCGCAAGACGGGCTTCACCGAACGAAAACGCATCTTCGTCAGGCCCAACGTGCACTCGAGCCGCGTGCGGGCCAATCAATGGAAGTACGTCGACTTCGACGGCGACGGACAATTGGACTTGCTGGTCGGTGTCGGCGACTGGAGCGACTACGGCTGGGACAACGCTTTCGACTCGAAAGGCCACTGGACTCGCGGCCCCCTGCACGGCTACGTGTACCTGCTGCGAAACCGCGGAACGAACGCCGCCCCGGAGTACGCCGAGCCGGTGAAGCTGAAAGCCGGCGGCAAGCCGCTGGACGTCTTCGGCATGCCCAGCCCCAACTTGGCGGACTTCGACGGCGACGGTGACTTGGACCTGCTGTGTGGCGAGTTCCTCGACGGGTTCACCTACTTCGAGAACGTCGGCACGCGCTCGTCGCCTCGCTACGCAGCCGGCCGTCGCCTGACGCTGGCAGACCGACCGCTGGCCATGGATTTGTGCATGATTGTGCCGGTGGCTGTCGACTGGGACCGTGACGGGGACGTCGACCTGGTTGTCGGCCAGGAGGACGGTCGGGTGGCTTTCATTGAACACACGGGACGCGTTCGAGACGGCATGCCCGTCTTCGCCGCCCCGCGGTTCTTTCAGCAAGAGGCCGACGACGTCAAGTTCGGCGCGCTGGCCACGCCGGTCGGCTTCGACTGGGACGGCGACGGCGACGAGGACATTGTCGCTGGCAACACGGCGGGCTACGTGGGCTTCATCGAAAACCTGGGACCCGCGCCGGGCAGCCAGACTCCGAAGTGGGCCGCACCGGTCCTGCTGAAAGCGGGCGGCCGACCGCTGCGAGTCCTGGCCGGACCAAACGGGTCCATTCAAGGCCCGTGCGAAGCCAAATGGGGTTACACCACCTTGAGCGTCGCCGACTGGGACCACGACGGACTGCCCGACCTGGTGGTCAATTCGATTTGGGGCCGCGTCGTCTGGTACCGCAACGTGGGCACGCGGCGCAAGCCGAAGCTCGCCGGTCCACAACCCGTCCGCGTCGCTTGGCCCGGCTCGCCGCCGAAGCCCGCCTGGAACTGGTGGAACCCGAAAGGCAACGAGCTGGTCACGCAGTGGCGTACGACGCCTGTCGTCGTCGACCTGAACCGTGACGGCCTGAACGATTTGGTCATGCTGGACCACGAAGGCTACCTGGCGTTCTTCGAACGCAAGCGAGTTGGCAGCCGGCTGACGCTGTCGCCGCCGCGGCGAATCTTTCGGGCGGTCCGCGGTGCCGTGCGTGACTGGCGGCACCGCGTGCGCCGGCAAGAAGGAGGCCTGTTGCGGCTAAACGACGGACAGGCAGGACGAAGCGGCCGACGAAAATTGCGTTTCACCGACTGGGACGGCGACGGAGCGACCGACTTGTTGGTCAACAGCGCCAACGTGAACTGGTTGCGAAACGTTTCCAGGAACCGAACGGTGTGGACCTTAGAAGACCTAGGCCCGTTGGACCACCTTCGGCTGGCCGGCCACACGACCAGCCCGACCACGGTCGACTGGAACGGCGACGGCCACCCGGACCTGCTGGTCGGCGCCGAAGACGGTCATTTCTACTACCTGCCGAACCCGAACGCGCCCGAGCACAAGACAGGCAACTAGGTTCAGGCTGTCCGAGCACTGGGCGCCGCGTTCCGTCGCGACTGCTCAGAGCTTGTCGGTCAAGACGGGACAGACGGAGCGAACTGCGAAGAGCCGAACGCGCTAGCGTCGGGCAATTTCACGGCCAGTTGGAACCAGCGGCGTGTGTGGGCCCGTGGCTAGCTCCTTCGGCTCACAGGCCGGGGCGGGCCTGCTAAGTCTGTGCCGCAACTTCGGTCGCTGGTCAAACCAGCCGCTGAAAACGGAACGCGTGTCGGGCCAAAACGTGCTTGTGGTGTTCCGGCGCGTGCCCGCGCGACCTCGTTCCGGCATACGTGACTGGTGGTTCGTCACGAGGCAAAGGCGGGAGGGCGTCACGCGTGTCGCTCCCGCATGTCCGGCCTGGGCGAAAGTACGCACTCCACGTTTCCGCTGTGACGCAGCACTAGGGCCCGCGGAGGGCGGACTGCCAGCCAAGGCTCGACAGCACCACCAGCGTCGTGACGCTCACGACGAGGCCGTGGCGCAGTCTTTTGGGGCGGAACGTCCACACGACCCGGTGGCGGCCGGGCGACAACCGAACCGCTCGGAAAAAATGGTCCACGCCGGAAAGCGGTTCAGTTCGAGAAAGCCCGGACGCTGGCAGCTGTTCAGCGGCGGAAACCGACGGCTGCGGCCGGTCGTCCACGGTGACCGTCCACCCGGGGTAGGCCAAGTCGGTCAAGACCAGCGTTGTGCCGGCTGCGCGGTCTCGACGTCGACGACCCCCCGGTTGGCGTCGTACTGCACAATGCGAGCCGACGCCCCGGCAGGCCGGTTTCCGGCCCAGTGCAGGCGACCGCGACTGTCAGCCAGCCGGTACAGAAACACCGGCTCGACGCCGTGGGCCCAGACTCCGTTCAGGACCGGGTCGACGCCGGCCCACAGCAGCTCCAGCACGGGCGTCCCGTCGCGGGCCAGCCGCACCGGACGCGGACGCACGCAGCCGCAAGCCAGAGCACCGCCACGACCAGCGGCGACGTTCCGGCCTTTTCTTGGCGACTTGGGTTTTCTTTGGCTGGGCCGGAGCTAGAATAAACTCAACTTTGAAGATGACCTTTGGCTGGCCCGGGACAGCGAAACGGCGAGGAGCCGTGGGCCGTCGACGGACCTGCCCTGCACCAGCCAGACCGGGCGGAACCGGCCGGCTCGTAAGCCGTCGAACTTGGCCAGCCGTTTTGTTTGTCTGTCCGGGTCTCCGACCGGCCGGCGACGGTCCGTGCCGCACTGCTGGCCCAGAAAGACGGGGTGCCGGGCGACAGAAGCGGGAGCGACTCGAGCGGCACGGACTTGCCTGGCAAGGCCACGGCCAGTGGAGGGCGAGGGCTGTGTTGTGTCGTGGCCGCTTGAACTCGTTGCGGTCCGCAGGCCGGTCCCGCCGTTCCCGCACACGCAACCGCCGGAAAAAGACGTCGACGGTTGCGGACGCCCTTAGCCCGTGTTTTCGAGCGTAGTGCAGGAGACTTTTCCATGCTGCTGACCATTACCGAGAAGGCCGCCAGCGAAATGCTGCGGGTGTTGAAAGAGCAGAACCTGCCTGAGGGGACGGTGCTGCGAGTGGCCGTCGTGGGCGGCGGTTGCTCGGGCTTCCAGTACAGCCTGGGTTTCGACCGCGGTGCTGACCCCGAAACAGACGAAATCTTCGAACAACACGGCATTAAGGTGGCCGTCGACAAACGCAGCGCGGTATACTTGCAGGGAACGACCATTGACTTCTACGACGGCCTGGACCGCCGCGGCTTTACCTTCGACAACCCCAACGCCGCTGGCAGCTGCGGCTGCGGGAACAGCTTCAGCGTCTAAGCAGAACCACACGAGGACCGAAGCGCGTCGGGTGGCGAAACGACGCTCTTCGCTGACGCTCCGGGTTAGTGTGGCGCTACGCTCGCAGCGAGGACCTATTTAGCCAGCGAGCCGACGGCGGACCGTTGCCGACGCCCTCCCGCCTCTGCTCGGCCGCCTTTCCGCGGCGGCCGCGGCCAAGCTTCGCCGACATTGCGTCCCTCGAAGACACAAAACGAGCGCGGTCGGGCCGAGACGGCCTGGCGTCAGGCCGCTCGGGCTGCAGCGTGCCAAGCCGGAAGCGTTGAGCCGCCGCGTCTGCTTCCCTTCGGAAGGCCGTTCTGCTAAACCACACAGCGTTGGAGACCGCACGTGCGAAAGCCGTGCGCGGAGTCGAGCTCGCCGCAGTCGGCCGTTGTGTGGCCGGGCTCGTGTGGGTGAGTCCGGGCGGACGGGTGTGTGCGGACGAACGAGCCGGCTCCGCGCAGGCGAAGGGGTGTCTGTGGGGGAGGCGTCGAATGAACGGTTCCAGCTGCCAGGGCCGAGGCCGGTGGGTCTGGTCGGCCTTCAGTCGAGCGGCCGTCGTTTGGACGGTGTGGCTTGTCTCGCTGGGTGTTTCTTCGGTTTCGGCGGCTCCGCCGGCCGGACGTCCTTGGGTCCGGCACACGGTGGACGACACGTCGCGCGGAGCCGACGGCGTGCGACTGGGCGACATTAACGGCGACGGGTTGCCGGACGTCGTCACGGGCTGGGAGGAGGGCGGAGTCATTCGGGTGTACGTGAACCCGGGGCCGGCTCGAGCGGCTCAGCCGTGGCCGCGGGTCACCGTGGGCCGCGTCGGTTCCCCTGAGGACGCCGTCTTTGTCGACCTGGACCGCGACGGCTTGCTGGACGTGGTGAGCAGTTGCGAGGGGTCGGTGCAGACCGTGTTCGTTCATTGGTCGCCGCGGTCCCGCGCTCGTCTGCTGGACGACTCCGCCTGGACCACGCAGCCCATTCCCGCCACCGAGAACCGGCGGCGCTGGATGTTCTGCCTGCCGCTGGAGATCGACGGGCGGAACGGCGTCGACTTGGTGGTCGGGTCCAAACAGCGGAACGCGGCCGTCGGGTGGCTGCAGTCTCCGACCGACCCCCGGGACCTGGCTCGCTGGCAGTGGCACCCTCTGTTTTCGGCCGGCTGGGTCATGTCGTTGCTGGCCGTGGACGTGGACCACGACGGCGACCTGGACGTGGTCACGTCGGACCGCAAGGGCCCGGGACGCGGCTGTTACTGGCTAGAGAACCCGGGGGCGGGCGTGAGCGCGTTTTCGCGCTGGCGAGCTCACCCCATTGGCGGTTTGGGCCGGGAGGTCATGTTCCTGACGGCCTGCGACCTGGACGCCGACGCCGCCACGGACTTCGTCGTCGCCGTCCGAGGCGGCGACCTGTTGTACTTTCGCCGTCGACGTCGAAACCCTCCAGCCTGGCAGACGTACCCCATTTCCATGCCCGACGGCGTCGGGACGGGCAAGGCCGTGGCGGCGGGAGACGTCGACCTGGACGGGCGCGTCGACCTGGTGGTCAGTTGCGAGCACGCGGAGCAAAAGGTCGGCGTGTTTTGGCTCTCGCCGCGCCGCTCCGTCTTCGACCCGAACTGGGCCGCCTTCAACGTGAGCGGTTCGGACGAAGGCGTCAAGTACGACCTGGTCCAACTGCTCGACCTGGACGGCGACGGCGACCTGGACGTGCTGACCTGCGAAGAGCGGGACAACCTGGGCGTGGTGTGGTACGAGAACCCAACGCGGTGAGCGCCCCCAGGCCGCAGGACGTCCGGGCCGCCGAAACCGGCCGTGGAGCGACGTCCTGGGTTCTTTCCGCTCGACGCGACGCAAAACCAACTCCCGCGAACGGCCCGCCGAAAACGCTCGCTCGGCCGCTTCGGCGGCTTGTCGCCTGTCGAGAGGCAGCAGGAATGACCCACGTCTCGCCGCAAGGACCACATGACTCGGCGCGTCAGCGTCAGAGAACGCTGTTCGAGGCCGACGGACCGGGCGGTGAGGTCCTGCCTTGGGAAGAGGCTCACCAGCAGGACGTGCTGGTCGCCGAAGTCGTCTTCAACCGGCCGCTGACCACGACGTTCGACTACGTGGTGCCGGCACACCTTCGACCTCACATTCAACCCGGGCAGCGAGTTCGCGTTCCGTTCGGCGCAGGGAACCGCCTGACCGTCGGCTACTGCGTCGGACTGCGTCACGCGGGCCGCACCGACCGGCCGCTCAAACCCGTGCGGGAAGTCCTCGACCCGCGGCCCATGCTCTCGCCAGCCATGCTCGAGCTGACGCGGTGGATGGCCGAGCGGTACCTGTGCGGCTGGGGACAAGTCCTCGACTGCGTCCTGCCGGCGGCCGTGAAGAGGCGAGTCGGCACGCGAATGGTCAACGTCTTTCGCCCGACGGACGCTGCCCGCAAAAGCGCCGACCAACTGGAGGGGCTGACGCCCAAGCAGCGGAGCGTGCTGGAGCAGTTGCTGCGTGCGGACCGCCCGTTGTCGGCCGACGAGGTTTGCCGTCGTGCCGGTTGCGGCCCCGGTCCGCTGCGAGCTCTGAAGGAAAAGGGGCTGGTGGTGCAGCAGCGGGCCGAGGTCGACCGCTTGAGCGACCGGTCGTTGGAGCCCCTGCCGCAACAGCCCAACCTCAAGCTGAACGCCGACCAGCAGAAAGCCTTGGACGCCATTCTTCAGGCGGTCCGCAGCGGCCGTCACCAAACCTTCTTGCTGCACGGCGTGACCGGCAGCGGAAAGACCGAGGTTTACATTCAGGCCATTCAAGAGGTGGTCAGCTACGGGCGGCAAGCCATTGTGCTCGTTCCCGAAATCAGCTTGACGCCGCAAACCATTCACCGCTTCCGCCAGCGGTTTCGCTCCGTCGCCGTCTTGCACAGCCACCTGTCCGACGCGGAACGCCGTTCGCATTGGGAACGGATTGCCCGGGGCGAGGTGCAGGTGGTCGTGGGCGCTCGCAGTGCCGTCTTCGCGCCCGTGCCTCACCTGGGCCTGATTGTCATTGACGAAGAGCACGAAACGACGTTCAAGCAAGAGACCACGCCACGCTACCACGCGCGGGAGGTGGCCGAGCGGCGAGCTGAAATGGCTGGCGTGCCGCTCGTTCTGGGCTCGGCCACGCCGACGCTGGAGTCGTGGTGGCGAGCCAAACAGGGAGCGTACACGTTGTTGCGGCTCCCGCACCGGGTGGAGCGGCGTCCGTTGCCTCCCGTCACCCTGGTCGACATTCGCCACGACCCGTTCTGTCGGCGCGGAGCGGCCATTGGTCGAGCGTTGAACGTGGCCATTCGCCAGGCGCTGGAGGAGGGCGGGCAAGTCATTCTGTTCCTCAACGTCCGAGGTTACTCACCGGCCGTGTGGTGTCGAGCGTGCGGCCGGGGCGTCCGCTGCCCGGACTGCGACATTACGCTCACCTGGCACCGCGACCGCAACGCCGTTGTGTGCCACTTCTGCGACTACCACGGCCCGCCACTGGAGAAGTGCCCGGAGTGCGGACACCCGGGACTGCGGTACCTAGGCATTGGCACGCAAAAGCTGGAAGAGGAGGTTCGGGCTCGCTTTCCCGAACACAAGTGCGTCCGAATGGACAGCGACGCCATGCGGCAACACGGCAGCCACGACCGCGTGCTGCAAGCTTTCCAACGCGGCGAGGTCCACATTCTGCTCGGCACCCAAATGATTGCCAAAGGGTTGGACATTCCCAACGTGACTTTGGTCGGCGTGGTCGACGCCGACACGCTGCTGCACCAGCCCGACCTGCGGGCGGCCGAGCGGACCTTTCAACTGCTGGCTCAAGTGGCCGGCCGCACCGGACGCGGCCCACGCGGCGGTCGGGTCGTCGTGCAGTCGGCCTGTCCAACCGAGCCGGCCGTGCAACTGGCCGTCCGGCAAGACTACGAACGGTTCGCCGAGTGGGAGCTGAAGAACCGACAAGAGGCCGAAGCGCCGCCGTTCTGCCACCTGGCCCGGGTCATTGTCCGGGGGCTCGACGAGCAGCGCGTGCAGAAGACGGCGCTGGAAATTGGAAGCAAACTGCAGTCGGCGGTCGAGCAGGAACAGTTGCCAGTCACCCTGCTCGGACCAGCCCCCGCCCCCGTCTACCGACAGAAGAAACACTACCGCTACCACTTGCTGCTGAAGGCGGCGACTCCGGAACTGCTGGCAAAGGTGTGGCACTCGGCCAGCCCACTGCCCCGCGACAGCCACGTCGAGTACACAATCGACGTCGACCCGGTCAGCTTGCGGTGAGCGGCCAGAGACCGTGCTTCCTTGCGACAGCCAGCGAACTCCGCGGCCGCCCAGCTGCTCCAGGCAAACTGACACGGCTCGCACCGCCCGCTGGATCCGTGGACCGCCTCGCCGCCGACCGGGTGACTCACCGCATTCCGCTTCCTTCGACCGTGCGGCGCCGCCGTCCCAACGCAACCCGAAGGACCAGGTAGCCCAGAAGCCCAGAGGCCGACGAACCAATCAGAATGCCCAGCCGGTCCAGGCCCAAGTAGGCTCCTCCTCCCTGCTCGAACGCCAACGACGCAATGAACAAACTCATGGTGAAACCAATGCCGCACAGCAGACTGGTCCCGTAAAGCTCCCACCAGCCCACGCCCACGGGCCGCGAGGCCACTCCCAGCCGAACCGCCAACCAACTCAGCCCCAACACGCCCAACTGCTTGCCGAAAAACAAACCCGTCACAATCCCCAGCGGCACCGGATGGAAAACGTCCGAGACCGAAAGGCCCGCCACCGACACCCCAGCGTTCGCAAAGGCAAAAACGGGCAGAACACCAAACGCGACCCACGGGTGCAACGCGTGCTCCAAGCGCCGCAGCAGCGACTCCGTCGGCCGTCCGTTCTCGTCCGACTCACGCAACGGAATGAACCAGGCCAGAACGACGCCAGCCAGCGTGGCGTGCACTCCTGACTTCAAGAACGCCACCCACAACGGAACACCCAGAACGAAGTACGGTCCCGGCTTCGTCACGCCCAAGCGGTTCAAACCGGCCAGACACACGACCAACACGGCCGCGACGGCCAACGACACCCAAGACAGGCCGCCCGAGTAAAACACGGCAATGACCAGAATGGCCCCCAGGTCGTCGAAAATGGCAATGCTCAGAAGAAAAGCCTTCAGGCCCGCCGGCACGCGGGGTCCGAGCAGCGAAAGGACGCCCAAGGCAAAAGCAATGTCGGTGGCCGTGGGAATGGCCCAGCCCCTCAGTGCCGCTGCGTCTGCCCGATTGAACGCTACGTAGAACAAGGCCGGTGCCAACATGCCGCCCACGGCCGCAAAAGCCGGCAGACTCGCTCGACGCACGCTCGACAAGTGCCCTTGCAACACCTCCCGCTTCAGCTCCATGCCCACCAGCAGGAAAAAAACGGCCATCAAGCCGTCGTTGATCCACAGCAGCAGTGGCTTGGCGAGGGCCAAGGTTCCCACTCGAATTTCCAGCGGGACTTCCAACAGCCGCTCGTAGTAGACCGCCCAAGGCGAATTGGCTGCGGCCAAAGCCAGCACGGTTGCGGCCATGAGCAGCAACCCGCCAGCCGCCTCCAACCGCAAGAACTCCGCCAGTGGCCGAACCGCTTTTTCGAAAACCGCTCGGACCCGACTGCTCATGACTTTCACCAGACCCTTTCTCGTTCGAGCCTCAGCCCGCCAAAGGCAGCACTCCCACAGCGACGCTCGCCCGTGCGAAAAACCGAACCCAAGTCGCTGACGCACACGCTGCCACGCAGCGGCGTTGTAGTCTACGGTGCAGACCGCAACAGCGAAACAGTCGCGATGGCCTCCTGCGGCCACGCGACGAAGACCAGGACGCGCCACCGCCCCGCGACGAGGCAGAACGACAGGCCGCGTACTCCAACCGCCACCCCGACCTCAGCTCGCCAAGCAAACCGCCCCGCTCGGACGAGCCTCCAAACAAAAAAACGCCTCGGCCCCAGCCGGCCGCTCACCCCACACCAGCCCCACCGTCGCCTGCCCGACACCGCGCGTTCGCCAACCACCCCCGAGCGCCTTGCCCCGGGCCGTTCATTGCTGACGGTTTCTGAGCACCGGTATAATGCCCAGCAACACGAGACTGTCGCAGGCGGAAGGCTGTGCGACGCACAGCGGCTCGGGTCTCACAGTCGACCTGGCTGGTCGTGCGGACCTTTGCCTGTCTTTGATTCACTCGCAGCAAGGCAACTCGACCATGCCCTCGGTCTGTTCGCTGCAGAAACTCTCGGCGTCACTGGCATCGGCTCGAACGCGACGCGTCGCCGTGCACTTGGACCCGTCGCAAGCGGCCGCCGGACGTCGAAGTTGGAGCGTCTTCCTGGCGTTCGTCTTGGTCGGCGGTCTGCTGCTTGCCGGGCCTTCGCTTTGCCCCGCGCAGCCCTCGCCCGACCGTCGCCCGGTCGCCGACACCGAGCTGGTCGCGTACGTCACTGTGGGCGGCACGCTGACCGAGCCGGCCGCAGCTCGCATTCTGAACACTGCCTTGAACCTACAGCACCAAGCCGAGCAGAAAAACTCGACCGCGCTGCTGTTCATCGAAGTCAACCCCGGAACCAGTCGATTCGGCCAAGTGCTGGATTTGGCCAAGGAGCTGACCTCGTCGCGACTGTCGCGTGTCCGCACGGTCGCGTGGATTCCCCGCTCGGCCGCAGAAAAGCCGGTCAATGGCTACCAAGCGGTGCTGGCCCTGGCGTGCAATGAAATTGTCATGCACCCGGACGCGGAGCTGGGAGACATCGGTCGCGGCGACGCTTTGGGGCCCGAAGAGCAGCACGCCATTCTGGGGCTGGTGGAGAAGCGGCAAAACCCGAAAGTGTCGAGAGCTCTTGTGCTGGGCATGATGGACCCGGCACAAGTGGTTTTGAAGGTGACGCTGGAGCGGGCCGAGGGTGGCGAGTCGGAGGTGCGAGTGCTGACGGCTCAGGAGCTGCAGCGTCTGCGCGACACGTTCCAAGGGAACATTGACGTCGAGACGGTTTGGGAGGCGGGCGAGGCGGGCCTGCTGTCCGGCAACCGGGCTCGGGCCCTGGGCGTTCTGGTCACCGAAACGGCTCGCTCACGCGGGGACTTGGCCGACCTGTACGGTGTACCTCACGAAGCCCTGCGGGAAACCCCGGCGACTGAGGGTGCGGTCCGTCCCATGCTCATTCGAATCGACGGGGTCATCGAACCGATTCTGCAGGGGTTTGTCGAGCGGGAGCTGCGACGGGCGGCCGCACGCGGCATCAACGTGGTGATTTTCGAAATCGACTCACCAGGCGGGTTCCTCGAAACCAGCATGACCTTGGCCTTCGAAATCGCCGACCTGGAAAAGCAAGACATTCGGACCGTCGCCTACGTTCCGAAAATGGCACTCAGCGGCGCGGCCATTTTGGCCTTCGGGTGCGACCAGATTTTCATGCGCCCGGACGCTCAAATCGGAGACGCCGGCCCGATCGAGGTGCGGTCGGGCGGGCAGTTCGAGCGGGCGCCGGAAAAGGTCCTCAGCGTCCTCCGGCAGACGCTGCGTCAGTTGGCCGAGCGGAAAGGCCGCCCGCCAGCGTTGCTGGAAGCCATGGCCGACAAAGACCTGGTCGTGTACCAAGTCACCAATGCCAAGACCGGGAAAACGTGGTACATGACCGAGGACGAGCTGGCGACGGCCGAAGAGGAGTGGGTGAAGGGGCCGGTCGTGCCCGAGAGCCGGGAAGAGAACTTGCTGACGGTCAGCGGGCGGCGGGCGTACGAACTGGGCTTGGCAGAACCGCCCGTCGAAGACCTGAGCGAGGTGAAGCAGCGTCTGGGAATTTCGGCCAGCGTCCCCTTGCGACCGCTGCAGCGGACGTGGGTCGACACGCTCGTCTACCTGCTCAACACACGTCTGGCCATGTTTCTGCTCTTCGCGCTGGGGTTGGTTTTCGTCTACGTCGAGCTGCACATGCTGACCGGTTTCTTCGGAATCATGGCCGCGTTGTGTTTCACGCTGTTTTTCTGGGCGCGGTTCCTGGGAGGCACGGCCGGCTGGTTGGAGGTCGTGCTGTTCTTGTTCGGACTGGTGCTGATTGCCCTCGAGATTTTCGTCATTCCCGGCTTCGGTGTCTTCGGCATTACGGGCGGGTTGGCCGTCTTCGCCGCCCTGATTCTGGCCAGCCAGACGTTCATCATTCCACACACCGCGGCTCAAGTGGAGGAACTGACCTGGACGTTGGGCACGTTGGTGGCCGCCGTTTTCTCGGTGGTCATTGTGGCCGCTGTCCTGGGGAAGTACATGCCGCGAATGCCGCTGCTGAAGCAAATGATTCTGACTCCGCCCGGAGCGTCGGCGGAGACGGACCCGGACGCACCGCGTCTGCCGCCGGAAGTGGTGTCGACCGTCTCGGTCCCGGGAGCTGCGGCCTCACCGCCGGTGCAAGTGGGCGACCGCGGCACAACCATGACCCCGCTCCGTCCGGCGGGCAAGGCTCGTTTCGGCGACCAGTTCGTGGACGTCATTAGCGAGGGGCCTTTCGTCGAAGCGAACCGAACGGTCGAAGTTCTGAAAGTCACGGGAAACCGCGTCGTCGTCCGGGAAGTTGACTGAGCAACCGGACGACCGGTGCCCGGGTCGCTCACGACACCGGCCGCTCCGCCTTCGACTGTCACGCAGACGTCCGTCCGCCAACATTTTTCCTCGACGGTTGTTGTCGTCGTCTCGGACAGGCCAGCGGTCGGCTCCAGCGGGCTGTGCGACCACGCGCCGTTGCCATTGTTGAACGCCGTCCGGTGCCGACTTAGAATCTGGCTGTCAGCGCTGTTGGTTCGTCGATCGAGCCGTTTTTCGGCGCCGTCCGCGCCGGCAGGTGGGAACTGTCGCAGAAGGAAGGCTTTAGCGTTCTCGGACGCTGAGGCAGCCGTAAAGGCGAAGCCGACGAGCGCTGTCGCTTTGGAACAAACACGGACCGGCTGGGTCGACCGGACGTACCGTCGAAGACAGAACGGTAACGCCTCCCAGACGGCCACGGAACGGCCAACCGGGCGCGACCTCGCCCTCGCGCTGCCACAACCAGCTCTGGCCAAGAAAAAACCGTCATGGACTTTGAAGAACGACTGGAAAAAGCCATTCAACGCGGACAAAAGGTGCGGGACCGCCGCGGCCGAGAGCAGGCCTTGCGGGCGTTGACCGAAGCCGAGCTCCGGAACCTTCATTCCCGGTGCCGGCTGGAACTGTCCGACCACATCGAGAAGTGCTTGAAAAGTTTGGCTGAGCGGTTTCCGGGTTTTCAGTTTCAGACTTTGGTGAACGAGCAAGGCTGGGGAGCCCGCATTAGCCGAGACGACATGGGCGTCTCGGCCGACGGCAGGCCGGAAAACTACTACTCCCGGTTGGAAATGGTCATTCGTCCGTTCAACGACACGCACATTGTCGAGCTGGCAGCCAAGGCGACGATTCGAAACAAAGAACTCTACAATCGAAACTACTACCAAAAGCTGTCCGAGTACGACCGAGACGGCTTTTCTGAGGTGATCGACCAGTGGGTCCTGGAGTTTGCCGAACGTTTTTCGGCAGAGGGACCGTAGCAAGTCGTCGGCTGCCGCGCGGGACGTGGACTCTGAGAAGTCGACTGGTGACAAGTGCTCCGGCTCCGTCGGACGCCCCACAGCTCACACCAGACGCTCTTCTGAAAGGACGGCCAAACGATGGGTCGACACGAAGCCTTGCGTCAGGTTCTCGACTGCGGAATCGTGGCCATCATTCGGTCCGACTCGCCAGACCAGCTGACCGACGTTGCCGAAGCCCTGTACGAGGGCGGAATCAACGTCATCGAAGTCACGTTCACTGTGCCGAATGTCCTCGACATTCTGTCGGCCGTCCGAAAGCGTCTGGGGGACAAGATTCTTCTCGGAGCTGGCACGGTGCTGGACGCTGAAAGCGCTCGGGCGGCCATCTTGGCCGGCGCCGAGTTTGTCGTCTCGCCCATTCTCAATCTAAGCGTCATCCAGTTGGCTCACCGCTACGACTGCCTGGTCATGCCCGGCGCGTACACTCCGACGGAAATCGTTCAAGCTTGGGAGGCCGGTGCGGACATTGTGAAAGTCTTCCCGGCCAGCGTCGGCGGTCCCAGCTACATCAAAGCCCTCCGCGGACCGCTCCCGCAAATCCGTTTGCTCCCCACCGGCGGAGTGAACCTCGAAACGCTGCCCGACTTCTTGAAGGCCGGCGCGTGTGCGGTTGGACTGGGCGGGTCGCTGGTCGAACAACAGGCACTCCGCTCCGGCGACCTCGACCGAATCCGCACGCTCGCCCAAAAGTACGTCGAGCTTCTACGGACAACGCGGCAGGAAATGAACGCCTCTTGAACAGGACCGACTCGAGTCGGCTCTGACGGCGTCCGGCGCTGGAGCGGCTGCTCGTCTGGTGACGCGTACTCGGGCCGGTCTCAGCAGGTTTTCCGCGGCAGCCCCGGTTCTTCGTTGCCAAGAGAAAACGTTTGCGTCCCTCCGCCGCCTCCGTTCGCTCCGACGCCCGCCCGACTACCTGGTAGCCGGCCGAACGCGTGCGCCGAACTGCGACTGCTTCTCCGAACTTCGCCGGCTCCACGCCGGGCGCGTGCGTTCGCCGATGCTCGGCGTTCAGGATCCGTTTCGGTGCCGCGGCGGAAAAGGGTCCAACTGCACCGAGTGCCGACAGAGGCTCTTTGGTCCCTGGACGACGACATGTCTACTGAAAGGCACCGAGTTCGCTCGTTTCTTTCTGTTCGCTTGCATTCATAGACGCCTGAAAGTATCGTGACGTCCGTAGCCAACGGACAGACGTCGCGGCTTGGCTGCCGACGTTTCGTCGTTTCAGCTGCAGCTGGCACCAGCGTGGACTGGCGCGCTCGTGCCAGCTTCTGCGGTCACACAACGCTTTTCGTGAGAAAGGAGGAAAGGAAATGCGAAGACGTTCTTCCTTGCTCGCTGCCGCGCTGTGCATGCTGGCATTCGCCTGCTGGTCTCAGGTTCGTCCCGCAGCGGTCCGCGCTCAGGAGAAAGACCAAGCGGCGAGTCAGCAGCAGACGACGGAACAAAAAGCCGAGTCGACCCGGAAGGCGCCGCGCGGACGGCTTCCCAGATACTACGGACAAATCGGTCTGACCCGCGAGCAGAGAGAAAAGATTTACACGAT
>CAYSAG010000063.1:0-20612 GCA_964428935.1 uncultured Planctomycetaceae bacterium | reverse complement strand
GTTCGGCTCCGGGCCGGCCAACGCACCGCAGCGCGCGACGCTTCACTTCCGCTTCGACGCAGCCTCCGCCCAACGTTCCCACTTGCGACCCGTCTTCGAACAGCAGCATGGCCGCTCCGGCCTTTTGCGGCGTGGAGCCGCGGGTCTCGACCAGCAACACGTACGCCGCCGGTCGTCCAGCGCGAAGCGCGTCGACGGTTTTTTCCAAGACGTCTCGCATTGTTGGCCGTTTCGACGAGGAGCGGTGAGGCCCTTGAAGTGGGGGAAGTTCCAGGACGTGCTCCGGACCGTCGGCCGGCTCGGTTCGGCACCGCGCGGCCGGTTCCGCAAAGTCAACCGGTGTTGCCGAAGGCCGCCTCTGGCTGAGTGGTTCGAAAAGGCCAGGTGGCGGACCGGCCGTCAAAGTAGCAAAACCGAGTGTTGCGGGCCAGGCAGAGCCTGCGGGGCCGGCGGGCCGAAACGGCTGAGCGGAGCGGACGCAGTGGACGGTTCCGGTTGGTGGCACCGGTCAGACGTCCCCACGCGGTCAGCGAAAGTTGACTTCGTGTCGGCTCGGAACTAATCTCACCGCCGGCCACCAGACGATTTTAGGTCCCGGTGACCGGCGAGGAGGTGCACAGTGTTGTTGCAGGTTCGGGTGGCGGGCTTCTGCCGTTGGTTCAGGGCGACTGCCGCGGTTTAAGTCGGCTTCGTCGTCAAGTCCGGCAGAGGTCTGTATTTCAGCAGGAGCTGTCGAAAATGAAACAGGCAACCGGGCGTGTGGTCGGTTTTGTGGCGGTCGCCCTGCTGGCGGTCAGCGGCTTCGCTGGCCGAGCGCTGGCACAGGGGGCCGGTTGGGCCGAGAAAATGTTTGAAGAGCGAAGCTACGACTTCGGCGTGGTGGCTCGCGGCTCGACCGTCTCGCACCGGTTCAAAGTGACCAACATTTACGACGTCCCGGTTCACATTGCCAGCGTGCGGACCACGTGCGGGTGCACGGCCGCCAGTCCGAGCAAGACCACGTTGGAACCCGGCGAGTCGGCGTACATTGAAGCGTCGATGGACACCGTTCGCTTCGTGCACCGGAAAGACTCGAACCTCATCATTACCTTCGACGCTCCCTACTACGCCGAAGTCTACATTCCGTTGACGGTTTACATTCGCCGGGACGTAGTCTTCACGCCCGGTTCAGCCAACTTCGGCGTGGTCCCGCAAGGCAAGCAGGTCGAGAAGAAAATTGACGTGGCGTACGCGGGGCGTCCGGACTGGAAAATCGTCGAAGTCAAGTCCGGCAGCCCACACGTGGAAGCTCGTGTCGTCGAAACCCGACGCACCGAAATGTACGTGAACTACGACTTGTTCGTCACGCTGAAAGGAACGGCTCCGCCGGGCGACTTCCGCACCCTCGTCACGCTCATTACCGACGACCAAACCGGCCGCGAGGTCCCCCTGCTGGTCGAGGCCCAGATTGAGTCGGAGTACAGCGTGACGCCTTCGGTCCTGTCGCTCGGGTTGTTGCGGCCGGGCGAGCAGCGCTTGACGAACGTCGTCATCAAGGGACGGCACCCGTTTCAGATTGAGAAAATCGAGTGCGACTCGGGCAGTGCGGTCTACAAGGTGAGGCTTCCGAAGGAGGCGAAGACCATTCACGTGGTGCCGTTCACGGTCATTGCTCCAACCGAACCCGGCACAATCGACGAAACCTTCACCGTTCACCTGAAGGCTGGCGACAAGACGGCCGTCGTCACGTTCAAGGCCTACGGACGCGTTGCAGCTCCCGGTCCGTAGCGACTGGCCGCTCGTTCTGGTCGACTGCCGTCGTCCATTCGGTCTCCGCTTGTCCGAGCATTGCTGGTCGGTGAGTCGGCCCGGTGCGTGCAGCAAACGGCACCGAGCCGGCCGTGTTTTTTCAGGAGCCAGTGGGTTGGCCTTTGTCAAGGTCGATTTGAACTGGTTTTGAGAGAGAAAAGCCCGCGTTTCTCTTTGTGCCCAAACGGGCTTCCGGCCGATTTAGAATTAATGAGCGTTGCAGTTCCCGCGCCTGACAACCTGGAGTGGTCGCTGGCCCGAAAGGGCTGAGGCGACAGGTCGTGGTTGAACTTGCTGTCCTTTGCGGGAACGGCGTGCTTGAGACGCACCGGTTCGGACCGGCCACCCGACCGGTGACCGTGGCGGCTGAACGCAGAAAGGAGGTGGAACGGGCCGTGAGTTCTCAAGGCAGTCGCAAGGCAGCTCCGTGACCGAACTGTGAGCTTCGTTTGTCACTCGGAGGCGTCGGGCAAAACCAAAGCCCTCAACCAAGGCCCTCCGAATCCTGCTAACGGGGAAAAGACGACTCACACGCTCACGGAGCTGAGTGGCCGAGCGACGAGGGCGGCCCGGGCTCCGCGACACTCTCAGGCGTCTCGTAGCCAGACGGCTTCCACCTGCTCGCCTTGCACGACGAACAGCCGGTCGTGCAGTGCCAACGTTTCTTCGCAACGCTCGACGACCAGCCTCACTCGTTGTCCGATTAACCACTCCCGGGCCGCGCCTTCCAGCCGAACCGTGCACCACCCGTCGTCCACAGCCAGCACTTCGACGTCAGGGAAGTCGACGACCACGTGGCGAGCTGGTCCAAAGCACAGCCAACGGCGACCGCAGTCCAAAGTGGCGCGGTCGAACAAACCGCGACTGACGACCGTGGTCAGCACCGTGAGCGAACGACCCGGGCTCTTCGGCTGCTCCGTCCCGTCGCCAGCGACCACCTGCCACGCAGCAGCCGTTCGCACTTCGGTGACCACGTCGCTGCGCAAAACCGTCGGCGACGGGCTCGACTGCCGAACGCTCACGCGGTTGCAAAGCAGTCCGCGTCGCTCCAGTTGACGCCGGCAGTGGGTGAGCACGTTGAGTGCGTCGTCGGTCGTGCGAGCGGCCGGCCGACCTGCCAGTTGGCCTAGGGGCTCGAACGTGCCGCTCAGCCCGACCAGCTCCACCCCGTCCAGCCGCTGCACGGCCTCGGCCAGCTCCAGCACGTCCGGCCCCGGACGCGCGGCGCTGCGACCCGTCCCCACTTCCAGCTCCACCAGCACGCCGCAGCGTGTGCCTTGCGCCGAACAAGCTTCGGCCAGTGCCTTGACCTGCACGAAGTGGTCGCACACGACAGCCAGCCGCGACCGGCCAGACAGCTCGGCCAGCCGTTCCACCCGGTGCTGTCCGACTGGAGCGCAGTCGACGACAACGTCCTCCACGCCCGCCTCGACCAGCCTCTCGGCCGCTTCGACCGACAGACACGCCACGCCGGCGGCCCCGGCCGAAAGTTCGCACTTGGCCGCCTGCTCGAACACGACCGCGTGCTGCGGCCGCCACTGCTTGCCCGAGTCACGCAGCGTCGTGGCCAGCCAAGCCGCGTTGTCCTGGAACGCGGCGAGGTCCAGACACAAAGCCGGCGTGGGCAGTTCGTCGAGTGCCGCGGGAGTGTCGTTTCGGGCTCCGCTCACCGGTGTGAGTTCCTCGACAAAACGAAAGACCGTCTGTGACTGCGAACACGGTTGCGGGACGTCCCGCCCGCCTCAAGCCCGCTCCTGTCGAGCCGTTTCGCCCGCTCTCGGGGCTACACCCGACACCCGCAACAAAGCCGCGACTCCGGCTGCCGCCAACACCGACAGAACAGGCACCAGCGGAGCTCGCATTCGCACGTTCGACCAGTAAAGGCTGTGCACCAAGGTGAACGCAACGAGCAGCAACAGGAGCGGCTCCAGGCACCGAGACCGTTTCCGCAGCCGAGCGGCACCAACAACCGCTCCCAGAAAGACAAGCAAGTAGTACACCCAAACCGCTCGAACCAGAAGCGGCGGAAGCGAACGGCGGGCTGGTCCCTGCGGAGCCAGTGCCCAAAAGCGACGAACTCGTAGCCAACACGCTTTCGCAAACAAAACTGGCTGCTCCGAAATGTTTCGCCAAGCTCGTCGGTACAGCCACCGGTCCTGTTGCACTTCGCCCTGCGACGACGTCGACCGCCACTCCCGCTTCAGCTTCTCCTGCCACCGCTCCAGGCTTTCGCCGCTCCACACCGTCCCCCAGGGACGTTGGACGACTTCTCGGTAGAAAACGGGGTTGTTCCCGAGCAACAAGGTGTAGCCGCCGTGAGTGGTGGTGACGACGAACCGGCCGAGCACCAGCTTGTTGCGGACCGCCCACGGCAGGACCACCACCGCCACTCCAGCAGCAACCAGCAGCGTGGTTGCGACGAGGCAGGCTGGCGGCCGCTCGGTCGGGCTGGAGTGCTCACGCAGCCGTCCTGCCGGAGCGGGCCCTCGGTTCGCCGCGTCCGGTCGTCCGGAAGACGCCGCGCCGCTCGGGCCGGGCGCGGCGAGAAGTTTTTTTCGCCCTCGAGCGGCTCGCCACAACCACCACGCGCCGACCAAGCCGCCGAAGGCCCACACCGTCGGGCGGCACAGGGTCGCCAGTCCGAACACGACGCCAGTCAGGAACGCCTTGCACACCGACCGCCGGGGACGGCAGGCGTCGTCTGCAGGAGTGCAGGCAAGTGCTAGCAACAAGGTGAGCAGAAACGTGCAGAGCGTCTCGGTCATTGGGTACGTGGAGTACTGGAGCAGCAAAGGGTCGCCCGCCACCAACAGCCCGGCCAGGAACCGAGCACGGCCCAAGCCGAGGCCGCGCCCCAGGTGCAGCGTCAGCCAAACCGTGCCGACTCCCAACAAGACGTGCAGCGCTGCAACGCCCAAACGCTCGGCCCCTGTGGCCACGGCCAGCGACAACAGCAGTGGGTAGAGCGGCGGTCGGAAGGCCGTGGGCGAGCCGCCAGCGACGCACGTAAAACCGCGACCAGCCGCCAGGTTGCGGGCAATGGCCAAGTAGGCGTCGCGGTCGTCCAGCAGGTGGTCGGCTCGAACGGCCGCGACGGCCGACCGAACGGCCAGGGCAAACAGCAAGACTGCGGCCGTCCACAGAGCGTCGTTTTGTCGAAACGGGCGCGGGTTCACCTGAGTGTCGTTCCTCGTTGGCCGAGCGTTGGGCTTGCCGGGTGCTTTCTGTGTGGAGGTGGAGGCCTTCGCAGCGTCGCGCTGGCCACGGCCGAGTTCAGCGGCCGCTCGGGAGCTGCCGCAGGGTTGCTCGTGCTCGCCGGGCGCCGTTCGTCGCAGCACTGCAGCGAAGGCGAAGCGCGACGCTTTGACAGCCCGAACGACGCCGGGCAAGGTCGTCCGGAGCGAGCGGCTAACACTTTACGGCACTCTGTTTTTGCGGGAAACTGTGCAACACGTCGAATTGCGAAAGGTTCTGGCGTCCCATGGAGTCGACTGACCGTCAAGTTGCCCGCGTACTGGACTGGCTCATTCGCCACCGCACCTCGGTGTTTCTGGGGTGTTTGTTGGCACTGGCAGTGGCGTGGCCGCTGGCGCTCGGACTGCGCTTCGACCGGTCGATTGAGTCGTTCTACTCGGCCGACGACCCGGTGCTTCAAGCCTTCTTGGCCAGCAAGCGTTCGTTCGGGAACGACGAGTTCGTCTTCGTGGCTTACACGGACCCGCAGCTTCTGACGGAAGCCGGGTTTGAGCGGCTCCGGCGTTTCTCGGAACAGCTTCGACGTGTGCCGGGCGTGGACCCCGACGGCGTGCAAAACCTGGCCGACGCCTTGGCGCCGCCGCGACTGCCCCCCGTAGCCCGTCGAATCCTGAAGCGGCTCCGCCAGGAACGAATGCGAGAACTCTTCCGCGGCATTCTTCTGGGCGACGACAACCAGACGACGGCCGTCGTGCTGAAACTGCTGGACAGAGACGTCAGTCCGGTGTCGCGCGAGACGACCATTGCCGACATTCGACGGCTGGCCGCCGCGCACGACCCGCCGGCCGTGGTGGTCGGTGAGCCGGTGCAGTTGAACGACATGTTTCGTTTCATTGAGCAGGACGCCTCGACCCTTTTCTGGGCGTCTCTGGTCTTGCTCGGCCTGGTCATTCTGGCCCTGTTCCGCAGCCCGCGCTGGGTGGCCTTGCCGTTGCTGGTCGTCGTGACGGCCATTGTGTGGACCAAAGCCGTCCTAGCGGCCAGTCAAATGAGACTGAGCATGATCAGCTCGGTGCTCAACGCCCTCATGACCATCATTGGCATTGCCACGGTCACCCACGTGACGGTCCGCTACCGGGAACACCGCGGAAGGTTGGGGCCGCGCGAAGCGCTGCGGCAGAGTCTGCACGAGCTTGTGGGACCGGTTTTTTGGTCCTGTGCCACCACGGCCGCCGGTTTCCTGGCCTTGCTGTCCAGCTCCATTCTGCCGGTTCGCAGCTTCGCGACCATGATGGGCATTGGAACGCTGTTCGTTTTCGTCGCGGCGTTCTTGATTCTACCGGGCGGCATTCTGGCGTGGCCCGGCGTGGCCGACCCGAAGCAAACGGCTGTAGAGCCTTTGTTGCAAAATTTTCTTCGGACGGCCGTCGAGTGGGTCGACCTGCGGCCGAGAACGTTGACGGCCGTCGCGGCGGTCATTGTCGCGGCGTCCGCCGCCGGGCTGACGCGGCTGGAAGTGGAAACCGATTTCAGCCGGAATTTTCGGAAACACAGTGACATTGTCCGATCGCTGGATTTCGTCGAAACGAAACTGGGCGGAGCTGGCTCGTGGGAAGTCGACTTCACCGCCCCGGCCGAGCTGGACGAGGAGTGTCTGCACCGGCTGCGCCGAGCCGCTCGCGAACTCCGCTCCCTTCCCGACCAGGGCTACGACGACCTGACCAAAGTCCTTTGCCTGACCGACGCGCTGGACATGATTCCCACGCTGCCGTTCTTGTCGTCGACACTGGAGAAGCGTCGCCAACTGTTGCAGCAGCTCCAGCCCGGCTTCGAAAAGAGCTTCTACAACCCGAAGACCCGCCGCATGCGAATCCTGCTCCGGTCCTACGAACGACGCACGGCCGCCTCCAAACACCGGCTGATTGAAAAGGCCGAAGCCACGGTTCGCGAAGTGTTCCCCGACGCCCAAGCCACCGGCATGTTCGTTCTGCTCACGTTTCTGATCGAAAGCTTGCTGCGGGACCAACTAGTCAGCTTCCTGCTGGCGGCAGTGAGCATCGGGGTCATGATGACTTTGGCGTTGCGGAGTGTCCGGCTGGCTTTGGTGTCGCTGGTGCCAAACCTGTGCCCAATCGTTTTCGTCGTGGGGACCATGGGCTGGCTGGGCCTTCGGGTCAACATTGCCACGGCCATGATTGCCAGCGTGTCCATGGGGCTGACCATCGACTCCAGCATTCACTACCTGACGGCGTACCGGCGAGCCCGGCGGCAGGGCAAGAGCCTGCTGGAGAGCCTGTACCAGACTCACGCCACCGTCGGCCGGGCACTGGTCTTCGCCAACCTGGCGCTGGTGGTCGGCTTCTCCGTGCTGACGCTGTCGCACTTCATTCCGCTCATTCACTTCGGCATTCTGGTCAGCGTGGCCATGTTGGGTGGATTGGCCGGCAATTTGTTCCTGCTACCCCTGTTGGTGGCGTGGGTCGACCGACGGCCAGAGACGGAGCCGTCGACGCCAGCGGAAGAGGCGGTCGCGTCCAGTCGGTCGAACTGAAAGCGGTTCCCGGGCCGGGCTCGAAAACGCGGGCGAGCGTTTCCTGCCAGTCTCTTCACCGAACCCGGCAAGACGCGCGGCGCGTGGCACAACGCCTCAAACGGACCGCGCTGCCGGCAGACGTGCGGGGCCGTCGTCGGTCGAGCTGCCTCCGCCCACGGCGCGGCCGCGGACGACGGCGAGGTTGAACGACTCAATCCGCTGGGCCGGCTTCCTCCAACCGCTGGCGGACCAGCTCGACCAGCCGGTCGTCGACGCCGAGCGGTTGGCACACGAGGAACTGCACGTTCGCGTGTCGCTCTTGCAACTGGTCCCGCAGCTTGTGAATGTCTTCCAAGCCGTGCAGGCCGCCAAAGAGGAAGTAGGGAAGCAGCAAAACTCGCCGTGCACCGGCAACGACGCACCGCTCGACCGCCTCGGCGACTGGCGGCTCGACCAGCTCCAGAAACGCATGTTCGACTCGCAGCCAACCCGTTCGCTCGCGTACCCGCCGAGTCAGCTCGACAAACTGCTGGTTGGCCGTCGGTGCACGGCTGCCGTGAGCAATGAGGACGGCTGCCGTTTCGGAGACCCAGTCGGGGCGGCTTTCGCTGGCCGTCTGCGACTGGTCGGTGTCGGACAACCTGCAAGGCTGCTCGGAGCGACCGGTTGCTTGGAAAGAGTCGTCGGTCATGAGAGGAAACCAGAAGGGATCGGACAGAAAAAACGACGGGGTCGGCTGCAAGAATCCACCGCCCGGCTCACACGCACCGGCGCCCGGTTTGTGCTCCAAACAACGCGGTTCGTCTCCTGCGGCCGACCCGCGCCGCGTCTGGGGTGTTGAGGCTTACGACTGGTCGGCCTTGTTGCTTTCGTCGGACTCGGACTGCTCCGAGGACTGTTTGGGCTCCTGCGGAGCCGCTTCACCCGTTTCACCCGGCTGCTGGTCTGCCGGTTCCGTGGTCTGCTCGTCGGTCTTGTCGTCCGACGTCTCACCGGACTCCGCGGTCTCTGAGGACTCCGTCGCCTCCGCTGCTTGCTCGGCTGACTGACCCGGCTTGTCTTCCTCGGCAGTCTCTGTGCTCTGCTGCTGAGCCTCGGTGGGTTGCTGTTCGGCCTCCGAGGTGGTCGACGTGGTGCTTTCCGAGCCGGTCGAGACGGTTTCCGCCGAGGTCTCGGTGGACGTTTCCGGTTTGGGAGGTTCGAACGTCGTCGTGCTTTCCTCCTTTTGCGGCATGTAGACTTCGTCGAAGTCCGTACCGTCGTCGCTCTTCCGCAGCAAGAAGTACGCCACTGTGACGGCTGTCCAGAAGAAAGCGAAGACGAAGCCGACCGTCGCCAGAGCCAGAGCCCTCAACCACGCTCCGACCAAAACCACTCCGGCCACAGTCATTCCGCTCGGGAACGCCAGCTTGTCGGCTCCCACGAACATTTCGCTGCCACCGAACAGAGCCGGCGCCTCGACGAACAGGTAGCGAATCCGAGCCAAACCGATGCCCGGAGCGACGCTCCAGCCCGACAGGTAAGCCGTCAACTGAGCAAACAACCAAACAATGAACACGGCGGCCGCACCGTAAACCAACAGCAACGCGGTCAAAAACAGGTAGTACCACGGGCGTGAGAAAATGTAGCTGTACGCGCGGCTCATGCCGTCGAACGCGTCACTGCCTTCCGTGCTAATGGCGGCGACCATGACCGGCCAGCCAACGGCTAGCGGCACGACCAACAAGGCAATCAGCAGTCCAGCCAGCAGCGGGAGGAACCACAACACGCCGACCAGCCACTCGCCGACAATGGGAATTCGGCCGAACAGACCGCCAATGACACAGCAAATCCAAAAGAACGCCGCTCCGACGGCCGGAACCAGCGCGGCTCCGACGTACGACTGAAAGTACTCGGCCGAAAACCGCAACGATTCGCGCAACGACAGCGGCTCGTCAATCGCAAACTTCGTGGCCGCCAGCCGAGCAATGGCTCCTCCGAAAAACGCCCATACGCAAATCGCCCACAGCAGCCGCGTCCACGCGTAGGCCAGGTCGGCCCAGGTGTGGTCCGTTCGGAAAAGTACCACGGCCGGGTCGACCACGCACCGCACCGGCTGCAACAGAACCAAGCCGCCGTCGCGGAAAATTTCCAGCAGCGTCGACCACGGTTTGTCCCACATTTGGCTGACCCGCTGCAGCGGGGTGGTCCGACCGAACTGCTGCTGCAGCTCGGCAATCGTCGCGTTCCACGCCGTCGGCGGCACGACCGGGTGGACGTCCGGCACCAGCTCCGCCGCACTCGTCTTCACCCCCTTCGGCTGCTGGTTCGGGGCGAACGGGAGCATCGAAAAGAAGGCATTGCCGACCGACAAGGCCACCAATCCCAGAGTGGCCAAGACCAAAATCTTGGGGTCAATGGCGATTCGAAAGGCTCGGAAAAAACGAAGCCATGGAAACAGTTCCCGCAGATTGATCGAACCCTGTGTGTTCTCCATGGTGCGTTACCCCTGAATTCCAGTTTCGACGGGAGATTCACTCAGACCACTCATCACCCGACCAGATGAAGCCTCATTATAAACCGCTCTGCCAACTCGTTTCTACAACTTGTTTTCCGCAGAGCGGCTTTTGTTGCGCGGCTGCAGAAGAGGCGCAAACTTTGAGGGCGCAGACTTGTGACCGCAAGCCTTTCGCACCGCCGCGGCCCGTCGACCACGCCACCCCGACGCCGCCGAACGCCTCCGACGCCAGCCCGCTCAGTTGCACTCCGGGACCAGCGGACCAGCCAGCTCGCGCAGGAAAAACAGCCGGCCGGGTTGCGTCGGCATGTAGCTGGAGGGAATCCACGGAGTCGGCTCGTGCCTCAAGGTCATCCACAGGCTCAGTCCCTGCCACATCATTCCGCGCGACAGAACCCCGTCGGCACCGCCAATAATCTTGTCCGCTCCCAGGAACAGGCCAGGTCCAATCGTGTTGGCGTAAGCGGGCACCAACGTGGTGCGGCTCTTGAAGCTGGTAATCGCGTTCTGTTCGATTGTCAGCGGGTGGAGTTTGGCGCCGAGCCGGTGGGTCTGAGCTTTCCACTGCTCTTCGGACTCGAACTCCGCCGCGAAGTGCGGTTCCCAAAACGCAATGTGGCAGACCCGTCCGATTCCGAAAATGACCGTCAGCTTCGCGCCCGCTGCCCGCAGCTCGCCAATTCGTTCCGGGTACGTCGGCAGCACGTCTTTGGTGGCGAAGTGACGCTGGCTTTCTGGAACCGTCAGTTCCCCCAGCGGCCCGTAAAAGGCCTGTTCCATGGCGTTTTGGAAGGCCCCCGGGTTCGACGGCGGCAACGTGTTGCCCTCGGCGTCGCTCCACTCGTCCATGTTGAACCCATGGACGTGGTCGCACGGTACACCCCACTCCTTCAAGAAGTAAACCGCCCAGCGGTACATGCCCATTGGCCCGACCGGCAGAATGAGCACGAGCTGTTCTCCGGCGTCGCGGCTGCGCTTAATGGTGAGAGCGATTTCGTGGCCGAGCATGGTGTCGAAGTCGGTCAGCGTCTGGCACGGAATGGGCTCGAACTGCGGGTGCCACCAGGACTGGCGTTGCGTCACCGTGGACGGGTCGTCGACACAGGCGTCGATTTTCTTCAGGTCCCACCCAGCCGGGAAGAACCCCTCCAGGAGCGAACCGGAAATGGTGCTGATTAGGTCCATTGCAGTCCTCCTTTTCTCTCGCCTTCGACCTGCAACGCAAACTCTGACCGCCGACAACGTTCGTGCGCCGCTCGCCGCCTCTCGCTCCAGGACGGAACCGGACGCCTCGCGTTCGCCCGCGCAGTCAGACCCCGCTCCGGTCGCTGGCGTGCCAACACCGGCACCGAGCGACTCGGCTGTTGCGTCCTCGTCCGGCTGCACCATCAGACCCTTTCCCGCTCCGTTTTGCAACGCAGACGCGCAAACCCGGGGTGGTGTGAATTCGACGGCGTGAGAAAAGGGGCGGGAGGGGGTAGGCGTCTCACGGCTTGCGACACGGCCCCGCACCGGGGCGACGGGCACAAAACAGAACGGTCGGAAAGACGGGCTGTAGAAAAAACGCGGGTCGGTCCGTTTATTGTTCATGTAGCGTGAAGAGCCTGTCCCGAAGGCAGCCGGTTGCCGAGAACCCGCGGGTGCTCTCGCGTCTTGTCCCGAAATTGCGAGAAGCAAGGAGTTTGGCCATGAGAAAAACAACGCTGGCACTTGCGGCGTTCGGCGTGGCGTGCCTTCTGCTGGGAACAGCTCGTGCGCAGCCGGGGCCGCCACGTGGCGGAGACCGGCCTGGTGGGCCACCCTTTGCCGGCCGAATGCCGAGCGCGGAAGAAATTTTCGCGCGGCTGGACGCTGACCACGACGGCAAGGTCACGCTGGACGAGTTCAAACGCGGACACGCTGGAATGGTGGAGCGGCTGCGGCAGGTGCGAGCCCACCGCGGTGCCGCTCCACGCGGTCCCAGAGGTGCAAGGCCGGAGCAGCCGGGACCACGGGCTGCTGAACGGACGCGGCCGGAAGGTCGTCCGCCGGCTTCGGCTCGTCGGCCCGCAGTCGGACGACGTCCCGGGCCGCCACCGCCGAGCGGACCGCCGGCCTTGGGACCGCGCGGGCCGCGAGCCCGGCCGTTGGCTGGTCCTCGAGCGACGCACTTCGGCCGAAGGCCGCTTGGACCGCGGTGGCGACGGCCGTGCGGCCCGGTCTGTCGTCGGCCGCTTGCAGGCATTCGGCGGTTCGCGTTTCAGCGCGGCTGGTTTCCGCCTCAACTGCGGCGTCTCGGCCACCCGCGTCGTCCGTTGGGGCCGGGGCCGGCGCCTCGCTGGGGGCGTCCCGGCGTTTGGGGGCCGAGACCAGCGGCGTGGCAGCGGCCTCCGCTGCTAGCCGCCCGGCCGTGGTGGCGTGGTCGACTTGGCCGAGAAGCGGCACGGCTTGGTCCACCAGGCCCCCCGTGGGCTGCCCGACCTCGGGCGGCAGCCAGACGAGGCTTCCACCGCCCCGGCCCAAGGGGAGTCGGACTGCACGGACCGCGGCCACACCGGGAAGCCAAGCCGGCTAGGAAGGCCGAGTCGAAGCAGAAGGTGGAGCGGCCCAAGCCCGAAGCCGAGAAGAAAGCCGAAGCCAAACGGCCTGGGCCCCGACGAGGTCCGGCGCACGAAGCCGGTCGGCACCACGGACCGCCACACGCCGAGCGGGCTCACCGCGGACACCGACCGGGACCGCCGAAGGCTCACGGACCGCACGGCCCGGCCGGCAAGCCGGCTCGAGCTGCCGGCCCGCCCAGACGCGGCGGACACGGTCCGGAACACAAGTCGCGCGAACGAAAGGAGAGGCGGGAGCGTGCCGGTCGGCCGGCGAAAGTCCGCGGTTCGACGCGTGACGAGGCTGGGAAAAAGCCCGAGCGGAACGACAACAAGCCGGGGTAGTCGGTTGCGGGAGGAAGTGGGCCGCTTGCAGGTGGCCCGCGGCGCCGTAAACGGAACGACGGGTCGGTCCGACCGGACGGTTCACCGGGTCGGACCGGCGTGACGGAGACAAAGGAGCCGAGCAGGTAGGGTGGGAGTGGGAGCGTTGAGCTCGCCTCGGACGAAAGTCCGGGCGGCTCACGCTCCCGACTTTTTTTGCGCCGACGCCAGCTTCGTGTCCGCGCGGGAGACTCCGGCCGACAGCGTGCTCCCCTCTCTTGCGCCCACGCCGGTCTCCGCCTTCGACTGCGAAGTCGAGCGCGCTCAGGAGGGCCCGGCCTCGGGCGGCGGTTGAGCGGTGGGCGGAGCGTCGAGTTTCAAGCCGGTTTGCTCCTTCAACCGTCGTTGGTAGATTCGAGCCAGTCCGCCGGCCGAAGTTTCGCGGTACAGAGCCGGCAGAGCTCGACCCGTTTCCAGCAGGACCGAAACGGCGTCGTCGAAACGGATTCGGTGCAGGCCGTCCGAGAGCAGGGCGAATCGCGCACAGCTGAGGGCGCGAGCGGCTGCGTGAGCGTTTCGCTCAATGCACGGAATTTGCACCAGGCCGGCCACCGGGTCGCACGTCAGCCCGAAGTGGTGTTCCAATCCCATTTCGGCTGCGTACTCGATTTGTTGCGGCGAGCCGCCCAGCAGTTGAGCGGCTGCGGCTGCGGCCATGGCACAGGCGGTTCCGATTTCGCCCTGACAACCGACCAGAGCTCCCGAAATGGACCCGTTCGTTTTGACGACGTTCCCGAACAGGCCGGCGGTGGCCAAAGCGTGTTGGATTTCGGTTTCTTCCAAGCGGAACGTCTCTTCCAGGCACTTCAACACGGCTGGCAGAACGCCGGCCGAGCCGCAGGTGGGGGCGGTGACGATTCGTCCGCCGCAAGCGTTCTCCTCGGCCACCGCGTAGGCGTAGGCCGCCAGCACGGCCGTTTCGTGAAAGGGACCTTCCAGCGAAAGGCTCTTTCGGTGGAGGGAGCGGGCTTTTCGGTAGAGCCCCAGTCCGCCCGGCAAGACGCCCTCGTTGTGCAGTCCCCGCTGCAACGCCTCCTGCATGGCTTGCCACACGTCGGCCAAGAACGACCAGATTTCGGTTCCTTCGCAAGCCTCGACGTACTCCCAGTAAGACTCGCCGGTGCGACGGCAGTGGTCCAGGATTTCTTGGAGGCAGCGAGCCGGGTAGACGTCCGGGCTCTGCTGGTCGCTCAGCAAACTGCCGCCGCCGACGCTGTACTCGTCGGCGGAGCCGAGCACGCGTCCGTCTGCGTCGAGTGCTTCCAGCCGCAGTCCGTTCGGGTGCCGCGGAAGCTGACGCGACGGCTCCCACACGAACTCCACCGGCAACGGTTGCAGCGCTCGCTGAATGGCTCGGTCCGTCAAGTGACCGCGTCCGGTTGCGGCCAAGGTGCCGAACAGCGTGACGCGGAAACGCGCGGCCTGCGGCCACTGTCGGCGGAACTTTTCCGCGGCCCGGTACGGGCCAATCGTGTGGCTGCTGGACGGCCCGTGTCCAATCCGGTACAGCTCGCGCAGGGTTTTCATGGCTGTTGCCGCGTCAGTTCGCGTCGAAGTTGGTTGACGTAGAGGTGAGCCTGCCGAACCGGCTCGGGCAGGCGGAAACCGCCGCCGGTCTGCAAGACCAACCGCACGGCCAGCCGGACGGTCATTCGGTGTCCGGGTGAAACGAAGACGGGCCGCGTGTCGTCTCGCGTTCGCACGACCGCTCCCACGCAACGGCCCTCGTAGCGCAGTGGCGTCCACTGACCGCGCTTCCGGCCCGGCTCGTCGTAGTCGCCCGCCAGCCAACTCTTGGCACAGCCAATTGTCGGCCGGTCGAGCAGCAGGCCCAGGTGCGAGGCGAGTCCGAAGCGGCGTGGGTGAGCGATTCCCTGCGAGTCGACAATCAGCACGTCCGGTTCGGCTCGAATTTTTCGCGCCGCGGCCAGCAACGCCGGACACTCCCGAAAGCTCAGCAGTCCGGGAACGTACGGAAACCGGCAACGCCGGACCGCGTGAGCCCGCTCGACAACCTGCAGGCTACTGAACTCCAGCACGACCATGCCGGCCACCAGAAGGTCGGACTGTCGAACGTACGAAACGTCGGCTCCTCCCACCAGCCGAATTCTTCTCGGCACCCCTTTCAGCAAGACCTGCTTCGCCAGCCGCTCTTGCAACGCGACGGCTCGGTCGTAGCTCAGGTTCCAGGGGTGAAGCCGACGAGACTTCATGACGGGTCGCCCTCGGTGGGGCGTCAGTCCTTCTCGCCCAACCCTTCCAGAAACGCATTGACCGAGAAGCGAATGAACATGTTCAGAACGTCTCGGCCCTGGGCGGCTTTGAGCGCGGCTTTCATGGCCGGAACGGCGGGGCGAGCCGGCTCGCCCAGAAGCTGAATGGTTCGAGCGGCGTGCAAGACGACGGACTTGCTTTCGTTTTTCAGGCTGGCCGTGAGGACCGGCAGAGCGGCGTCCAGTTCGCCGGCGCGAGCCAACGCGCCGGCCGCCTCCACACGCACAGACGGCGACGGGTCTTGCAGCGCTCGGTGCAGGGCGTCGGACGCAGCGGCCGCCTTCGGCCCCAACGCACTCAAGCCGACGGCCGCCCAGTAGCGAACGGCCGCGTCTGGGTGACGGAGCAGTCGGACGAAGTCGTCGACGTCGGCCTTCGGGTTCCCGACCAAAGAAGCCGCCGCAACGATTTCGTCTTGCGGGTAGAGCTGCGGGTTGGAGCCGACGTCGTAGAGAGTCGTCCCGGCCGACCGCTTCCACGCGTCGTCCTCAGGCAAGAAGCCCACGTCGTGCGTGTCGCGAATCCAGCGCCGCAGCTCGGACCGCATTTGTTCCAGCACGGAGCGGTGAGCCGGTGAGTCGGCCAGGTTGTGCAGGTTGAGCGGGTCGGCTTGGACGTCGTACAGCTCTTCCAGCGGACGGGTCGGAGCGAAGTAGTGACGGGCCGGTGCGGGAAGGTCGTCGAAGTGCTCCCGCGCGTAGCGCGTCATTTCTCTCCGGACCGCACCCTGGTCCGGCCAAGCCGACGGCTGGTGGTACGACAGGTGCGGCATGAACGTTCGAATGTAAAGGTAGCGTTGGCTTCGAACGGAGCGGGCCAGGTCGAAAACCTCGTCGACTCGGTCCCGAGCTCCGTAGACGAACCGGCGCGGTGGCCCGGCCTGCTCGCCCAGAAAAGCCGTTCCCTGCATGTAGTCGGGAATGGGAACTCCGCACAGGCTGAGCACCGTGGGCGGGAAGTCGACAAAACTGACCAACCGACTGACCGTCGCGCCCGGGCGGGCGGGGGCCAAGTGCTGGTACTTCTTCGGAAAGCGAATCAACAGAGGGACGTGCAAGCCGGTGTCGAACAACGCTCGCTTGTGACGCGGCAAGCCGGAACCGTGGTCCGAGAAAAAGAACACAATGGTGTCGTCGGCCAGGCCGTCCTCTTCCAGTTGCTTCAGCAAACGGCCGACGTTCTTGTCCATGACGGAAACGCAGTCGTAGTAGCGGGCCAGCGTCTTGCGAACCAGCGGTGTGTCCGGGTAGTAGGGCGGAACGGGAGCCCGTTCGGGTGCGTGAATTTCATTCGGCTTCAGTCGACTTTGCACCTGGCGCTGGAACTGCTCGTAAGGCCACACCATGGTTCGCGACTGGTGAGTGGTCATGTCGTTGAAGACGGCAAAGAAAGGCTGGCCCGGCTTCCGGTGCCGCCAGTGAGCGGTGGGACTGCACTCGTCCCACGACGCTCGAATGATTTCCGGTTCGTTCGACGTGTTGTAGTCCGTCTTCACGTTGTTCGTGCAGAAGTAGCCGGCCTTCCGCAAGTAGGAAGGAAAACCTTTCATGTAGTCGGGAATGGGAAAGAGGGAACGCAGCCGTTGAGTGCCCAGGGTGGTGGCGTAGCAACCGGTAATGAGACAGGAGCGGGCTGGCGAGCAGACCGGCGCGGTCGCGAAGGCGTTGGTGTAACGCACGCTCTGCTTTGCCAAGCGGTCCAAGTTGGGCGTGTTGGCGTAGGGGTCTCCCCAGCAGCCCAGCGTCGGACTCATGTCTTCGACCGTAATCCACAAAATGTTCGGCCGGTCCGCGGCCGACGCCGCTTGTGCCAACGCCTCCAGCGCGACCAGCCCCGCGCAAGCCAGCACGACAACACCCCGCAGCGACAACCACCGGCACCGTTTCATTTCTCGGGTCCTTTTTTCTGCACGTCGTTCTTGTTGTTTCGTCGCTCACTCCGCGTGTCTGCCCCTGGGTGGGTCAGACCACCTCGGGGACCACAAAGGGAGCCCGGTAGGACGACCGCCGCAGCAGCCGGTTGGCGGCTTCGGCGTGCTCGCCCGTGAACCGTTCGGACTCCGGGTCGAAGGTCAGCACGGGACCGACAGTGAGCTGGTCTCGGTTGAGGTCGACGCCGTGAGCCTGCAGGTGGTGGACCATTCGGTCCAGCGCTTCCTCGCACAGCCGGTTGCCTCGCACGGCCGCTCGCACGGCCGCCAGCGGCTGGCGTTTTCCCACAAGATGCGAAATATTTCCCTGCAACGCCAGTCCGCACGAGAGGTGTCCGGTGCGGACCGGGCAGCTCAGCCGCTCCTCCTGGCCCGCTCGGACCGCTGCAATGAAATTCGCCGGGTGGACGTGTCGGTCCTTCGGTTCCGCCCGTTCGACCACTCGGCCCCGCTTGTCGCGAATTTCCACGTGGTTGAAGCCGGCGACCACCGCGTCTTCGCACTCGAACAAGAACCCTTGCCGCAGGCCGGCAAACCGGTCCATTTGCTTACTGCCCGGACGAGAAGGCAGGTTGCGAAGCTCCAGAAGGACGGGAGCCGGCTGGTAGTCGAAGTAGACCAGTTGCGTGTTCGGCGTCTGGCCGGCGTCGTCCCAAACGAACCGACCGCCGAGGCTGACGACGGCCGGAGCGAGCTGTTCCTGGCCCAGTCCCCAACGAATGACGTCCAGCATGTGCGAGCCCAGGTTGCCCAGGTCGCCGTTGCCGGTCTCCCAGAACCAGTGCCAGTCGTAGTGGAACTTGGCTCGGTAGAGGGGCCGTAGGGGAGCCGGTCCGGCCCACAGGTTGTAGTCGATTTCCGGTGGAATGGGCAAAGGCGTCGACCGCCGACCAATCGACTCGCGGTAGCGGTAAATGACCGCTCGCGCGCGAACCACTCGACCAAACTCGCCGGCCACCACTCGCTTCATGGCCGCGGCAATGGGCGGGAACGAGCGTCGTTGCGTTCCGACCTGAACCAGCCGACCGTACTTCCGGGCCGCGCGAACCATTTGCTGAGACTCCCACAGGCTGTGAGCGACCGGCTTCTCGACGTACACGTGCTTGCCGGCCTGCAGAGCCCAAATGGTGGCCAGTGCGTGCCAGTGGTTGGGCGTTGCGACGACGACGGCGTCCACGCTTCGGTCGTCCAGGACCCGCCGCAGGTCCTTTTCGGTCCGCGGTCGGCGGCCGGTGAGCTTCTCGGCTTGAGCCGCCTTCTCGGCCATTCGGGTCGAGTCGGGGTCGCACACCGCTGCCAAGTGGACGCCGGGAATCCGGACGAACTCGGGAATCAGTTGTCCGCCGCGCCAACCGGCTCCCAGCAGCGCCACCACCACCGACTCGTTCGCCCCCAAAACATTCCGCACGGGCACGGCTGCTGCCGCCAGCCCGCCCAGGAAACGTCGTCTGGTCAGCTTTCGGGTTCGCATGAGAACGTGGCTCCTTCTTGCAACGTCTGGCCCCACCGTTTGGTGCTTTTGCCGCGCCCCTCGGTTGCCTGTCCGCCCCCGCACGAACGTCTCTCCGGCTGCCGGAACGGCGTCGCGCTGGAGCCGCGACTTGTTCCGTCTACGAAACTCAAGCGGCACCGTCCGCGGACTGCCCGTCCCGCCCGGGCGCTGGAGCGGCTGCTGGTTCGGCGCCGGGCGTCCCACCGTTTGCGGTTGTTCGTTTCCGTGGGACGTCAGCGTGGTTCCAGTCCAGCCGCCCACGCCGTTCCACGACGAATCAATTCCGCTGCGCCGCGAATCGACTCGACGTTGTGTCCCAGCGGCGTGTGGAACACCCGCCCTCGACCGTACGAAAAGACGAACGCCATTGGGTGGTCGCGGCCGGTTTTCACCGACCGGGCCACAGCCAACACCTGGACCGGACGCTCGCCGGTCAAGCAAATGTAAAGCTCATCCCGTGTGACGAAGTCCTGCAAGCCTCGCGTCACCGGGTGCTGTCGGTCGACAATGCGGACCGTAAACGAGCCGTACGGGTCGTGAGTGTTTTTCTTGTCCCAGACCTTGCCAGCCAGGTTACGAAACTCGGGCCAGTCCTCGAAAGCTCCGCACGCAAAGTGCAGCAGGACCAAACCCTTTCCGTTCCGAACGGCTTCGACCAATTTCTGCTGAACCTGCTGCTGCCGAGGAATCGGGTCGTAGTTCTTGAAGTGCAGCAGGAGGACGTCGTAGTCGTCGACCGCCGGGCTGGCCAGAAACGCCGGGTCTTCCACGATTCGAGCCTCCAGCCGGCTGTCCTTTTCGAGCAGGTCACGCAGGACCGGAGCCGTCTTCTTCCACAAGTGGCCCTTCCAGTCGACGCCGGTCACAATCAGAACCCGTTTCTTCGGGACCTCGGAGGCCGGCGGCTTCGCTTGGACAACCGTCGCGGCCAGCGTCAGGACCAACCAGACCGTCACGCTGGGTCGAAGTCGCAGCATGGCTTCGTACTCCTGGACCAAGAAAACAACCGCCGACAGACGGCCGGTGCTGCGTCGCAACAGAGCCGCTTTCAGTACCGGGCCAAGTCGTCGCGTCCGGCCGTCAAGCCCAAGTGGCGGACGACTTGTTGAGCCTGCGAAACCAACATTTTCAGGTCGCTGCCGACGGCAAGGAACTGCCACCCTTCGGCCACTCGGCGGCGGACGTCGTCGACCGTCTGCACGTGCAAGCCCACCGGCGTGCCGACCTTCTTGCCGACCGACAGGATTTGTTGCAGCGTCTGCTCGAACTGTTCCGGCGTTGGGTCGGAGCCGTCTGGCTGACGGAGCCGAGCCTTCAGGTCGTTCGGCCCGACGAAAATGGCGTCGACGCCGGGCAGCCGGTAAATTCGTTCGGCGTTCTGCACTCCCAAAGGCGACTCGGTTTGCAAGACCACCAGAATTTCGTCGTTGGCGCGAGCGTAGTAGTCGGCGGTCGCCGCGTCGAAGTTCAGCGCGTGCAGCGCTCCGCCCAGCGACCGCGTTCCCACGGGCGGGTACTTGGCCGCGGCCACCGCCGCCTCCGCCTGCTCCACCGTCTCGACCATGGGAACCACCACGCCAAACGCGCCGGCGTCCAACACGCGTTTAATGTGGTCGTGGTCGCCACGAGGCACGCGAGCCAGCGGAACGCAACCCGCGTCGGCAATGGCTCCGAACAGGAGAGCCGCTGTTTCCCAGTCGACGGGCGAGTGTTCCAAGTCCACGGTCAGCCAGGCAAAGCCGACCCGAGCCAGAAGCCGAGCGGCCGTCACGTTGCCGAGCGACAGCCAGGTTCCGACCTGCGGCTTTCCCGCTTTCAAAGCCGCCTTCACCGAATTCCGTCTCATGGTGGTGCACTCCCCCGTCGTGCCAGTAGATTGTTCTCGAGACTGTGCGAGCTGAGACTGTGCGAGAATTCGTCGGCGTTTTTCGGCCGGCTTGTGG
>CAYSAG010000062.1:0-20726 GCA_964428935.1 uncultured Planctomycetaceae bacterium | reverse complement strand
CTGGGGCGCTGCGCTCGCACGCCCTCACCCGGCTCGCTTCGCTCGCCACCCTCTCGCGCGAGCAGGAGAGGGAACTGCTTGTTGGCGCCTGCCGAGACAGTTGCGCCAGAATCGACTGAGTGCCAATTTTTCGCTGTGACGCAGCACTAGACGCTCGCTGACACCGATTCGTCGTGCCGACGCACAGCTCGCGCCAGCACAGCGGTTCGGGCGGCTGGTTTTCCGCCCTCTTCTCAGCCTCGCTTTCTGGAACCCATGACAAAAGCGTTTCGGCAGTTCGCCGGGCCAGACAGACGCACCTTCTCGTGCCTTGCGCGACGTGCTGTGTTGCGGCTTGCGTGGGCGATCCCAGTCGTCTGTGTCGCAGGCCGCAATCATTCTGGCTTGGTGGCATGACCAGTCAATCTGACAGCGGGTCGCGGCGCAGCTTGACTGTGGCGGCCACCGAGAGGAACCCCAGGTTCTCGACCGGACGGCATTCGGTGATTTCTGCGACCAGATTGGGGAGGGGTTCTTCTTTTCTGAGCGACCGAATGCAGACGACGCCCACAGGAACGGGCCGTGGCGTCAGAACGTAGGTGACGCCGCTTTCCAAGGTCTGCATGAGTCCGGTCTGTTCGGCCGGCTCTTGTTCGCCAGCCGGCGATGGTGGGGTGAGCGAGCGGGTTGTGGCACTGGCGGCGGCTCTGCCGTCTCCGTGCGCGCTCTGACCGTTCGCGTCCGACGCGTTGGACAGTGGGACGACGACGACACGCGTCGCGAACTCCAGTTTCAAGAGCCAGTGAAGGCTCTGCGACTCCGTGCCACCGTTGTTGGTTGGCTTCGCGTTGCGAGCTGGCGACCTCATGCCGGGCGGTCCCTTTCCGAAACGCACGTGCCGTGGGACGCGTTGCGGCGGTGTCAGGGCGGGGCGGGCGACGGCGAGCGGCTCGGTCCTCCCTGTCGTGAGAGCCGTTCGCCGCGCCCTTGGTGGCCCCGAGTTTGGTCACCGCGTGTGGCAGGCCCGCTTCAAACCTTTTGTTCCCAAAACCGGTGGCTGTCGACGCCGCAAACCGTTCTGACGCACAATGCTGTGCTGCCACGTTTGCCGTGTGCGACGTTGACGAGAGCCTGAGCCAGTCGCTCGCTCAAACGGACTGAAACCTGGTCGACCAGTTGTGTGTCGAGGTGACGGGCGTCGCGCTGCGTGGGGCCGCCGCAAACCCGAGCCGCCTCGGCCAACACCCAGCGACCCAGGAAAGAATTCGTGTCGCGACGACGCAGCGCACGGCCCACGACAGCGCGAGTGGCCGCGCCCACTCGCCGGTGCCACTCACGAACGGCTCGCGAGTCGCCACCTTGCATGCGTCGGGCCAGTCCGAGCAAATCCTGCTCCTGCTTCACCGTTCCGTCCTCCAACCGGCTCAATCGGTCCCCCGAAGACTGTGTTGCGCGCTGGTCGAGCTAAGGAACCCGGGTTCGGCCTGTGTCCACGCGGTCCTGCGAAGGAGGTTCAGGCCGTCACCGTGAGCCGCTCCAACTGGCAGTCGTTTGGCACAGCCGTGTCACTGCAACGCCTTTCTTTGCCTACTACCAGCACTGCTCCTCTGGTCGCTCGTCGCGGCCGCAGCTCTTCACGGTCGAGTGGTTCGGGTTTTCTGTAGGCTGGACCGCTTGGTGCGGAATTCTTTGCTGTTACCTGAGGAGCCGGCTTTGCATGAGGCCCGACCTGCCTTGCGGCCGGCGTTCGGCAGGGGGCAAGCATGCCGGGGGCTGCGCCGGCCGCAAGGCTGAGGGGTCAGGCCGTGGAAGCCGTGTGCTCCGGCAGGCGTTGTGGAACCGAGCGTTTCCGTGGGCGGGGCCTTTGGGGCAATCGGCGGCCTGCCCACGTCGTTCGGTCCAACCGCTTGTTCTCCACACAATCAAAACCTCGTAGCGGCGCAGGTCGGAGCGGCGGGCCGAGCGGCTCACATCAGTTCGAAGTTGGCTTCGACCGTCACGTCGGTCGTCGTGCAGTAGTAGCCGTCTTCGGCGCCCAGTTCGAACGTGTAGGTCTGGCCTGGCTCCAGGTCCTGCGTCGTGAAAATCTCACCCTGCTCGTTGACCATGAACGGGACGTCGGAAGTGATGATGAAGTAGGTCACGTAACCCCGCGGCGACTCGGCGTGGACCGTTCCCACTTGGCCGTTCGGCGAGTCGACGTCGAAGTAGTAGGTGGACGTGTCGAAGATGGGCCGGTCCTCGAGCGGCAGGACGTTGATTGTCACCGGCACGTTGACCAGTTCAATCATGTTGCTCACGTCGACCGAGAACTCGTAGACGTCGCCGCCTGCGAGCGGCTCCTCAATGCTGATTTCGCCGGTCAGGCTATTGATCGAGAACGGTCCGTAGTCGCCGTCGTAAAAGCCGTAGTACAGGCCACCACCCAGCGGGTCGGTTGCCACAATGCGTCCGATGACCGTGCCCACCTCAGCGGCCTCGGACACGTCAAAGGTGTAGCTTTCTTGTTGCACGTGCGGCACGTCGTCCTGGTCAATGACGTTAATGACCACCGTCGCGCTGACCAGTTCCAGGCCGTCGCTCGCGTCGACCGTCAGCACGTACTGCGCTTTCCGCTCGAAGTCCAAAGGCTCGTCCGTGGGACCGCGAAGCGTGTGGTCGTACTGGTCCACCCAGAACTGACCCACGTAGTCTTCGCCGTCGTAGACGGCCACGGACAACATGTCTCCGTCCGGGTCGGTCACGTGAAGCTGACCAATGACGTTGTCGACCGTGTTTTCTTCGACCGCGAACGTGTACGTCGCCGGGTCCCACACCGGAGCGCTGTTGACAATGCCGCTGCCGTCCAGCAGCGTCCGGTTTTCCAACGACTCGACAAACGCTCGAACGTACGCTCGACGCCGACGCCGCGGTTTCCGAGCGAAAAAGCGTCGAGCCCCGCTTGCCCGAACCGCTTCGCGCAACCAACCGCCCAACATGGCTTCGCCTCCTCCTCACTGGAAACCCAAGAATCGGTCTCTCCACCCGCCGAACCGTCGCCGCGACCAGGCATGGACGTCGACCTGGACGCAGCCGCCGAGCGCGACCAGGTCGACGGCGTCACCACGGCTGCTCGCTCTCCCGTTGACTGGTCGCCCGCGCTCCAGCAGACCTGTTCCGTGGGGAACCAGTGGCGACGTGCGACAAACACCGCCTCTTAATCGCAGGAGGAGGCTGCCAGCGGCGCGCTTTTTGGCCGAATTCGAGAAATTTCCGGAAAATTGGTGACGGGGCCCGGAAGGGGGCGCAGCAAGGAAAAACGGCCGACCGGAACGGACCAAACGCAGACCACGCCCCGCGAAAGGCGACAAAGAAAGGCCGCAGGCCGAAGGGGCCGAGGCGTTCAGCAGCGTCGCGTCGCAAACGAACCGCTGTGGTCCGTCGGCGGCGACGCGTCAGCCGCCAACCAGACGCCGGCCACGGGCCGAGGCAGGCAGTGGGCTTCGGGCGGCCGTGCGGGCAGTCCGAAAAGTAGTCGGCCGGTTCGCGCCGCTCAGGCCCGACTCAACCCGACGGGCTCGACGTGCGCGAATCGGTCGGAGCGACCCAGGCCGACCGGGTGTGAGTCTCCAGCGGACGGTGGTCCGGCAACGCGTCCGGCGCCGGCTTAGCCGCGCGGGCTCGAAGCCACGTCGACTCGACGCCCGGACCACTGCAACCGCTCAGTACAACAGAAAGCGCTTCCGGCGGTCCCGAAACCGTTCCAGCTCGTCGCGGTAGGTCGCCTCGATTTCGCCCAGCGGCTTCAGTTCCAGCACGGCCTGGTGAGTGGCCCGGTCGGCCAGCAGTCGGAGGAACGACTTCGCGTCCCACTGGTTGGGGTAGAGCGAACGCAGTGTACGGGCAATGGCCAGGCCAGTTCGGACTGGTCGGAAGGAACGGCGGTCAGTGACGACGACGTCGACACCCCCGCAACGCTCGCCCTCGAACTTGCTGGCCGTCGGCGTGAAGTACCGCGGCACGAAACGGACTCCGGGAAGCCCCTGCGCGTTCAGTTCTCGGGCCAGTGTGACCGGGTCAATCCACGGGGCTCCCAGAACCTCGAACGGTGTGTCTGTGCCGCGTCCGACCGACAGGTTGGTCGTTTCGAGCAAACCGATTCCGGGGTAGAGCAGCGCCTGGGTCAGGCTCCTCATGTTCGGAGACGGGTTGACCCACAGCAGGCCCGTCGCGTCGTAGTAGTCGGCTCGGTTCCAGCCTTCCACCGGCACGACGTGCAGGTCGAGCTTGAGGTGTCGTTCGGCAGCGAACATTCGAGCCAGCTCGCCGGCCGTCATGCCGTGACGGACCGGAACCGGGTGGAAGCCGGTGAACGAGGTGAGGTTCGGGTCGAGCACGGGGCCTTCCACGTCGACGCCGTTGATTGGGTTGGGGCGGTCGAGCACGACGAACCGCAGACCGTTCTCCGCCGCCGCTTCCATGGCCAGACCCATGGTCGAGACGTACGTGTAGAAGCGAGTACCAATGTCCTGAATGTCGAAGACGAGCGTGTCGATGCCTTTCAGCGACTCGGCCGTCGGCTTGCGAGACGTCCCGTAAAGGCTGAAAACGGGCAGCCCCAGTTCCGGGTCTTTGGCGTCGGGAATGTTCGGTCGGTCTTCCACGCCTTTCAGTCCGTGTTCCGGGCTGAACAGCGCGACCAGCTTGACTTGTGGAGCCTGGTGAAGCAGCGTTGCCGTGCGGGTTCCGTTTCGACTGACGCCCGTGTGGTTGGTAATGAGCCCGACTCGCCGTCCGGCCAGCAAGCGGAACTGGTCCCGGCGGAGCACGTCGATTCCCGGCAGCACGCCGAGTGCCTCGGTCACGCAAGCAGCTGGTTTCCGGTGCGGCGAGGGAGCGGCCTTCCGCGGACGGAGACGCTTGTGTTGCGAGCCAGAGCCGCCAGTGGCGGAAGGCTGGCGCGGGCTCGCCGCTTCGGACCGTCGTTGTGGCTCGACGGTCCGGCCCGGCCCGGCTTGGCCGCGTGGCCGGACCTTCGCCGCAGTCTCGCAGAGCGGCTCGACCGTCACCGCCGCCGCGGCGACCGTACCGATTCGTCCGGCCAGGTGGTTGACCGAACCTTTGCCGTCCGGGTGAAGCCGGTTGCTGAGGAAAACGACGAACAGGTCCAAGCCCGGGTCGACCCACAACGACGTGCCGGTGAAACCGCCGTGTCCGAAGGCCGAGTCGGTGAACAGTTCGCCTCGGTTCGACGAGTACGGGCTGCGGACGTCCCAGCCCAGAGCCCGCAGTCCGCTCGAGACGGAACGCGGCCGAGTCATTTCGCGGACGGTTCGCGGCCCCAGCACCCGGACTCCTCGGTACGTGCCTCCTTGCAGGAGCATTTGGGCGTAGACGGCCAGGTCGTCGGCCGTGGAGAACAGACCCGCGTGTCCGGCCACGCCGCCCAGCGCCCAGGCTCGCGGGTCGTGAACCTCACCTTTCATCCAATGGCCGTCCCGTTTTTCCGTGGCTGCGGCTCGCCGGCGCTTCTCCGGCCCCGGCCGGAAGCCCGTGTCTTTCATTCCGAGCGGTTCGAAAATGTTTTTTCGGGCGAACACGTCGAGCGGTTGACCAGAAACGCGACGAACCAGCTCGCCCAGCACAATGAAGCCCACGTCGGAGTAGACGAAACGCGTGCCGGGCTCCACGGTGGGTTTCAGCGCGAAAATTCTTTCGAGCGCCTTTTGCGGACCGTCCTGGTAGTCCGACAGCGGGTTGTCGGGGACGAGTCCGCCCTGGTGAGTCAGCAGCTGCTCGACCGTAATCGACTGCTTGCCGTTCTGAGCGAACTCGGGAATGTACTGAGCAACCCGGTCGCGCAGTCGCACCTCTCCCCGCTCGACCAGCAGCAGCACGCTGGTTGCCGTGGCCACGGGCTTGGTCAACGAGGCCAGGTCGAACAACGTGTCGACCGTCATTCGCTCCTTCTTGGGCAGGACCTGGCGGAAGCCGTACGCTTTTCGAAAGACGACCCGACCGTGGCGACCAATGCACACGACGCAGCCAGCCATTTGGCCTTCCCGCAAGGCGTCTTCGACCAACGGGTCAATGCGAGCCAGGACGTCGCCGCGCATTCCGACCCGCTCCGGCACCGACAAGGGCAAGCCGCTGGCTGCGACGGACCGGCCGCCCGCGAAGGCCAGTAGGAGCAGCACCAGCAGCCCGCGCCGCAAGGACGCCACGCGGCTGACGGGAACGGGTGCGGAGCACCCCGGGCCGGCACGACGTTCGCCCTGTCTTGTGCCTCGAACTGGCGGGCGGAACGTCAGAAAAGGCGACTCCGCTCTCCAGCGCCGAGCGGCTTCCACAGCCCGCCCGCACCGACCACTTCCCCTTCTTCGAGCCATTGAAGTTTCTCCGTCGACGTTCGTCTTGACCTTCCGGCCAACGCTGCGGCGTTCCTTGTGCTTGGTGCGTCGTCCTTCGTTCCTGGTTCGCGCTGGTTTGTTCTCGTTTCCCGGTCGTTGGTGCCACCACGCCTAGGGTACAACGGAGCGAGTTCGAGCCGCACGCCCGGCAGGTGCTGCGGACACCAGCCGCGCCAGGCAAACGCCGTCGAGCGGCCGCACGGCCGCAGCCGCGTGGCGAACCACTCCGCGCGCCCAAAGGAACGGCGTCGCTGGCCAGCACGCTTTGCGTCGTCGACCCCGACTCCACCGCGCTGCCAACGGAGCGTACGCGCCGCCTCGGGAACGTCCGTTGCGGAACCGGCTCACTTCCCGAAGCAACGCACGGTGCCGTCCTGAAGGGTCAAGTACAGTCGACCGTGGGCAGCAATGAGCCCGTCGAAGACCGGTTCGGCGTCCAAAGAAAGCTCGGCCAGCGTCGACCCGTCGCGGGCCGACCAGGCTTGCAAGACGCTCGGTCTGGGGTCGGGGTTTTCCGGGTCGAGCGGTCGACCCGTGCGTTCTTGAATGGCCACCGAGTCTTTCCAGCCGGCCAGGAAGAGCTTGTCGCCGGCCAGGACCATTGCCCGAACCTGGAGCGGCACGTCGCGCACCCAAGAGAACGGCTGGGTCGTCTTGTCGCTGTTGTCGGCAGACGCTTTTTGCGCGGCAACGCGTGCGTCCGCGGAGTCGCCTTTGCGCGGCGACCGGTTCGCCGCCGGTGGCTGGCCGGGCCAAGCCCGAATTCGGACTCCAACCGGAAAGTAGCGAGCCGTGTAGCGAGCGTACTTTTGGTGGAAGTGTCCTTCGTGCGACGGCGGGTACAGCGACGGCGTCGTCTTCAACCAGCCGTACGGGTTTTGGGCGGAGAAGGCGGCGCGGTCGTCGAACACAATCAGTTGTCCGGACGGCGGCGACTGTCGGGACCGACGGCCCGACGCCGTTCGTCCCGCCCGGCGGCCTGACACGGGAAGGCCCAGCCTCCAGTTCTGCCGGTGGAACCAAGCGTCTTCGAGCAGCCCGGTAGTCGAGAAAAGCGTCCGGAACGGAGCGCCCGACAAGGGCAGCAGCTCCAAGTCGAACTGAACGCGACGCATGTTGATTCGCCGGCCGTCGGAAACGAGCACGTCGGGCAGAGCACCCGTGGGCGGCCGGCTCCTCTGTTTGGCTCCGGGACGTTGCGGCTCCGTCACCACGCACGTTTCGTGCCGTTTTCGACCCGACCGCAAGTCCAACGCGAACACGTGAATTCCTCCGTCGAGGAACGACGAGCGGCCGGCGGCAAAGTAGACCGTGCCGTCCTGAACCAGCACTGCGCCGTGGACCGGCCAGACCGACTCCAGTCGGTTGTCGGCGACAATTCGCCGGTCGACCGGCGCGACGCGGAACCGCCACTCGAGCCGACCCGTGTCGGCGCTCAGGCAGTACACGCTTCCGTCCCGACAGCCGAAGACGCACCGACCGTCGGCAATGGTGGGGGGTGAGTCGACCGGGCCGTCGGCGACGAAGTCCCAGAGCGGTTGGCCGGTTTGGGCGTCCAGGCAGTGCACGGTGTTCGCGTCCTTGCGGCAGACGTACAAACGGCCGTCGGCCACGACCGGTGCCGACAGGCGACCGCCGAGCCGGCGCTGCCAAAGCGGCCGCGGGTCAGCGGGAACGCGGGTCGGCGAGGAGCCGCTTCGCGTGACGTTGCCGCGGAAGGTCGGCCAGTCCTCCGGGTCCGGGCCGTAAAGGGGCGGCTGCCACGGCGGGTCGAAGGGCCGGGTGGAGACAGCGCGTCGTGTGGCTGCAGCCGGGCGAGCGGAGACGGTCTTGGCTGCCAAGCCGGCTCTGGCAGCGGCCTCGTCCGTCGTCGCCGAACCGCCGGCGTCCGAACCGGGCCGGGACGGGGCGGCCGGGTCCGGCTGGCTCGCGCTGTCGGAGCGGAGCGCGTAGAAGCCGTTGAGCTTGATTAGGTTGAAGCACTGGCACGGGTCCGGCGGGACGTACAGCAAGCCGTTGGCCGGCAAAACGCCGTACTGGCAGATTCCTCGAATCCACCAATTGTTGACGTGGTTCTGGCCTTGCAGGTCGACGAACTCCACGCCCCGTCGCCCACAGACCAGGTAGCGGGTGGTCGCCTTGTTGCGGTAGCAGCGGTGGTGGTGTCCGCCGGGCAGAAGCTGGTTGCGCGGCAGCCGACGCTTGACTTGGCCGGTGTGGAGGTCCAGGCCCCAAATTTCCTTGCCGCCGTTGCCCAGAAACGTGCTAGGCGGCACGGGAATGCCGGTCCGAATTTTGCCGTCCGGGCCGACGCGGTTGCCGTGCCAAATGGCTGTCGTAATTGGGACCGTCCAGACCAGCCCGTCAATGACGAACAGGTCGCCGGGCGAGGCGAAGCCAATGGCTCCTTTGTGCTCCCACAGCTTTCGGCCGTCGCTGACCGAAAAGGCACACAGTCGCTTCCAGGTGAGGCAGAGCAGGACGTCGTCCGTGGCGACGACCGTGGGAGCGTAGTTGCGCAGGAACAGCCCTTCGGTGGGGAAGGGACTGCGCCAGTGCTCGCGCCCGCTGGCCAAGTCCAGACAGTGCAGTTCCTTGTTGTCCAGGAAGTAGACGCGGTCGTTGTGAGCACAAAGCGAAAGCGGCACCAGGTAGGCCAGTGACGGACCGGTTTTCTTCCACAGGACGCGGCCCGTGCCGGCGTCGTAAGCAATCAGGCTCTTGCGAAAATTCGGTTTGCGGCGGACGGTCAGCTCCCAGTAGCCGTAAACTTTCGGCGCCTCGTCGTTGAAGATTTCCGGCTCGTTGACGACGACCAACAACGTGCCCTTGTGGTAGACCAGTTCTTCCGCTCCGGCCGAGCCCTCGTAAACCCGCAGAGTCTTGCCCGTCGCGGCGTCCAGCTCCGACACCGGCGCTTCCAGGCCCAGCGTCACGTAAACGCGGTCTCCCACCGACACCAAACGGCGTGCCAGGTGAACGGGACCGGACCGGAAGTAGTACAGGTGCGTCACCCAGTTCGGAATGTCGCGCTTCCACAGCAACACACCGTTGAAAGCGTCGCGGGCAATCAGTTTCCAACGAGGTGGCCGGTGAATGAGCGACGTGGGGCCCTCGTCGAAAATGTAGAACAGCCGGCCGTTGCTGGTGGTCAGGGCGCTGAGGCTGGCCAGAGCGTCGTGGTCGCGCGTGTGCTTGGGACCGGCGGCCCACTGGACGTGACGCGGCGGTCCCACTTGTCGGTCCTTGGCGACGGCGTTGCCGCTGGCGTCGTGCAGGAAATGCGTCCACTGGTCAATGTCCTTCGGCCACGGCTTGACGGTCCGGGTCCAACGGCCGTCCTTCTTCACGTACGCCACGCCGCCCGGCCGGAGCACACGCATCAGTTCCGACCAAGGAACCTGGCCCGGCTCGGACACGACCAGCAAGTTGACCAGGTTGTCCTGGTAGGGCAGCGTCCGGCCGTCGAAGACTTCAACCGACACCGGACCGTACAGGCCCAGCGAACGGACGTAGCTCCGAGCTTTCTGGACGTCGGCCGGGTCGGTGTCCAGGCCGTGAACCAGGTAGCGGTCGTTTGGACGCAGTTGAACGGTGAGCCGGCCGTCGTCGCAACCCACGTGCACGACCAGGCCGCCTTGGACCCCCGTCGCTTTCAGAATTTCGGTGCCGTCAAGTGCTCCAGCCGGCGTGGCAACCGACAGCCAAACGACCGAAGCCAACGCCACTCTGAAGAACAGTGCCGGCACACGGACGACGTTCGTTGTCAACCAGTTCATGGCCACCTCCAGAAGCCAGCCTTCGACAGGTTCGCGGGCCTGCAGCCGGAACCGAGGCGGGTCGACTGCGCGTCTGTTCGACCGTAACACGAGCGGTCGAAGGTCTCAAGCGGGCCGAGCGGTTTTCGGCGACGCCAGCCGCACGCCGTCAGCGGGAGTGGCCGTGGCTTTCGACGGTTGGGAAGAAGGTTCGTCGCAGAATGGTCGAGCCCATTGGAAGCAGGGTGACGGTCTCCGGCCGGCCGTCGGCTCCAACGAGCGTTCCTTGCAGTTTGAGCGGTGGACGGTCCCACGGAAAGAGCGGGTTGCTGCGCTGGTCGCGGACGACGCGGAAGCCGAAGTGGGGCTGGTCGGCTCTCAGTTTCAGCGGACGTTTGGCTGCAGCCAGGTCGGCGGGGTCGAACTGGTAAGCGCAGAACCCACCGACTCGTTCCGGGCCGACCGGCGGGAAGCGTCGAACAATTTCGGCCTTTTCGGGAATGGGCAGACAGAACACGAGCGGCCCGTAGGCGAGAGCCGTTCGTCCGTCGACGGCCCGTACGGCGCGAACCGTCGGCTTCAGCCGAAGTCGCACCCGGTCTGCCGGTTGCCAGGTCTTGTGCAGGACCAGCCACCCGGGTTTGTCCCGCGAGACCCTCGCGCCGCCGGCCCGAACCTCCGGCTCGGCCGACCACGCGGGCACTCGAAGCCAAAGCGGGAACCGGACCGGCCGTTCCGGCTCGACCGACAACTCGACGTCGAACCAAAACGGGTAGTCGGTCCGCTCGACAATTCGCACTGGCACGCCGTTGACTTCCGTCTCGACTCGACTCGGGCCGTACAATGCGGCGACCAGTCCGTCGCCGTCCGGTCCGCGGCTGCGCAACCACAATGTCGAGACGACGTACGGGTAAATGCGGGCTCCTGAGTTGTGGCAGCAGCAGGGGTAGTACGCGGCCGTGTAAATGAAACGCGGGTTGCCTCGGCCTTCGGGCGGACGCTGACGCACCCACAACCGCTCGTCGGCCGAGTAGTACGTCAGAGCCTTTCCGTTGGCAAAGCGAGCTCCCTGCGCGGCGTTGAACAAAGTCCGCTCAATCAGGTCGCCGAAACGGGCTTGGCCGGTTTTCTGCAAGGCCCAAATGAGTGAGTGCGTCAGGTAGAAGGTCGAGCAGTACTCGTAGGGCAGGTCGGGGCTTTGCGGACGCGCCTGGATTTCTTCGCCGTGCCCCGACAAAGGCGAACCCCCCACACCCAAGTGCCGCTCCACCTTGGCCAGTGCGTTCTGCCACGCCTTCCAGTAGACCGGCTTGCCCGAGAAGTAGTAGCACAGCAAGGTCACGCGGAGGAAACCCATGACGTCGGGGCCGTGTCCGCTGAAGGGAATGGTCGGGTCCAGCAGCCGCTGGAGCTGCCCGTCTTTGACCAGGACGTTGCGGGCTGCGTTGTAGTCGTCGTAGAACCGCAGAGCGGCCTGGCGAAGGGAGTCGTCGCCGGTGAGCCGGTAAAGCCACTCCAGCACGTCCAAGTACATGAGCCCGTGGGAAATGCCGCAGTCCCGCTGGTTCGGGGTGTCGAAGTAGTTGGGCTGACCCGGCCCGTACTGAGCGACGGTCAGCTTGACCGCTCTTTGAACCGCATTCAGCACGTCTTGCCGACCGGTCAGCTCGTAGTACGCCAGCAGCGGCAGCAGGGCGCAGCGTTGCGTCCATAGTTCGCCGTCCGGCCTGGCAAAGTGAAAGCGGCACCCCTTCGGGTAGATTCCAATGTAGCCGTCGTCGTCCTGCGACTTGAGCAGCGCTTCGACAAAGCGGTCGGCCTTGGCCTTTGCACGCGGCTCGTCGGTCAAGTACGCCGCTCGCAGCAAGCCGTCGTGCCAGTCGCCAATCATTTCTCCGTGCCACCAGGTTCGCAGGGCCGGCGGCACCGCCAGGCCCGACGCGTCGCGCCGACAGCCGCGGTTGTTCGCTCGCGTGACGAAGTCGTTGTTTTCCGGGCGGAGAAGGAACTTCTTGGTGTGCGGGTCTTGGAGCAGCTCGTCCAAGTGGCCGACGTAGCCGGTTTTGAGGTCGCGGGTGAGCGTGGCGCGGAGCCACCCGTCGGGTTGGACTTGGCCGAGCCGGAGCGGCGCGAACGCTTCGGGAACCGGACCGGCCAGGTTCACCCGGCCGCGAAGGCAAAAGCCGAGCCACAACGACAGGACCAACACGGTTCTGAAGCGACGCGTCTTTTTCATGGCTGGCTCCCGTTTTCTGAAGGTACCCACGTGCCCGCGGCGAGCGGCCGGCTGCGAATGTTCGTCGTTCACTGTGGAGACGGAGACGTTGGTCGGGCAGTTTCGAGCGGCTCGACGGCCCGCGGGCCAGTCGACCGCCGACGCTGCCGCGTCCGAGCGTCAGCCGGCGCCTTGTCGGGGTGACTCGTCCGGACAGCAAGTTCCCAATTTCTGAGCCAACCGGCAGGCTGTCGGCGTTGTGGCCAGACCGCCCAGCGCCGTGCAGCGCAGTTCGCGCGGCAGACTGCGACCCACTCGGTCCGCTGCGTCAATGACTTCGTCCAGCGGAATGACCGGGTCGTAGTCGGCCAAGGCCATGTTGGCGCAGGCGAGCGCGTTGGCGGCGGCCTGGACGTTCTTTCCGAGACACGGCACCTCGACTCGACTGGCCACCGGGTCGCAGATGAGGCCCAGCGAGTTTTGCAGAGCCATCGAGGCGGCAGCGGTCGCCTGTTCGGCCGTGCCTCCAGCCAAGTCCACCAAAGCAGCCGCGGCCATGCACGACGCCGCTCCGCACTCGGCCTGACACCCTGCCACCTCGGCCGCGAACGTCGAGCGGTCGGCAATGAACACGCCCACGACGCCGGCGGCCAGCAGAGCTCGAGCCGCCGACTCGTCCGAAAGGCCCAACTGGTCGACCACGGCCAGACAAGCGCCGGGCAAGGCCGCGCAGGCACCGGCTGTCGGAGCGGCCACAATGACCCCCAGTGAGCTCTTCACTTCCATCAGCGCCGAGACGTAAAGGACCATTCGGTTCAACACGCCGCCGTCGAGCAGTCGTCCGGAGTCCATTCGGTCTTTGAACCGACCGCACTGGTAGCCCAGAATGCGGTCTTCGTAGCGAGTGCCGGCCAAACCTTGCTGGACCGAGCGTCGCAACAGGCGAACGATTTCGAGCATGCGTCCGAGCACCTCGTCGGCGGTCAGGTTGCCGCGAGCCGACTCGTACTCGACGCCCAGCCTCCACAGCGGCCAGCCTCGGTCCTGGTTGTACCGCAGCATTTGCTCGCAGGTGCGGAACGGCACCTGCAGGTTCTTGCGAGACAAGACGGGCAGCACGGGACGCAGCCGGTGGACCGGGCCGACCGCAAATTCGGCTCGGAGTGCCTCCAGCAGGTCGTCGGGAACAAAGCGTTGAGCCTTGACCTCCACCAGCTCGCCCGCCTCGCCCGAATGTACCAGCACCTGGTCGGCTTCAAACGCTTCTGCAATCCGCGCCGCGACCGCTCGGCCGTGGCCGGTGGTCCGAAGGAGCGTTTCGTAGTAGTCGCCGTGAATCGAAACGGCGAAGTCGTCGAGCTGGTTGAGCTCAACCATTCCCCCGCCCGTCGACACGGCTCGCAACCGGTGCTCGACGTCGCCGTTCCGCAGGTGCAGGTGGTAGGTGTTGGGGTGTGGGTCGTGGAGGTCGAGGATTTCGATTTGAGCTTCAATGCCCGCTTCTCGAAGGGCTCGCTCCGAGTCGGGCAGACGTTCGTCGGCGGCGTCCCAGCCCAGCAGGCCGCCCCACAGCCCCATGTCCGTGCCTTGAGTGGCGTGGGTCGTAGCCAGCGAGCCGTGCCGGTCGAATTGGACGAGCACCTGGTCGAGCCGCCCGTCCATCAGGTCGCGAGCCAGCCGGCCAATGCGCAGAGCGGCGGCACAATGAGAGCTGGACGGGCCACGCATGACCGGTCCAATGACGTCGTTGAACACGCTGACCAGCATGCCTGTCTCCGACACGGGTGTGTCCGAGTTGTCTGACCGGGCCACGCAGTCGAGTCGAGCCATTCTCTTCAGCAGGGCGAATGAAGACCGGTGGGGGCCCGCCTCACGGCCGTAGTGACCGGTGTCGCCGAGCGGCGCCGGTGTCGGGTCGCGGCTTCAACGGCTGCTTGTAGTCGCCAATGGGGTCCAGGCGAACCGGGCCAGCCGGGCTCACCTCGAGCGGTGCGACCGGCAACACAATTCTCTGGCCCAGGAACTCCGCTTCCGGAAACCGTTCCCGCTTCAAGCTCGTGCCGATTTTTCGGAAAAACGGAAAGAGGTCCTCGCCCACCGCAATGCTCATGTCTTCGACCGTTTCGTCCCAGCTGAGCTGGCGGTTCGGGTCGTCTTTCCAACGAGTGTACTGCACCCACCGCCAGCGCGGGTACCACGTGGTCCCGTAACGGTCGTCTAGTTTCTGCCACACCCACCACATTTTTACCCATTCCTTGCCCTTACCCCACTTCCGACGCAGTTCGGCTGGCGGCATGGCCAGGTCCAACTCGCGGCCGGTCGGGTCGAACCGGAAAAGCCGGTTGCAGTCGCGGTTGGCCTTTTGTCTGAGCGACGGGTCGAACAACGCATTGATTTTGCCCTGGAACCAGCCTGCGTGCGACTCACCCTGATTGCCCTGCGGCCAGTTGGCGGCTGTGCGTCCGGCGTCGTTGACCGGGCCGCTCATGGTGTGAGCCAGCTCGTGAGCGAAGACCGACAGCAGTCCTCGGGGCGAGAGTGAAATGACTCCGGTCTCCTTCGGCCGGTAGGCGTTGACCGCCCAGCCGCCTCCGCCACCAGCCGACACAATCAAGTACATGGGCTCGTCCGGCTTCGGCGACGGCAGCCACTGCTGCACCCGTTCGGCGACTTTGGGCATGTCTTCGCGAACCGCCTTGAGCAGCTCGGGCAACTGGTTCTTGGCGTAGTAGACCACGACACCGGCGACGACTTCCTCCAGCTCGGGGTAGATTGGCCCGCCACCGCCGGCCTCTCGCGGAAGACGTCGAGTTCCGCCGGCAGGCGGCGACCCGGCCGAGGCCCACTGCAGCTGCTCGGCCAGCGAGCGACCCCGCTGGGCACGCGACCGCGGTGAGTCGGGTTCAGCCCGCTTGTCCCAGAACAAGAGGCGACTGGAGCAGTAGACGACCACGCGTCCGCGGCCGAAACGTCGTCGAGCCACGGCCACGCCGCCACGCTCGGCCCGTCGAACCACCTCCCATTGCCGACCGACCCGCAACGGCGTGACCCGGTACCCGTCGACCTGGTCGACGTCGGTCAGAAGCTGCGCGTCGAACGCCGCCAACAGTCGGTTCAAACTCCACGCTTTGACGGTGTCCGCATTTCGCGTGTCGCCACAAGCAATGACCAGTCCGCCACCGGCGTCGACGAATTTCTTCAGGGCCGCGATTTCTTCGGGCAGGTAGGCCGGAGCGTTCGGCTGGGTTTGGAACGTCACGACGGCGTTCCATTTCGGAGCTCGCCACCAGGCGAACGGGCGTCGCTTTCCAACGGCAATGCGAATCCGACACAGACTGCCTGGCTGAAGGACCGTGTCGAGCGTCGCTTGGCTGCCGACCGCTCGAAAACCGTGTCGACGCAATTCTCCCGGCAGGCTCCACATGGCTTGGAACGTCGCTTGGTGGGCCAGGTCAATGAGCACGTTGACGCCCGTGTCTCCGACCACGCGTTGTTCGGGCAGTGGGAACGCCTGCGTGACCTCGACGCTCAGCGTTTGGCCCTGTTTCGAAAGCCGTTCCAGTTCGGCCGGGTCGAAACGCTGGCCACGAACCGGCTGCAACAGAGCCAGCCACACCGTCAGAGCCAGAGCAGTGTGCAGCGTCTTCCTCATTCGTTTCTCCTCGTTTGTCTCTGTGCGTTGGTGTCTGTTTCTGTGCGTTGGTCTGTCTTGTGTGGTAAGTGCAAACCGGCCGACACACGAAGACGGCTGCCGGCCGGGCCGTTGCTTGTTTTCACCGGCCAAGGCGTTGCTCGTCTCTGCGCCGTCCTGAACCGCGGTAACGCGTCACCGGCCCGTGGCATGAGTGACGGCGAAGACTTCGTAGTCGGCCAGAGCCTGGTAGGCCGCGAAAGCGTCCCGAGCTGTCCAGGCCGCTCGCAGTCGTCGCAGCTTCTCCGGCGGAATGCGGGTACGGACCCCGGGTCGGCCGAGTAGCTGCTTCGCGCGGTCCAGCAGCGTCCGAGCCACTTCTGGGTCGAAGGCGAAAACGCAGCGGACGTCTTTGGACGTCGCGCCGCGAATCCGGAAAGTCCGAACGTCGTTCGGAAGCAGCGTCACCGAGTACCGGCCTTCGCCGTCGGCAGACACAGACACGTCGTAAACCAGGTCTTCGACCGAAGCGGCGGCCAGTTCAAGGGTTCCGGCCGACTGGTACGGCGAGTTGTTGACCAGGCGCAGGAAAAGTTCGCCGTTGGGACCGACGGCCGACTGAGCAAGCACTCCACGGACCTGCTCGGCCGGCAGCGGTTCGAACGCGACGTCGGGTGTGACGTAGAACTCGCGGGCGAAGCGACGCAGTTGAGCTCCCGCGCCCGTTTCCATGTTGCAGTCCATCCATTGGGTGAAGACGACCTGCGGCGTGGCGTGAGCCAGAACGTTGACGAAGTCGGTCATGGCGTTGTCCTCAATTCCGCGAGCGACGAAAACGCCGCGCGTGGTGCCGGTCCACGGCCAGTCTTTGGCCGCGGTGGCCGGACAGTCCACCTCGTCCAACGCCGTGTTGATGAAAAAGCTGCCGAGCTGCTGGACGGCCGCCAACGTGCCCGGGTTGTTGTTCCACGTGTAGTGGTCGACCAGGTGTTCGTCGGCCGTGCGGCCTTTGAACCCGACCGTCACCAACGGAGCGACCAGCCGAATGTTCGGGTCGTCCTGGTAAAGCTCCAGCGGAAAGCCGCTTTGCAGCAGAAAGTCTCGCATGCCCGTCACGCACTGCTGACGGTGCGTTGTCGGCTCGCGGAGCCAAGGCATTTGGTCGATTTGCTGGTGTTTGAACGTCGGGTAGACGTACAGCCGCCACGGATTCGGACCGGCTCGCAGCCGCTCGGACACGCGCTGCAGAAACTGCCGCAACTTGGCCGCCCGCCACTGGAGCCAGCGGTCGCGGTAGGTCGTCGTCAGCAGCTGGTAGCGTTTCGCAAAGCGGTCGGGCGACGTGGGGTCGACCGGCAGCCGGACGCCCGTCTCCCGCTCGAACAACCCAACCGTGTAGTCGCCGTACCCGATTTCGATCGGCAGCAAGTCCAAGAAGCCACGCATGCCGAAGCTGGGAGCGTACCAGTTCCCGACGACGAGGTTCATGCCGACGATGGCTTTGCAATCTCGGTAGCGGTCGCGGATTTCCTGCACGACGTCCATGAAGTACTTTTCCACCGTCGGGTGCAGGAAGTTGACGCCGGCGTTGTTGAGGCACGCGAGCTGGCGGCCGTAGCGGTCGACCTGCTGCATTGTCGGCTCACCCCGCCACATGCGCCGGTCGCTCACCGTGTCGACGTTCGCGACCAGCATGGCCTGGTTGCACATGTACTCCACGCCGACCAGGCAACGAATGCCGTTGTGCTCGTACATTTTGAAGCCCAAGTACGCGGCGTCGAACTCGTCGCTGGCAGCGCCGGGCGAGTTGGACACCGACGGAAACTCGGCCTGCTGGTACATGAACAGTCCTTCGACAGTCATGTTGCGGCCTTGGAACCGCAGCAGACGAATCTTCCGCTCGAAAATGCGGTACCAGTGGTACCAGGCGTCGCGGTGCGGGTTCAGTTGCAAGATTCGGTCGTTTTCCATTGGATTCTCGCAGGCGAGCGACCGCGTCACGACCGACAGCCGCTCGTTGTGCGTGCCGAGCAGCCGGTCGGTTTTCGGAACGTCGAGAGCCGGCAATCCTCCACGGACCCGGTAAATGTTGATTTCACAGGCGGCGGCTCGGCTGTCGCGCCGACCGTTCATGACGACCACCGCGGCCGTCTCGCTGGTCGGGTGGTAGACGTAGCGAATGCGGCGCGTGCCGTGGGTCAGCGGGAATCGGCCGCCGGTCAGGGCCGAGCCGGTCGCGGAGAAAACGGCCTTGCGCGGCGAGTTGTTCCGGTAGCGGACCGGGTGCAGTTCGAGGACTCCGGAGTAAATGTAGCGTTCCTGGTCGTCGGGCACGACGACTTCCACCAGGTGCGGCTCGCCACGGTCCTTCAGCCGAACGGCGTAGGCGAAGTAGTCGAAGAGGTCCGGCCCGGTCTCGCGGTAAGCCAGTCCGTCCGTACGAACGACGCGACCTTTGTTGAGCTGCGGCTTGCGGTTCATGCCGCTGTGGTCGAGAAATCGGCCGGGACCTTCGGGCGGTTTCGTGCAGTCAATGTGGACGACCCGTTCGAGCCGCCTTTCAAGCTCTTGCTCGAACGCCGCCAGCGGGACACGGTCTTGCGGAATCGGCCCCACCACGACCATCTCTTCGCGGCGGGTTTCAACCGCCTTGCCTTGCCCGTCCAGTAGCTTCCACTCCAACCGGAACGGACCGACGCTGTCGGTGCGAAGCGTGACTCGGTAGGTCACCCGGTCGCGGTCCTTGGCGACCAGCACCGGACGGGCCCGTTCCACTTGCTCGCTGGTCCCGGCTTTGAAGACTTCGACCACCGGCTGGTACTTACCCTCGACGCCGGCGGGCAAACGCACTTCGAACACCGCCGGCGTGCCCACGTCGAAGACCGGGTACTTGTGCCCCACGACGGCCACGTCCAGCATGCCCATGTGCCGCGGGTTCATGCCCGTGGAAACGCGAGTTTTCACGCGGTCCATTCGGTTGAAGTACGGCGTCAGTTTCGGACGTCGCCAGTGACTGTCGTCGAAGTTCAAGTCGGTCCAACCCGGTTCGGCGGACAGACTGCACCGCCAATCCCGGTCGCCCAGAATGTGGGTCACCGTGCCGTTGCGGTCCACCGCGACGGCCTCGAACCGCCAGCTGGCCACCTCGCTCCACGGCGCCCAGCTGAGAAACTCACAACGGTAGGCGACCACGTTCTCGCCCGCACGCAAGTACGGCCGCAGGTCAATGGTCTTTTGCAGCGAGGGGCTGGTCGCGTAGAAACGCGTGCCCGAGTCGACCTTCTTTCCATTGACGTACAGGTCGTAGACCGGAGTGACCTGGTAGGTTGCGTGAGCCAGAACCGGCTGTGCGGGCAGCGAGAACCGTTTGCGGAAGTAAACGTTCGCCGAGGACGGGGCGATTTGAATCGACTGAATCTTCACCGTCGCACCTGGCGTCAGGCAGTCGAAACGGAAACCGACAATGCGTTGTCGCTGCCACAGGTTCCGGACGTAGCCCAGGTCCGCCTCGAAAACGACTTCGCCAGTGCCAGGAATGGTGAATGACCTTCGCGTGCGTCGCAGGCTTCCTTTGCGCGCCGAGTCCAGCCCGAAGGTCCATTGGGTCGGCCGGTCCTGTTCCAGCACCATTCGCAGTCGGTACCGGTCTTTCAGGTTCGGACCCCAGCAGGCGCCGAAGCGGTTCGAGGGCCGGGTGCGGTCGTCGTCGATTCCACCAAACCCGAAGTAGAAGGGACGCCTGCCGACGGTGAAAACCATTCGGCCGTTTTGAATTTTGTACGAGCCGCCGCCGAAGTAGCCGTACTCCTTCACGAAGTCGCGCCGTCGGAAGTCGCACGGCTCCCCGTACTCGAACGCAAAGAAGTCCGGTCCCGACCAGACTCGCTGCTGTTCGCCCACCGGTTCGGGGTACGACAGAACCTGACTGCGCCAAGTCTGGCCGCTCAGCGGAAAGACGCCAATGCCGTCGACCGTGACGTCCGCGACCGGGGCGAAGGCTTCCCCAACGGACCGCTCGCTGGCGTGACGCACTCTGGCGCTCGAGCCTTTGCTCGCCGAGCTGTGTCTGGTCCGCTGGACGCCGGCTTCGACAGAGACCACGCACAGGCAGACGGCGGCCCAGAGGAGCCAGGCGGTTGTGAGTCTGGTTCGCTGCAAGCGGTTCATTTCCTCTCCACGGTCGTCTGTCTTGGTGGTGTCGGGTGAGGCGAAATTCTTCTTGCCCGTTCGGCGGCAGACCCAAGGTTCGTCGCGCGGTGCCGCAGGGCAGGCTGTGTCGGAGGCCGGCGCCGAGTCTGGCACGAAGCCGGCCCGGTTGGTCGTCCGTTTGCGAGTCGCGTCGGGGCCAAGGTGGTCGGGCGGGCGGAGACGTCGCTGCGAGGCCTTGGCGAGACGTCACGACTCGGCGTCGGCTCTGTCTGACTACGGTAGCGGTTTGCTTTCGTGCGGTCCACCGGGCGGCTCGACCGAGTCCACGGAAGGCGACGGGCCGGTTCGAGCACACCGGCCGGTGGTCCGGGTTGCGAAGCGACGTCTGGCGGAAGAAGATTGTCGAAAGTGAAGCGGAACCGCAACCGGTTCGACGGCTGCAGCAACAAAGGCTTCGACGGCTGGAACAACAGAGGCTGTGAGCAAAGGAGTCACAGAATGAGGTGTCGTGCTTTCCGGGCGACTGTGCTGTTGGTGCTGGTGGCCATACCGGCGGGCGGGAACGTGGTCGGGGCGGAACGGGCTTCGAGTCACGCGCGGATTGC
>CAYSAG010000061.1:0-20783 GCA_964428935.1 uncultured Planctomycetaceae bacterium | reverse complement strand
AGCCCATTGACACAAGTCGACGGTGTGCGCGCCCCAGTCGAGCAGCCGAGCTCCCGAGTCGAAGTCCCAATAGCCCCGCCAGCCGCCTCGGACGTACGTCTCGTTGTACGGCCGCCAGGGAGCGGGTCCCAGCCACAGGTTCCAATCGATCACGTCGCGGGGCGGCGTCGGTTGACGCGGCAGCCAGTCGTTTTTCAGGACGGGTTCGTAGACGGAGGCGTAGAGCGTGTGAATCTTGCCGAGCTTCCCGCTTTGAGCCAACCGGACGGCTGCTTGGAAGTTGGGCACACTGCGTCGCTGCGTCCCCGCTTGAAAAATCCTCTTGGTGCGGCGAAACGTTTCGGCCAGCTTCTGGCACAGCTCGATCGTCAACCCGCAGGGCTTCTCGCTGTAGACGTCCTTTCCCGCCTCAGCGGCCATCATCGAGGCCGGCGCGTGCCACCGGTCGCCGGTGGCGATCAAAACGGCATCGATGTCTTTGCGATCGAGCAGCTCACGAAAGTCGCGGTACAAGGCACAATCCCGGTTGCCGTAGTAGCCGTCCACCAGCTTCTTGCCCGCCTCTCGGCGGCTGGCTTGGACGTCGGCGATCGCCAAACAGTGCACATCGGGCAGTTTCAGCATCGCCTTCAGATCGTACGTCGCCCGCGGCCCGATTCCGATCACGCCTAACCCAATCCGCTCGTTGGGCGGCACCGCGCCCTCTCGTCCGACGGCCCGAGCGGGCACAATCCACGGAGCCGACGCGGCCACCGTCGCCACCACCGAGTCTTCCAAGAACTGTCTGCGTGTCTTCCGACCAGCCTGAAGTGGTTCCGCTTTGCTCATGTCCGTGCTCCTGTCTGCAGTGCCGGGAAACGTCGGCCTCGTCACGCTGTCGCGCCGTGGACAAGGCCGGATTCCCGTCGACCAAGTCGTTCCAGCTAGCACAGACTGCCTTCGACTCACGTTCGCCCAAGGACCGACAGCTCCGTAACCCCTTGCGTGCTACCGTGTCGCCTCGAGCGAATTCAATCGCGAAGTTGCGGCACCGCCTCGGCAATTGGCATTGAATGCCGAGTGCCGTGCTCACCGGACCCCCAGCGCCAGTATCGCTTTGTCCGTGTTCGAAACGCAAGTGCGTGCCAGAACGGCGCTGCAAGCCACACACGGAGCCCCGGCTGCCGCTGCTTCGGTCGTCTCGTGCTCGGAAAGGCGGTCGCCGACAACCGGCTCTCGTGGCAGCGACGAGTCTGCCTGCCCACTGAGCCAAGAAACGAAAGGAACAACTATGACCGGTCGTTGTGGGCCACCGAGTTTCCGTCCCTGCCGCCCGCTGTTCTCCCGACTGCCGCTCCGACGACGAGGCCGTTCTAACGAGCGGTTGGTTTCGGGTCGACCTCGAGCTGACCGCCGTTTGCTACACCGGACGCGTCGCCCCTCCCCCGAGCCGTCGACGGGCGGACCGGCCTCGTCTCTCGCTTGTCCGTCGGCGCTTCTTTGCCTGCTCCTGTACGGCCTTGTCTGGCTCCCCGGCCTGGCCGCTCGAGCGGCCGACCCCGCAGAACCGGAACAAGTCGACGTCTACGTGTCCGGCACGGGCGGCTACCACACGTACCGAATCCCTTCGGTCGTCGTGACCACTCGCGGCACGCTGTTGGCTCTCTGCGAGGGTCGAAAGCACAGCCGCTCCGACACCGGCGACATCGACCTACTGCTGCGCCGTTCGTTCGACGGCGGGCGAACGTGGTCGGCGACCCAGGTCGTCTGGGACGACGGCCCCAACACGTGCGGCAACCCGTGTCCGGTGGTCGACCGGCAGACCGGAACCATTTGGCTGCTGCTGACGTGGAACGCCGGAACGGTCCACGAACGCCAAGTCCGCCCCGGCTTCGGGGCAGACTCCCGCCGAGTGTTCGTCACCTGGTCGCAAGACGACGGTTGCACATGGGCTCGACCCGTGGAAGTGACACGCCAAGTGAAAGACGAGACGTGGAGTTGGTACGCGACCGGACCGGGAGCAGGCATTCAAATGCAGCACGGCAAGCACGCCGGGCGGCTTCTCATTCCGTGCGACCACAAGGTGCCCGTTGACGGTCGCAGCCATTACTACTCGCACGTCATTTACTCGGACGACCACGGCAAGACGTGGCAACGGGGCGGCAGTTCGCCACGGGACGGCACGAACGAGTGCGAAGTGGTGGAGCTGCAAGGCGGCCGCCTGTTGCTCAACATGCGGAACTACGACCGCCGAATCCCAGCCAGGCAGGTTTGCTTCAGCGACGACGGCGGAGCCCATTGGTACGGACAGCGGCACGACAGAACGCTGGTCGAGCCGGTTTGTCAGGCCAGCATTCGCCGCTACCGGTGGCCGTCCAGCGACCGACCGGGAGTCATTCTGTTTTCGAACCCAGCCAGCACGACGCACCGTGTGCGGCTGACGGTGCGAGCGAGCTACGACGACGGTCGCACCTGGCCGGACGCCCGCGTTCTCTACCCGGGGCCCAGCGCCTACTCGTGCCTGTGCGTGCTGCCGGACGGACGGATTGGGTGCCTCTACGAAAAAGACGCGTACAAGAAAATCACTTTCGCCCGGTTCCGGCTCGACTGGTTGCAAGCCGCCGTCGAGCAAGACGGTCCGCAAGAAGACGGGCCGTAGAAGACGCCGGGTCGGGGAAAGAAAGCCACCGCCTACGACTGCTTCCTGCACACCGTTGCTCGCAGCCACTCCAGCCAACGGTCCAGCCCTTCGCCCGTCAAAGCGGAAACCTGCAACAGCTCGACGTCTTCCCGAATGGACCGCAGGTCGCTTTGGAACGTCTGCAAGTTGAAGGGCACGTGCGGTAGCAGGTCGATTTTGTTGAGCAACAGCAGCTGCGACTCGAGTACAACGTACGGATGCTTGGCTGGCTTGTCGTCTCCGTCGGTCACGCTGAACAGGCCGACTTTTGCGTCTTGGCCTAGGTCAAGGCCAACAGGACAAATGAGGTTGCCGACGTTTTCGATGATGAGCAAGTCGAGCGACTGGAGCGGGAGCGACTTCAGACCCTGACGGACCTGGCTGGCGTTCAAGTGACAGCCCTTGCCCGTGTTGATCTGAACGACGTGCTCCGTGTGTCGAGCCAGACGCTCGGCGTCACGCGTCGTGGTCAGGTCGCCCACCAGTACGCCGATGTGGAGCTCGTCCCGGAGCGCCTCCAAAGTCCGCTCCAACAACGTCGTCTTTCCGGCGCCCGGCGAACCCAATAGGTCGACAGCGGCGACGCGAGCGGCCTGGAGCTCTTGCCGGTTGAGCTGGGCGACCTCGTCGTTCAGCTTCAGAACGTTTTCGACGACTTGGACCTTCATCGGTCGGGCCTTTTGTCCGCCTGAGGTTGACCGGTCGGCTGCGACTGGGAAGTGGCGTCGTTGGGGGCCTCGTCAACGACAACCTCCAACGACCTCAGCACAATTCCCGTTCCCTGAATGATTTCTGGCAAGGCGTGTTGACAGGCGGGGCAGATCAACACCGTCGTGTCGTCCGGTTCGTACTTCTGGCCACACGCCTTGCAGCGGGCCCGGACAGGAACGGTGCAAATTTCGAGCCGGGAGCCGGCCAGTTCGGTCTTGAGCGTCAAGGCTTGCCAGCCTGTTTGCAGGATTTCCGGGTCGAGATGTTCCAGCGAGCCGACCTCGAGCACCACCTGCGCCAAGCGAGCCCCGGGCGGAACCCGCGCGCGGACTTCGCCCAGCAAGGCCTCCAGGACGGACATCTCGTGCATGGACGGCGGCTTTCCGGCTCAAGCAGCCGCACTGGAACGCGGCCGTGTCACAATCGGTAGCGTCTGGTTCATCACGGACAGCACCAGCAGCCCGCCGGCGACAATACCAGCACTGACGAGGATTTCAATCCAACTGGGCAGGTAACCGGTGGGTGAGCTGCCGAGCATTCCCACCAGCGCCACATTGAGCCGGTTCAGCACTACGCCGACCACGACCATCAGGCTGCAGCCGAACAGCCGCAGCCGACTGTTGCGGACTTGCGGCCACAGCAGCAGCGTGCCGGGCACCACCGCTCCCAACAAGAACTCAATCCAAAACGCCCAGGCTTCCAACGTGTTTTGGAACAGCAGCGGCCAAACGCCACGAGCGGAAAGGTCCATCAATTTCAGTCCAATGTAGATTCCGAGAATCGGTGGCAGACCTTTCGACAAGTCGCCCAACAGCCGGGCCGGGTGTCGGTGCCCGAAAATCAGACCCGAAATCATGGCCTCGAAAATCACCATGGCAATGCCGACCGCCACCGCACTGACCAGGAACAGCAGCGGCAGAAGCGGTGTGTACCAAATCGGGTGCAGACGGTGCTCCATCATGACAAACAGCGAGCCCAGCGAGCTTTGGTGCATCGTCGACAAGATGATGCCGGCGAAAATGAATACGATCATGACCCGCTTCAGCATCTGCAGCGGCTTTTGCCAGTTCAGCCACTCGAAGACGATCGGCAGGAACTCCAGGAACAGCACGGTCGTGTAGAGAATGACGCACCAAGCCACTTCGAACATGACCGAGTGCGGCTGCCACATGATGATCGGGTGCCAAATGGCCCACGGCCGCCCGATGTCCAGCATGATGCCAATGATGGCCAGCAAGTAACCCAGAAACGCGGTGACAATGGCCGGGCGAACGAACGGCTCGAATTTTTTTAGGCCGAACACGTGGACCGCACCGGCCAACACGAAGCCGCCAGCGGCCAAAGCCACACCGCTGAGCACGTCGAATCCAATCCAAAGGCCCCAGGGGAACGAGTCTGTCAGGTTCGTGGCCGCTCCCAGTCCCAGCAACAACCGGTACACGGCCAGACCGAACGCCACGAAAACCAAAATGGAAAACGCCAACCGGATGACGGGCACTTGTCGCCGTTGTGCGTTCATTTCGCTTCCTCCGTCGAATTGACAGGCCCTGCACTGGTTTCAGCTTCGCCGGCCGATTCTGCCTCGCCGCCAGCCTCTTCTACGGCTTTGTCGAGGTGAGTCAGTTTGTAGACGGCGCCCAGCACCAGTCCCAGACCGACGATCCAGCCTGGCAGAGCCTCCATGATCGAGTCGGCCACGGTCGAGCGAACGGTCGGTGGGAGGTCGGGCAGGTCCAGCTTCGTCGGCTCGACGCCCGACAAGATCAAGTAGCTGCAGCCGCCCGCCTCCAGCTCGCCGTAAACGTGGTTGACGTACCGATTCGGTTCGGCTTGAATCCGCCGGTGCGCCTCAGCAATCAGCTCCTTGCGCGTCCCTTGTTTGAGCGCCCCAACCGGACAGGCTTTTACGCACGACATGCACCAGTTGCACTTCCGGACGCGCGGCGCGTTGTTCAACCATTCGTACCGCGGCACTCGGTACGGGCAGGCCAGCATGCAGTACCGGCAGCCAATGCACCGGTCCTCCTCGTAAGCCACCTCGCCCGTTTCCTTCTTGTGCAGGGCCGCCACCGGACAGACCGAGGCACAAGCGGGCACGTTGCAGTGCATGCAGTTTCGTTTCAGGAACGACCAGCGCGGCTCGCGCCCTTCTGCGGCCGCCTCCTCCGGGTCTTCCTTGTAGACTTGAATCACCGTCCAGTTTGTCGCCGACAGCTCGACCGGCTGGTCGAACGTCACCCCTTCCAGTTCCCGCTCTTCCGGTGGCAGGTTGTTCGCTTCCCGACAAGCTCGGACACACGTCCGGCAGCCAATGCACCGGGTGGCGTCGTAGAGCATTGACTGAGCGTGGTCGAACTGCCGCGGGTCGAACTCTTTCGCCTCGGCTCTTTGAGCGACCGTTGCCGCGGCGCCGGCCGCAGCCGCCGTTTTCAAGAAACGTCGTCGGTCAAGCGATTTCATGGCTCAGCCCTCCTGCTGGACTTCCGTCTGACCTTCTTTCGACTGCCCGTCGCCGTCCCGCTTGTCCTCGGCTGCCAGCCGACGAGCGGCCGCGGCGACTCCCACACCCGCCAGAAAACCACCGACGCCAATCAGGCCGACCGTCGCGTAAGTGCTCTTGTCGGCCTGCCGACGCTCAGCAATGTCGGCCCGAGCCGGCGGGTAGATTTCAGGAAAGCTGAGCTGAGCCGGCTTCACCGGTTCGAACATCGACTTCTCGAACGGGAAGTCGGGGTGAGCACAACCGATGCACGGGTGACCCGCCTCGACGCACCAGCTCGTCCCGTTGTTGAACTTCCGCAGCGGGCAGTCGGCGTACGTAATCGGACCTTTGCACCCCAGCTTCACCAAACACCCGTGCTCGCCGAAGTGCTCGGCAAAGTCGCCCGACTCAAAATGTCCGCGGAACGGACAGTTGTCGTGAATACACTGGCCGAAGAAGGCTTTGGGACGTCCCAGGCCGTCCAGGTCCAGCGCGTCCAGCCCGCCGAGCAGCAAGGCGGCCACCGTGCCGACAATCCAGTCCGGGTGAGGCGGACAGCCCGGAATCCGCACCAGCGGCGTGTTGATCTTCTCCCGCTCGAACACGTCGGCCACCGTCACCACGCTGGTCGGGTTCGGTTGTCCGCCTGGAATCCCTCCGAACGAAGCGCACGAACCGACGGCCAGCACGGCCAAAGCGTCGCGGCCCAGGTCCCGCACGTGTTCGTAGCCCGTAATCGGTCGGCCGTCCGACCGTTCGCCGACCGTGCAGTAAATGCCGTCCTCACCCGTGGCGACCGCTCCCTCGACGGCCAACACGTACCGGCCGCGGTTCTGTTGGACCGTCTGCTGCAAAGCCTCCATGGCCTGGTCTCCTTGGCCCGCCATGACCGTTGCGTGAAAGGCGAGCGAAACGTGTTTGCCTGGCAGCACCTCGTCCAGGAGCAGCTCTTGAATGGTCGGAGCGGCACTGTTGAGCAGCGAGACGGAGCAGCCCGAGCAGGAGCCGGTGGCCATCCACACCACCGGAATTTCGGCGACCTTTTGAGCCGGTGCCGCTCGACCCGGTTTGCTCTCCAGCAGCGTGCAGCCGAGCAGCGTCACGGCGCCGACCCCGGCCTCCAAGAACGAGCGTCGAGTCATTTGTGTGTCCATGAGAAACCCCCTTTCCTTCAACTGGACCACGACGATTCCAGCGTTGAGCTCTGTTCGACCAACGATTCCGGCAGGTCCAGCTCGCGAGCGACCTGTCGGGCGACTTTCGGCAGGGCCTGTTCGACGGCAGGAGTCAGTCCAATGCCGACCGACACGTCTTGCACCTGGACCGCCAACACAACCACCCGCTCCGGCTCGGTGCCGACCAAGCGGGTCTGTTCCAAAGCGTCCAGCAGGTGGAAGTCGTGCACGGAGAAACCGCAGCGAGTAGCCGGAACCAGGTCCTCCGGCTGCAGCCGAAAGATTTCACCCGGAGAAGCATTGGCGTCGACGGCGTCGACCACGACCACCAACCGACGCCCCTCCAGCAGCGTGGCCGCGTCCAAGCCGAGCGTGCCGCCGTCGCAGACTTCGACGTCGGGCGGGAGCGGCAGCCGGGCAAACAGATCGGCCACTCGAACCCCGACCCCTTCGTCACGCCGAAGTACGTTGCCGACGCCCAACAACAGCTTGGGTCGAACGGCTGCCATTCCACACCTCGCTGGCTGCACCCCGAAGGACGAAGCCCCTGACTCCACCCAGCTTTGCCAGATGAAGGACCGTCTGTCCTGTACCGTTCGGCGCCCACGCGCCTCCGTCCGTGGCTGTACTTCCGCGGTGCTCGACGCCGAACCGGTCGGCGGCCAGTCCCAGGCCGGACCAACCGCCCGCTCCAAGCGACGCGGCTCGTCGTAAACCAGCGCGGCGAGTCATTGGCCGTAGCCAGCGGGTCAACGTCGAGAAGCCGACGACCGCCCGGCAGCCCGACGGCACCGGGAAGAGCGAGGCGGGTCCAAGTGGCCTCCCCGCAGCGGCTCGCAAACCTGTTCGCCACCGGCCCCGCTGCTCGCTCCCCCGACGATGCCGCGCCGCTGTTCGTACCTTCGCTTCGGGAGCGACCGGTTCTTCCCGGTGCGTCGGCCGACGCAGCCGTCTGTCCAAGCCAACTGACCGGTCGGCTCGTCGACGACACACCCCCGACCGCTCCGTTCTGCTTCTATTGCCGCGGTGTCGACGGGGTGACGCAGCCCGTCTGCCGGACCGCGTCACCCCTGTACCACACCGTCGCACGCCCCAACCAAAGTGCGGAACCTCCCGTCCAAGCAGGTCAGCGACCCGGTTACACGACGCGGAACCGACCGATTTCGCGTCCCTTCGGCGTCACCAAGTGGACCGCACACGCAATGCACGGGTCGAACGACCGAACAATGCGGACCAGCTCGAACGGGTTGTTCTCGTCTTTGATCTTCGTCCCTTCCAACGCCTGCTCGCACGGCCCGGGTTGGTCTTTGTCGTCTCGCGGCGAGCAGTTCCACGTGGTCGGCACGACCGCCTGGTAGTTGGCAATCACCCCGTCGCGGATTTCAATCCAGTGTCCGAGTGCGCCGCGCGGCGCGTCGGTCAAGCCCATGCCGCTGCCGCTCTCCGGCAGCTCGTACTCGGCACACACCGGCTCGCCCGGTTTCAGTTGCAGCAGCCATTCGGCCATGGCGTCGGCGACCAGCTTGCACTCCAGCGCTCGAGCGGCGTGTCGTCCCAGGACCGAGAACAACGCCGAAGTGTCCGCCTTCAGCTCACTCAGCACGCTGTCGACCAACTGCTTGACTTTCGGAACACCTTTCACGTAGGCGACGACCATTCGCGCCAGCGGGCCGACTTCGTGCACCTGGCCGCCGTAACGAGGAGCCTTGAGGAAGGAGTACGCGTCTGGTTTTCTCGGGTCGGGAACCGTCTCGCCGCGACTGGGCGGCAAGTCCGAGCTGCTCTTGTACCACGAATGCTTCACCTGCTCGGTAATCCGCGACGGGTCCAGCGGCTCGTACTTCAACGTCCGGCCATCGACGGTTCCGTGCGGTTGCAGGCGTTTCCGCTTCAGCAGGTCCGGCTCGCTGTTCAGGTCCCAGTTGCCGTAGGCCAAGTAGCGACGGCAGCCCTGGCCGATCTCGAAGTAGTCCGGGTACGCCTTGGCGACGGTGAGGACGTCTGGAATGTACACTTCGTCGATGAACCGCCGCAGCCGCTCCAGCCGCCACCGGAATTCCGCAATCTTGTCGACGGTCACGTGCTGGACCGCACCGCCGGGAAAGATGCCCATGTTGTGCGGCATTTTGCCGCCGAAGATGGCCAGCATTTCCTGGGCTTCTCGCCGCCGGTCCAAAGCCTCGACGTAGTGCGACACGGCCGCGCGGTTCTGTTCCGGCGACAGCCGGTAATCGCCCTCGTAGCGAGGAACGAAGGGAGCCAGCGAGCCACGGGCAATGAACTTGGCCACTTTCTGCAGCCGCGGGTCCGGACCGTCGTAGCCGGCCGCCGCCGTGACGTCCACGTAGTCCAAAGCGGCCAAGTGGTAGAAGTGCAGGATGTGCGACTGGATGTAGTTCGAGCCGAAAATCAGATTGCGAATGATGCGGCCGTTGTCCGGAATGCGACCCGAAATGCCGAAAGCGTCGTCCAGGGCGAGCGACGAAGCCATGGAGTGGGCCGTCGGGCAGACACCGCAAATCCGCTGCGTAATGCGTTGAGCGTCGCGCGGGTCACGCCCTCGAAGAATAATCTCCAATCCCCGAAAAAGCGTACCCGAACACCGGGCCTCTTTGACCACACCCCCGTCGGTAACCGCTTCGATCTTGAGGTGACCCTCGATCCGGGTCACCGGATCAATTGCAAGCATCCCCATGGTCAACCCCCTTTCTAAGACCACTGCGTGAAGGCTTGCGACGAGCCGTCGTCCGACCGGCTCGCTGCGGCGCGGCATCTGACCGCCGACAGCAATCACCAGCCAAACCGCCTCCGCCAACACTCGCCTTCACAGCCGAGCGCTAGCAGATTCGCGGCAACTGCTCCCCATATGGCTTCTGAATGATGCGACGGCCGCCAACCTCCGTCACCAACTCACACAAACCGTCCCGCCGGTCTTCGAACCGGCCAATGACGGCTGCATCCCGGCCCAGCGGGTGAGCCTTCATCAGTTGGAGCACCGAGTCGACAGCGTCCGGTCGCACCACCAGCACAACTTTGCCTTCGTTTGCAACGTCCAAGGGGTCGAGCCCCAGCAACTCGGCGGCGTACCGAGTCTCCGGACGAACCGGAATCTCCGCTTCGTCACAAACCAAATGCAGCCCCGACAGCTCGGCCAGGTCGGCCAGCACCCCCGCCAACCCGCCGCGAGTCGGGTCCCGCATGAACACCACTCCCTCGACCTGCTCCACCAACGGTAGAATCAGCCCGTTCAGCGGAGCCACGTCGCTGGACAGCTGGCTCGCAACCTCCAGGTTCTGCTCCCGAGCCAGCATGACGGCCAGGCCGTGGTCGGCAATCGGGCCGTTGATCACCACCACGTCGCCGGGACGAATGTGAGCGACTCCCAACTTCTGGTGAGTTCGCACCACGCCAATCCCAGCCGTGTTGACGTAAAGCCCGTCCGCCTGACCGCGAGCCACCACTTTCGTATCGCCCGTCAAGACCGGGACGCCGGCCTCTTGAGCGGTCCGAGCCACCGAGTCCAAAATCCGCTCCAGCAGCTCGATCTCCAACCCCTCTTCCAGAATCAGGCTCAGACTGATTCCAATCGGCTCGGCTCCACAAACGGCCAGGTCGTTCACCGTGCCACTGACAGCCAGCCGTCCAATGTCACCGCCGGGAAACTCCACCGGCCGGACCACGTAACTGTCGGTGGTAAAGGCGAGCTGGCTCGCCGGGATGTCAACCACGGCCGAGTCATCCAGTTCACCAAGGATCGGGTTATTCACCCGAGGACGAACGATCCCGGCGAGCAGCTCGTCTGTAAGCTGACCCCCGCCCCCGTGCGCCAAGACAATCCGGCGGGCGTGAGGGTTGGTCGGTTTCACCTCGGCTTGTCCCACTGCAGGACGCATGACTCCGTCTTGTCTCGTTCCGTTGCCGGCCCCTTCGTTGCCGGACCAACATTGCAAATGGCGGTGTTCGGACTGCCTTCGCCTTTCCAACTCAACGGTTCGCCGTCCCGTCTGCCAATGCGCGACGCCGCAGCCCAGCCCTCAGTTGGAGGTTTGAGCCGCGGCAGTCTTCCGCCCAAGCACCTCCCGGCGTCGGTACTTGAACCACGCCTGGCAAGTCCCCTCCGAGCTCACCATACACGGACCGACCGGGTAGGTCGGCGTGCACACGGTTGCAAACAACGGACAGTCCGCCGGACTGCACCGCCCCGTAATGACCTCACCGCAACGACACCCGGGCGGCTCGTAGTCCTCTCCCAACTCCAAGCCGAACCGCTGCATTGCGTCGAACTCGGCGAACTCCGGCCGCAACTCCAAACCGCTTTCCGGCAGCACCCCCAGCATTCGCCAATTGGAATCCGCGACCTGGAAGACCCGCTCCAGCAACTGCTGAGCGTGTCGGTTTCCTTCGGGTCGAACCACTTGCGGGTACAGGTTTTCCAGCCGCGCTACCCCGTCGCGAACCTGCTGCACCAGGTGCACAACGCCTTCCATGATTTGCAGAGCCTCGAAGCCGGCAATGACGCACGGCTTATTGTGCTGTTGGACAATCGGCTGGTACGCGTCCGAGCCAATGATGACACTGACGTGGCCGGGACAGAGAAACCCGTCGACGCGAACGTCCGGTGACTGCAACAGAGCCTGCATGGCCGGGACGACCAGCTTGTGCGCGCACAGGACGCTGAAGTTCCGCAGGCCTTTCCGACGAGCGGCCAGTACGGCCGCCGCCGTTGCCGGAGCCGTCGTTTCGAAACCGACCGCCGCGAACACCACTTCTCGCTGCGGCTCGGCCTCGGCCATCTCAACCGCCTCCAGCGTGCTCGTCACCACCCGCACGTCGGCTCCGCGGCTGCGAGCCGTCTCCAGGGACTCGCCTCGTCCCGTCACCCGCACCATGTCGCCGTACGTGGCCAGCGTCACCTCCGGCCGTCGCCCCAGCTCGACCAGCAAGTCGATGTAGCTTTGCGGCGTGACGCAGACCGGGCAGCCCGGCCCGCTAATCAACCGAACGTTTTCTGGCATTAAAGAGTGCACCCCGCTGCGACACGCGTTGACGGTGTGCGTGCCGCAGACTTCCATCAAGCAGACGCAACGGCCAATCGCTCTGGCTGCCTCCTCCAGTTCCGCGACGAGCCGTCGCATTCGTGTGCGCAACGACGTCATGCTTCACGTCCCCTTGACGGAATCGGGGTGCACCGTTTCCAAAAGCTCCCAGGTCTCGCGAGCCTCCTGCTCGTCGACGTGTTCAATGGCAAAACCCGCGTGCACCAACACGTAGTCGCCCACTTGCACGTCCGGCGTCAAAACCAGACTGACGCGCACACGCGTCCCCGCCAGGTCCACCCAAGCCTGTTCGCCGTCTCGTTCCACCACCTTTGCCGGAACAGCCAAACACATGAGTGAGCGACTCGTTTCTTCGTCTGTCCAACGCTCTGTCAGACGCCCGCCCTCTTTGAGAGCTCCCTTCCGTCGGGACCGGTCCGACCCCGGCGCGACGAGCGCCAAACGGCTTCGTTCTTCAGCCGCGTCGTGCCGCTAGCCGCCTCGCAACCGAGCGGCCACGACCGCGGCCTGTCCCAACGCCAGTCCGCCGTCGTTCGGCGGCACCTGGCTGTGCACAAAAACCTCCAGTCCGGCCGCCCGGGCACGTTCGACCACTCGCTCCGTCAACACCGCATTGCAGAACACGCCGCCGCTGAGCCCGAGCGTCCGAATTCCCGTTTTCTCGACTGCCCGCAAAGCGAGTGCCAACAGCGAATCAGCAACCGCGTGGTGGAAGAACAGAGCCAGCTCGTCCGTCGGCACACCGTCTTCCAACCCCCGCAGCAGCTCGGCCAGCAGCGGCCGCGTGTCCCACTCGAGACACCCGCCGTTCTCTTCAATCCGTGGCTCGAACACCGGCACGTCACTCCCGCGGGCGCGAAACGCTGCCGCCTCCAGCCGCTGTCCGGCCATGGCCTCGTAATGGTTGAAGTCGCACACGCCCAACAGAGCTGCGGCGGCGTCGAACAGTCGTCCCAGTGCGGAACTGGTCGGGCAAGACAGTCCCCGCCGCAGCAAGGCAAAAATGGCTTCCCGCTCGCGTCGGTCGGGGAAGAGCCGGGCCGCGGCCGAGCAACGGACCGCCCCGTCCCCGAACAAGTCGAACAGCCAAGCCGCGGCACACCGGGTCGTCTGCTTGGCCGCTGCGTCGCCGCCGGGAAGACGCAGGGGGCGCATCCTTCCGACACGGTGGCAATGGGCCAAACCGCCCACCAACAACTCGCCGCCCCAAACCGTTCCGTCGTCACCAAAGCCCACGCCGTCGCAAACCAAGCCAACGACCGGCTCGGTCCGACCGTGTTCGGCCAACAGCGAAGCCAAGTGAGCGTGGTGGTGTTGAACCTCGTGCCACTGAACGCCCAGCTGCGCGGCCAGCCGCCGCCCCCATTGCCGGCTCAAGTAACGCGGGTGCTTGTCGCCGGCGACCCATGCCGGCCGCGCGTCAAACAGTCGCTGCAGGTCGTCCAATGTCTGGCGGAAGCGTTCGAAGGCCAGCGAGTAGGTCAAGTCGCCGACGTGCTGGCTCAGAACCACCTCGTTGTGCCGCGCGACCGCCACGACATTCTTCAGCTCCCCGCCGACGCACAGTCCCGGCTCGTCCAGCGACACGGGCAGCGAAAGCGGCGTCGGTACGTAGCCGCGAGCCCGACGAAGCGGCACGACGCCGCACGGACCGTCCAGCACCACCGAGTCGTCCACGGCCCGTTCAATGGGCCGGTCGTGCCACAGAAAGCCGTCGCACAGCGACCGAAGCTGCTCCAGCGCCGCCTCGTCGTCCTTAATCAGCGGGTCGTCTGACAAGTTGGCGCTGGTCATGACCAGCGGCACGCCTCGCAGCTCCGGCTCTCGAGCCAACAAATGCTGCATGGGCGTGTTCGGCAGCATGACTCCCAGGCGGTGACACCCGGGCGCCACCGACGGGGCCACCAACCCTTCCGCTTCCGCCGTCCGCTCGGCCAGCACAATGGGACAAACCGGCGACAACAACAGCCGCTCCGCCTGCTCCGACAGCCGAACCAACCGCTTGGCCTGCCGAAGGTCGCCCACCATGAGAGCGAACGGTTTGTGGTCCCGCCGCTTGGCTCGACGCAACCTCGCCACGGCCGCCTCGCGGTCGGCCCGTACGACCAAGTGGTAGCCGCCCAGTCCCTTCATGGCCAACACGCCGTCGTCGGCGAGCAGCCGAGCCGCCGTGCGGTACGGATTGCCCACCCACGGCCGCCCCGCCGCGTCGGTCATTCGAACCTGCGGACCACAGCTTGGGCAGCACACCGGCTGAGCGTGAAAACGTCGGTCGGCCGGGTCGTGGTACTCAGCGGCGCACCGCGCGCACATTTCGAACCCAGCCATGGTCGTCCGCGGGCGGTCGTAAGGCAGGTCGCGAACAATGCTGAATCGAGGTCCGCAGTTGGTGCAGTTGATCAAGCCGTGGCGGTAGCGTCGGTCGGCCGGGTCGAACAGCTCGCGAAGACAGTCCGAGCAAGTGGCCGAGTCGACCGTGACGCGCCCCCGTTCCGTCGGCTCTTCCGTGCTCGAAACAATCTGAAACGCGTCGGGCACGTCGACGGCCGCCTCGTCTGAAACCAGTCCGACCGAGTCAATGCGGCTGAGAGCCGGAGCTTCTTGACGAAGCCGGACGACGAACTCGTCCAAAAGTTCGGGTGGCCCAAACGCACGAATGGTGACTCCAGACGGGTCGTTTCGGACGTCGCCCGACAACCCCAGCCGGCAGGCCAACCGGTACACGAACGGACGGAACCCGACGCCTTGAACTTGGCCCCGGACCTTCCAGACACGGCACCGAAGGGCACGACTCGACAGACAGGTTGTCTGACCCGCCCGAATCGTCACACCGCCGCCCCCTGCTTGCTGCGCCCGAAGTTGGCGAAAATGTGCTAAGCCGCACGAACGAGCAATCTTCGTGCCCAATTCCAGCCAGAAGCCGGCTAACACAGAGAAACCATTAGGTGTGGTTGGAGTTGATCAGCTACATTTGTTTCCTTACCCGAACAAGGCTTGCCACCGGCCGAGCCCGCCGCAGAGCGGCCTCTGTGCCACACATCGTTGCGCCACAAAGACTTGCGACACGCACCGCTCCGTGAAACTCGCTGGTCGTCCGCGTGAGTGACCAAGTGACGACGGGCCCGAATTCCGCTCCGCCACAACCAGAAACCTCGTTCCTAATTTGGACTTACGACACGCCGGGCCGCTCGACCAACCACCGCAGTGTGACAAATTCGCCCACCTGGCGCGCCAATGGGCGATTCCGCACAGCCCCACACACACCAGACCGAGCAGCCACGTCGGACCGCTCGCTGGCGGTCGCCTAAGCGAAAGTGCGGACCAGCCACGGCAAGCGACCCCAACAGACCTTTGGCTGTCCACGCAAATGTGGTAGAACTCCGCGGCTGCTGCGCCTCGGCGGAGCCGACCGAGCAGCTCCTCGACAGACCCACCGCCGGCCAACGGGTCGACCCTCTCCAGCACCAGTCCCGCACCGGCGGTTCACCGAAGCAACGCCGGCCGTTGCCTGGCGGTCGGTTCAGCTCCGCCGAGCGCCGGCGTCCGAGGCTCGCGTCAGGCGAACACCGGCGGAACGAGAGTTGTCGAGTAGAAAAGGGACCCGCCAACGTGAAAGGTCTGGCACGTTTAGGCCTTTTAGGCGACCGGTTCGTTCAGGCGACCAGACGGTTGACCCGAGCACTCTGGCGAACCGGTCGAACCGTCAGCGCGCGCTTGCCGGACGAGCGTTCCCGGCCGAAAGCTGAGCGTCTCCTTGCCGCGGGGCCACGCGTCGGCCGCGGACGTTCGCCGAGCCCCCACTTGGCCAACCACCGAGGCTGGCTCGTGTCGGCCACCGCCGGTTGGACCGCGCTGGTCCTGGGGGTGCTGGTCTTGGTCGCACCGCCACCGAGCAAGGGAACGTCGGCCGTCGACGCAGCAGCGAACGTCCCGGCGGCTCAGAACCGCCCCAACCGCAGCGACGCGGGCCGCCGCGACACCGTCCGCTCCGAGCCGCCCTCACGGACTGAAACCGCAACGAACCAGCCCAAGCCGACCGACGACGCGGACGCCCGCGAAACCCCCGACGACGCCGAAATGCAGCCGGCCGCGTCGCTGCCCGCTCCCAAGAAAGAAACGCCGGCCCCCGAACAGGCAACCCGCGAGGCTCCGCAGCCGGACAGGCCGTCGAAAACGCCACCCGAACTTCCCTTCCTTCCGCTGGGCCTAAACCCGAAGCAGCCCGCGGAGTCTGTCCGACCCTCTGCTTCTGCGCCCCGATTGCCTTTGGTTGACGAACCCGGCGTCCCGACCCAGGCAGAAGCCGTGGAAGCTGTGCCTGACGAGCCGGCCGTTTCGTCGCAAAGCGACACCGCCTCTTCGGGGGCAGAAGAAGCGCTGCCGGCCGGCGAGGCGAGCAAGGCGGCTGAGGAACGGGCGACGGCTACCGCGGAGCCGGAAAGGAAGAAGCGTTCGGCCGCGGACGCCGGCCAAACGGTCGAGCGGGAGCCGACGGAGCGGCTGGCGGCTTCGGCAGAGTCGCCAGGGAGGAAGCGTTCGCTGGCGCAGTCCGGTCGACCGGCCGGGCCAGCGCCGACGGTGCCGCTGGAGGCCGAGCCGCAGCCGACAAATCAAGGAAAGCCGCTCGACGACGGCTGGCGAGCGTCTCGCCGTCCCCTGCCCGAGCCGCCTGACCGCAAGAAGCTGGCCGCTGTCCCTCCACGGCCGAAACGGCTGGAGCCGGTCAGCCGCGCCGAGCTGGGGCTCGAAAGAGCGTCTTTGCCGCCGGCAGGCTCCGTTCCTGAAAGCGGCGTTTCTCGCGTGCAGCTCACCGCCCGCTTTCCACGACAGGTCGAGGCGGGTCGGCGGTTCGTCGTGGAGGTCGCCGTGACGGACGAGGAGTCGGCGACCGGACGGGTGCTGGTGTGTCTGCCCGTGCCGAAGGAGTGTCGGGTGGTCGGGGCGGAGCCGCGGCCCGAGTGGCGAGCGGAAGGACTGGTCTGGCAGCCGGACCGTCTGTCGAGCGGGCAGGCTCGCCGGTTTCGTGTTGAGCTCGAAGCGGCTCAGCCGGGACGTGTCTCCTTTCGACCGCGGGTGTTGGGTTCGCTGCGGGCCGCTCACACCGTCCAGGTTCTCGCTCCCAAGCTCGTGCTCCACATTCGCACGCCCGCCCGACCCGTGCTGGGCCAAACCTACCGGGTGCTGTTTCGCATGAGCAACGACGGCACCGCTCCGGCCGAGCACGTCGTGTTGCAAGCCGACCTGCCGCCGCAGCTCGACTACCCGTACGGACGGCTTCTTCAGTACGAGGTTGGCAAGCTGGCTCCGGGCGAGTCGCGAGAAGCTCGGCTGACGGCGCGCGTGGTGCGTCCGGGGCCGGTCGTCGTCCGGGCCAGGCTGGTGCTGGACGGGCAGCCGCTGCAAGAGGTCGTGCGTCGGGCCGCCGGTGCAAAGCCGTGACCGCCCACCGTCGCCCCGGCCGGACGCCGTCCTGCTTGTCGCTCCGGCAGTGCTCGAGTAAGGTAACCGGACGGCTTGTTTCCCACCGGAGTGCGTCTTGCCGCAGTCGCCGCGTCGGCCTTCCTCGTGTGGTCTCGAACCGCTTCACTGTTTGCTGCGGCCGTTGGACGCCGTTCCGTCCCGTTCGGCCACTCGACCCGCCGTCGGCTGCGGACTCAACTTGCCGCCCCAGCGGACCGCGTGGCCAAGGGCCGACGTGGCTCACTCGACCAACCGACCGAGGGGACCAAAATGCTGCGACGGCGTTCGAAGACGGAGCCGACCAATTCCGTTCGACGACCAGCGCGAGCACGTGGCGTCGCTGCGGCGACCGTTCTGGCCGTCCTGTGGTGCGGGTGCGTCGCTGTGCGTGCGGGCGACCAGCCGCAGTGGGGCCAACGGTTCTCGCGAAACATGGTCTCGGACGAAACCAACCTGCCCGTGCGTTTTGACCCGCGGACCGGGCAGAACGTCCGCTGGTCCGTGCCGCTGGGCACCGAGACGTACAGCTCGCCGATTGTCGCCGGCGGCTGCGTGTTCATTGGGACCAACAGCCGGCAGCGCGACGACATTCCTCACCCCGGCCAGTTCGGCGTCCTTTTGTGTTTGGACGAGCGGGACGGACGCTTGCGCTGGGAGCTGGTTGTGCCGAAAATTCCCGGAGACCGGCTGAAAGACTGGCCGGGAGCCGGCCATTGTTCGCCGCCGACGGTCGAGGGCGACCGAGTGTACGTGGTCACCAACCGGGCGGAACTGGTCTGTCTGGATTTGGACGGGCTGGCCGACGGAAACGACGGCCCGTTCCAGGACGAAGCTCGTCACATGACGCCCCAGGGTCAAACGCCCAAGCCGCTCCGTCCCTTCGACGCCGACATCGTTTGGCTGCTCGACCTGTGGGCCGAGGGGCTCATGTACCCCCACGACTCGGCTCACAGTTCCATTCTGCTCGACGGCGACTACCTCTACCTCAACACGGGCAACGGAGTCGACCGGACGCACCACCGCATTCCGGCGCCGGAAGCGCCCAGCCTAATCGTTGTCGACAAGCACACCGGCCGGCTGGTGGCTCGGGACGGAGAGCGGATTGGGCCACACATTGTTCATTGCACGTGGTCGTCGCCAGCGCTGACGGAGGTCGACGGGCGGCGGCTGGTGGTCTTTTGCGGCGGCGACGCCGTGGTCTACGCGTTCCGGGCCTTGCCACCCGGCTTGACCGGCCAGCCGGTGCAGACGCTGCAGCGGGTTTGGCGGTTCGACTTCGACCCCGACGCTCCAAAGCAAAACATCCACCAGTACATGGGCAACCGCGTCACCAGTCCCAGCGACATTCTGAGCATGCCGGTGGCCGTCGGCGGCCGCGTGTACGTGACCGGTGGGGGAGACATTTGGTGGGGCAAGCGTCAGGCCTGGCTGAAGTGCATTAACGCAACGGGCCGCGGCGACGTGACTGCAACCGGCTTGGTGTGGAGCTACTCGCTGCAGCGCCACTGCATTAGCACACCGGCCGTGCACGACGGACTGGTCTACGTGGCCGACTGCGGCCGCGTGGTGCACTGCGTCGACGCGCAGACCGGCCGCGCCGTGTGGACTCACCGAACCACCGGAGACTTCTGGGCGTCACCGCTGGTCGCCGACGGCAAGGTCTACATTGGCAACCGGCGCGGCGAGTTCTTCGTGTTCGCAGCCGGACGAGAGAAAAAGCTGCTGGCGTCGCTGAACCTCGACAGCCCCATTTGCTCCACCGCCACGGCCGCCAACGGCACGCTGTACGTGGCGACCTTCGAGCGGCTTTACGCCGTCGCCAAGGAGACGACTCAAAGCCCGGGGACTTCCCAGCCCTTGCGGTAGGCGGCTCGAACCAGCTCCGTCGCTTCGGGCGAGTTCGGGAACCGCAGGTTGGCGGCGTCCCACTGCAGACGGACGCCGGGCACACGAGCAGCGACGGTTCCCAGCAGGACCGTCTCGGTCAGCGGCCCGGCGTAGTCGAAGTTCGACGTGGTTCGACCTTCACCGCGAATGGCTCGAATCCACTGCACGTAGTGGTTCTCGCCCTCCACCTTCGGAGGCTGGTAGTCTGCGAACTGCTTGGCCGGGTAAAGGGCCGGCACCGCCCGGCTGCTGTGCGGCGTGACAATGGTTCCTTTCTCGCCGACGAACAGCGTGCCGTTCGCGGGCAACTTCTGGCCGGGCGGCAATTGAGCCAGCTCGACCGGCGGCAACTTCCCGCCGTCGTGCCAGACCAGCTTGAACGTCTCGCCGGCCGTGTAGCGTGTGCCGGCAAAGACGTAGTGAATCCGTTCCCACTTCGGAAACGTCTCGGGCATTGGCTCCGGCCCCTCGTACCACACCTCCTTGGCCGGCCCCAGCTCCAGCGCCCAGACAACCGGGTCCATGATGTGACAACCCATGTCGCCCAGCGCTCCGGCACCAAAGTCGTACCACCCTCGCCAGTTGAAGGGGTGGTACACGCCCTTCTTGAAAGGACGTTCCGGCGCCACCCCCAGCCACAGGTCCCAGTGGAACCCCGGCGGCACCGGGTCTTCCCCAGCGGGCCGCTCAATTCCTTGGGGCCAAATGGGTCGGTTGGACCAGGCATGAGCTTCCTTGATTTTGCCGACCACGCCGCTACGGACCACCTGCACCAGCGTCTTGTACGTCGCTCCGTTGTGGTGCTGGTTCCCCATTTGCGTCACGACGCGGTGTTGGCGAGCGGCCAGGGTGAGCTGCCGAGCTTCGTAAATGGTGCGGGTCAGAGGCTTCTGGGTGTACGTGGCCAGGCCCAGTTGAATGGCCGTCATGGTAATGGGCGCGTGCATGTGGTCCGGCGTCGAGACGGTGACGGCGTCGAGCCGCTTGTGCTCTTTGTCGAGCATTTCTCGCCAGTCGACGTACCCCTTGGCTTTCGGGAATTCTTTCGTGACGGCCGGAAACCCTCCGCGTCCTTTTCGACCTTTGTTCGTGTCCACGTCGCAAAACGCGACCAGTTCGGCCCCTGCTCCGACCGCGCCGCGCAGGTCACTCCAACCTTTCCCGCCGACGCCGACACACGCGACCCGGACCGTCTCGTTCGGAGACCGAGCCGACAGAATGCCGGGGAAAGCCAAGACACTGCCGCCTGCAACCGCTCGAAGAAAACGACGCCGATTCACACGCCGGTTCATTCCTTCCGCCTCCTCAATTCAAGACCAACCGCTTCTGCCAGCACACGGACAAGAACAAGG
>CAYSAG010000060.1:0-20943 GCA_964428935.1 uncultured Planctomycetaceae bacterium | reverse complement strand
GCAGGAACATTTCGATTTCGCTTTTCAATTGCCGGTCGGCGGGCCGAGCGGGTCGCTTGGGGGGAGCCGGACGTTTCGCCCCCTTGACCAACGCACTAATGATCCAAAACACGAAGACCACGAACATGATCAGGATGTTGACGAGGTCTCCGGCGTCCGCCAACGCGCAGAAAGACGCAACGTTCATGGCTCTTGCCTTTGGGTGAAGGGACTCGGTCCGTACCAAAGTTCGCCGCGCCGTGGGCCCTTGCCGGCCGCCGAAGTCCGCCGCGTGGCCGCGGACCGTCCGACGGGGACGAAAGTGGCCACACCACTGGCCGACGCCGAACAGCCGCTTGTCGAAGGGCCCGGTCCGAGCCACCGGTTCGACGCGGCAGAGCGTTTTGCCGTCGTTCGGTCGAAAGTCTACTTCGTCAGCGAGCCGGCTGCGGCCACGTCTGTGGCGGCAATCGACGCTCGCATTTGCGTGTCGGCCTGAATGTTCTTCAGCTCGTAGTAGTCCAACAAACCAATGGTTCCGCTGCGCAGGGCGTCGGCAATGGCTCGCGGCACCTCCGCTTCGGCCAACACCACCTTGGCGCGGTTTTCTTGGACCTTGGCGATCATTTCTTGTTCGCGAGCTCGAGCGGCCGCCCGGCGTTCTTCCGCCTTGGCCTGCGCGACTCGCATGTCTGCCTCGGCCTGGTCGGCTTGAAGCCGCGCACCGATGTTGTCTCCCACGTCGACGTCGGCAATGTCGATCGAAACGATTTCGAAGGCCGTTTGAGCTTCCAGGCCTTGGTTGAGCACGGTCCGAGAAATCGAGTCTGGGTTCTCGAGGACCAACTTGTACGAAGGAGTCGATCCAATGGCCTGAACAATGCCTTGGCCGACCCGAGCAACGACCGTCTCTTCGGTGGCCCCGCCGACCAGCTGCTTGACGTTGGTCCGGACGGTCACCCGGGCGCGCACCTTCAGCTGAATGCCGTCGCCCGCCACCGCCTCCAACGGCCCCGACGACTTGTTCGGGTCCGGACAGTCAATGACCTTGGGGTACACGCTGGTGCGAACGGCGTCCAAGAGGTCCCGGCCGGCCAGGTCGATGGCTTGAGCCGTCTGCCAGTCCAAGTCCAAGCCGGCTCGGTGCGCGGCAATCAACGCTCGAATCACGTTCGGTACGTTCCCGCCGGCCAGGTAGTGAGCTTCCAACGCTCGGGTCGAAATTGGGTACACCTTGGTGAGCCCGGCTTGGACGGCCATGATCTTGCTTCGCACAATGACGACCGGGTTCACCTTCCGAAACGACATCATGACCAGGTTCGCGAACGAAATGCCCGCCCCGGTCATCTTGCACTGAATCCACAGACTGAAGTAACGGGCGAAGACAGCAAAGAACACCAGCACCAGCACGGCGACCAGAATCAGCACCCCCAACATGAAGGCGCTGCCTTGTCCCCCCGCTTGTCCCAGCAACAAGGTCCAGTTTGCCATGGTTCCACCTTCCCCGACTGGCTACTCAACTGCTTGTTCGCCGTGTCGGCCGAGACTTGGACACCTATGAGTTGACTCAATCGACGTGAGCGCCTTGCTCCGCGGGCCGAAAGCGCAGAACCAACCCGCAGTCCAGACGGGCGTTCGTTGACTCGCTCGCAACGCCCGCACAACAACCCGACAGCCGACGTGCTTCCAGGCCGGCCGCGGCTGCCAAGACACGCCGCGTTCACTTCTTCACCGACCAGATCGAAAGCCGGCCACAAGAAACGCAGCCGTCCAGACTGCTCCGGACTCCGTCCTGCGTCGGCTTCCAACTTGGAATGTTACAACGACTGGGACGAGTTCCGCAAACAAATGATCAAACAATTCCTTTCCGGACGGCCGTCAGCCCTTGCCGTCTCGGGCTTGCTGGCTGGATCGAGTCGACTCGCCGGCAACGCTTTCGGACCGAAGACGACCGCGACACAACAAGACCCGTGCGTGCCCCGTTCAACGCATGTTGACGTCGAAGTCCGAGCTTTGCTCGTCCGGGCGCGACCCCCCACCCTCCTGTAGTTCGTCTTCCGAGACTTGCCGGACGACCAAGACATTTCGCTTGACGCCAATCACCCGCACGGGCGTGCCCGGGTCCAGCAGGATTCCCTCGCTCTGACAGTGGAAGCGGTCGCCGTCGACCAACACAATGCCTCCTGGGTTGAGCAGACTGGCGGTACGGCCGACTTTGCCGACCAGTCGCTTCAGCCGCTCTTCTTCCTCCACGTACGGCTTCAACTCCTCCGGGTTCTGAGGTTCGACCAGCAAGTTCCGTCCGAACCGCGTCTTCGGCAGAATGGCGAACGCACCAATAATGACGGCCGGCAGCAGCAACACGGTCGTGAAGACGTACGACCACCACCAGACCATTTGCCCCGTCTGCCACCACGCCTTCACGGCGGACCAGATCGAAATGGCCAGACAGATGAGGGCCGCAACCGTAATGGTGCCGCCGGAAGGAATGAAGATTTCCGCCACGAACAGGGCCAGAGCCAGCCCTAGCATGAGAAACGCCATGATGACGTAGCTGTCCATCGTGTCCGACCTCCATGCTCTAGTTTAACCGCTGTCCTGTTGCAGACAACGCTGCACAGACCGCTGCCCGGACAGCCTTCTTTTTCCAGCTCGCGGGCCGGAATCGTGTTCCCGGCCGCGGGCGGCTCTGTCGACCGCGGTCCACAAGCAGCCTCCCTTTGGCCGCTTCGTACCCCAAGGGCCCGGGCGACGGTCTGGCTTGAACGTGGCTGCAGCGGGCAACAGAATTCGGGAGTTCGAGCGGACGGAGGGCCGGAGCGTGACGGTCCGCACTCAAGCGGCAGAACGAAACAGAGGAGAACGACGCCGACGGGGAGGACTGGAAAATGTCGATTCGGGTCGTGCTGTTCAACGGGTCGCCAAGAAAGGGAGGCAACACGGAGCTGTGTCTGCGGCGAGTGGCCGAAGGTTTGAACCGTGAAGGAATCCAGACGGAACTGATTGCCTTGGCCGAAAAAGACATCGGGCCGTGTCAGGTGTGTCTGGGCTGCAAAGGCACGCGCCGCTGCGCCCAAGAGGACGACCTGAACGAACTGCTGGAGAAAATGGAGCAGGCGGACGGAATCATCATTGGCTCGCCCACTTGGTTCGGTTCCGTGACCGCTTGGGTGAAGAACTTGATTGACCGAGCGGGCTTCGTCTCGCGAATGAACGACCACATGTTCTACCGGAAGGTGGGGGCTCCGGTGATCGCCGTGCGTCGAGGCGGGGCCGTGCAGGTTTACAACGAAATCGTGTCGTTCTTCGCCATCAACCACTTCTACATGGTCGGCAGCTCGTACTGGAATTTTGCGTTCGGGTTAGAGCCGGGCGAAGCGGCTAACGACGCGGAAGGCATGCAGACCATGGACGATTTGGCCGCCAACATGGCTCATTTGCTCAAGGCGCTGAAAAAGGCCGGGTAGAGTCCAGGCCGTCGGCAGTGCTGTGCGTCGCATGGGCGAGACGGAGCGTCTGCAGCGGAATTTTCTGTCCGCAGTGGGACCTTGCGGCTGGCAGTGGCAAGGGCCTGCAAGCGGCCAGGCCGGTAAGTTCGTTTTGCCGTCCCTGACCGGCTCGGTCTACCAGCCTCGGCTGGACGGTTCGGGCAGAGGCTCCTTTCGCTCCTTCCCGGCGCAACAGCCGGTGTGCGCCGTGCGGTTTCGCGGTCCTCGCGGCTTCTGCGAGCCGCTTTGCGTGGCGAGAGGCCGGTGCGTTCCGAGACCGCCTGCGGCGAGGCTGTTGTTCGCTTCAACCCTGAGCGGCCGGGGCGAACGAGGTCTGGCGGGAGACGCTGGTCCGCGGGGGCGAGGTTCCGGCGGCGCTGTGCGACTCTGTGGTCCAGGAGACGGTGAGGGGTCTCCACCTGACGCCACTGGCGGCGGTTCTGCGGCGGCCCTGAAAATTTCCAACAATTTCCGCCGGATGCGGGAAGAACGGACCGGGGTCGGACATCTAAGAGGGTGACTTGCCGGCTGAGGCAGCGGTTTTGGTTGCTCGCACCGCGTGGGGCCGAGGCCTGAGTTCGACAGCGGTTGACCACAACGTGTAAGCCGCACGTCAGTCTGGACCGACTGGGCAAGGGCGGCGGGGCCACAAACGGGGGCGTTGCCGTCCAAGAAATTGGGTCCGGGTAGTTTGTCCCGGACGGACTCGAGTTTCAGAAAAAGAAACGAGGAGACGCGAATGAAGTACGGAAGGTCTTTTGTGTTGCGGGCGTTGTCGGTTGTGGCGATTGGCGCGACTCTGGCTCTGGCCGGAGGGACCGCTCACGCCGGACAGCGGCAGGCTGACGTGAATTTGAAGGGTGTGAAATGCCCAGTCTGCAACATGCAGGCTCGTGAGCAGTTTTCGGCCGACTACAAAGGCGCGAAAGTCTACTTCGGTTGCGGTGGCTGCCCGCCGGTGTTCCAGGCTCAAACCAAGAAGTTCGCCACAAAAGCCAATTTGCAGCTCGTGGCAACGCAGCAGGCCCGTCAAAAAGCGTGTCCCATCATGGGAGGCAAGCCGCAGAAGAACTTGAAGATGACCGTTGGCGGTGTGACCGTTTACTTCTGTTGCCCGGGCTGTCCGAAGTCGTTGGCGAAATTGAGCCCGGAGGGGCAGGTGGAGAAAGTCTTCAACGACCAGACATTTGCGAAAGCGTTCGAAATTCCAAAGAAAAAGTGATCTGACCGACGCCCCCGCGCGACAGACGCTAGCCGCACGGCCGCGGAAGCTCTGTCGCCTTCATGCCCGCAGGACGCTCCCCGCTTCTCCGAGGGAGCGTCCTTCTCTTATGCGCAGAGGACGGAAGTCGACGTCGGACCTGCCGAAACAGCCCGTCTCGGCCGTTCCCTCGCCCCGGGGCTTCCAAACCGGACCGAGCTGGGTCGGGGCGGGAGCCGCCTTTGAGCTGCAGGCGCGAACGGCGTCTGTTCGCGGCAAGGGCTGGAGGCGGAAGCTTGACCACCGGGCTCAACCTCGGCCGGACGAAAACAAGAACCCTGTCGAGTCCGGGTCGTGGTGCGCGCAGACGGCTTGTGGGCTGGGACATGGCCGGCCGCCAGGCGAACGGGCGGACGCGAGGCGCGGGCGCACGTTGTCACAAACCCTGGCCGACGCTATGATTTCGCCGCAAGTTGCCGGCACAAGCAGGGCACGGGGCCGAGCCGGTGCCTGAGGCCGCTTGTCGGTGGGACGGGCATCGGCTGGCGAGTCATCCGGGTGAGTCGCGGCATGCAGTTTCGTGTAGGACTGGGACACGACACCCACCGTCTGGTCGCCGGACGCAAGCTGGTTCTCGGGGGCGTCGAAGTGGCTTTCGACCGTGGACTGGAGGGCCACAGCGACGCCGACGTCCTGTTGCACGCCGTCACCGACGCTCTGCTCGGCGCGGCCGGCCTGGGCGACATCGGCCAGTGGTTTCCTCCCAGCGACCCGAAATGGAAGGACTACGATTCAGGGACGTTCGTCCGAGCTGCTCTGGAGCAGGTGCGACAGCGCGGCTGGCAGGTGGCCAATCTGGACTGCACGGTTTTTGCCGAGCGGCCGAGGTTGGCCGAGGTGAAGCCGGCCATTCGCCGGCGGCTGGCCGAGCTGCTGCGGGTCGAGCCGGAACGGGTGAACGTCAAGGCGAAGTCGGGCGAAGGGGTCGGGCCGGTTGGCCGAGAGGAGGCGATCGTCGCCGAGGCGGTGGTCTTGCTGGTGCGTTCGGAAACCACGAGCGGCTCGGCCTGACGCAGCTCAACGACACGTCCGGGTGGTCGCCGACACGACCCGCTCGGCCGCCCGACGTCACCGCCGACTCCGCCAGCTTCCGACCAGCAGAAAGAGGGAAGGGCGAAGGCCATGACTCTTCGAGTCTACAACACACTGAGCCGAACCAAGGAGGAGTTTCAGCCGGTTGTTTCGGGCAAGGTCGGCATGTACCTGTGCGGTCCGACCGTCTACAAGCCCGCTCACATCGGGCACATGGTCGGCCCGGTCATCTTCGACACGATCAAGCGGTACCTTCAGTACTTGGGCTACGACGTCACTTTCGTGATCAACATTACGGACGTCGACGACAAGATCATTAACCGGGCTCGCGAACGGGGCATGACGATCGAAGACTTGGCCCGGCAAATGACCGAAGACTACTTCGAGAACCTGGAACGGATGGGGGTGGACTCGGTGGACCATTTCCCGCGAGCCACCGAGCACATTCGCGACATGCAGCAGATGATTCAAGGGCTGATCGAGAAGGGGTATGCGTACGAGCTGGACGGCGACGTGTACTTCGAAGTGTCGAAGGACGAGGACTACGGGAAGCTGAGTCGGCGCAGCGTCGAAGAAATGCTGGCCGGGGCGAGGGTCGAAGCGAACGAGCGCAAACGAAACCCAGCCGACTTTGCTCTGTGGAAAAAGTCGAAGCCCGGTGAGCCGGCCTGGGACAGCCCCTGGGGCCCGGGCCGCCCTGGCTGGCACATCGAGTGTTCGGTCATGAGCATGAAGTACCTGGGCGAAACGCTCGACATTCACGGCGGCGGACTCGACTTGATGTTCCCGCACCACGAAAACGAGTTGGCTCAGTCCGAGTCGTACACCGGAAAGCCGTTCGTCCGGTACTGGTTGCACAACGGTTTGATGCAGGCGCCTGGAGCGGCCAAAGTCGGCGGAGCTCACGACCGGCACGGCGACTTGACCGACGAGCGGCTGGCTCAAGAAGCCAACAAGCTGGCTGGCTCGAAAGGAGCTCAGTCGGTCAAGGAGCTGTTCAAGGTTTACCCGCCGGAGGTGATTCGCTTTTTCATTCTTTCGACGCATTACCGAAGCCCGATTATTTTCAGCGAGGAACGAATCGCCGAGGTGGCTCGCAGCGTCGAAGGCTTCTACCGGCTGATTGAAACGTACGGCCGGGTTACGGGCAAAGACTTCTACGCCCTGCCGGTGGCCAGCCGTCGAGACGAGTCGGCTCCCTTGCCGGCGGAACCGGCCGAGCTGATGGAGCCGCTGCGGCAGTTGCGGGAACGGTTCCTCGAAGCCATGGACGACGACTTCAACACGGGCGGAGCCGTCGGAACGTTGTTCGAAATGCGCCGTTGCATCAACGCCTTTGTGAATCAGCACCAGCTGGACGGTCCGGGAAAGTCGGACGCGGCGGCTGTGGAAGCGTTCCAGACCGCCGTGCGGCAGTTCAAAGAGTTGGCCAACATTTTGGGCGTGTTCCGACGACCGGTCGAGAAGCCGTCCGGCGCAGACGACACGCTGGTCAAGCAATTGATCGACCTGTTGGTCGAGGTTCGCAGCGACGCTCGCAAGAAAAAGGACTTCGAGACGGCCGACAAGATTCGCGACCGACTCGGTCAACTCAACATTGTGCTGGAGGACCGACCGGACGGCACGGTCTGGCGTCGGTCCTGACTGTTCACCGACGCAAGAAAGCAGACGACGAAAAACGCAAGACGTGGCCGGCTGGGGACAGATTCCCGCCAGACGGCTGCGGCGTCGGCCCGGTGAACGAATCAGGGGGGTGTTGGTGAGCGGCACGGGCGCACAGAACGGCGACCGCTACATTGGCGTCGACCCGGGACTACAGAGAACGGGCTACGCCGTGGTGGAACGGTCGGCTTCCGGACCGGTTCTGTTGGAAGGAGGCGTGGTGCGGTCGTGCCGAAGCGACTCGTTGGCTGAGCGGGTCCACGAAATGGCCGTCGGGATTCGCGAACTGCTGGAGGAGTACCGGCCGGACACGCTGGCCATCGAGCAGGTTTTCTCGCTGGTCCGGAACCCCAAGTCCGCCCTGCTGGTCGCTCACGTGCGGGGAGCCATCCTGACGACGGCTATTGAGGCGGGCGTGGCGGTCGTCCACTACACGCCGACACAGGTGAAGCGCATTTTGACCGGCAGCGGGCGAGCCACGAAGGAGCAGATTCAGTACGCGATTCGCAGCGAGCTGGGGCTGAGCGAGGTGCCGGAGCCGCACGACGTGGCCGACGCCTGCGCCGTGGTCCTGTGTCACTACCACACACTGCCGGCACAGCGCCTGCTGTGACGGACCCGCCTCCGTCGCTGGCCCCGTCCCATTCGGCGACACGAAGCCGAAGCGGGCCGAGGCGGAAGAGCGGCGTGTTGCTTTGGCGTACGGCCGAACCTGTGGAGCGAGCCGGCGCGGTCCGCCGACCGCGGCCGAAGCCGTGCGAGAAGCGGTCGGCACGAAGCGGCCGCGCTGGTGCGGCACGCGAGGCCCTGACAAGAGAAGGCTCAAGACAACAACGAGGCCGAAGAAGAGTGATTACACGAATCACCGGCAAGTTGGTGGCACTGAACGAGACCGAGGCCGTCCTGGAGGTGGGACCGTTCGAGTACTCGGTGCTGGTGCCCGACTTCGTCCGCCGGCAGCTTCAGCCCCTGGTGGGCAAAGAAGTCAGCTTGAAGACGATCGAGTACCTGGAAGGAAACCCGCAAAAGGGCAGACTGACGCCGAGAATGATCGGCTTCATGAGCGACGCGGAACGTGAGTTTTTCGAGCTGATTTGCTCGGTAGACGGTCTGGGCGTCAAAAAGGCCTTGCGGGCCATTGTGCGGCCGGTGCGGGAAGTTGCGCGAGCCATCGAGGAACAACGCGTCGACGAACTGAGCGCGCTGCCGGGAATCGGTCCGTCCATGGCGGAGCGGATTGTGGCGAAGTTGCGCCGCAAAATGGCCAAGTTTGCTCTAATGGTGACCAAACATTTGCCAAGCCAGGAGACAACGAGTCCGGACGTGTTCGCGGAAGGGTACGAAGCCTTGGTCAGTTTGGGCCACAGCCCATCGGAAGCTCGACAGAAAATCGACGAAGTCGCTTCGACCGGCAAGCGGTTCAAGAGCGTCCAGGACTTGCTGATGGAGATTTACCGCCGCGGCGGTTGACCAGCCGACGGTGCTCGGTCGGCCAGGCGCGAAAGGCACTCGGCGGCGCCTGCGATTAGAAGCAGCCCGAAAACAGAAGCCAGACCCTCGGTCGGCGCACCGTCGAGCGGGCTCCGCCGCCGGCCAACCGGCCGGCCCGGGCGTGACCGCTGCGGACCGGTTTGCTTTGACCGCCAAGTCCGGTCAGCAAGACAGGCCAAGTTGAGAGAGGCGACTTTTTTGTGACGGTCAGAGGAGGGAGCAACGATGGAATGCAAGCAAGACCAGAACAGACGACGGTGTAACTGCAGCTACGAGCCTTGTCCGCGAAAGGGCATTTGTTGCGACTGCCTGAGCTACCACTTGCAAAAGCGGCAGTTGCCGGCTTGCTGTTTTCCCGACGAGGCCGAGAGAACGTACGACCGGTCCTTCGAGCATTTCGCCCGTTTGGTGAGCAGCGGCGCGGTTTGAAGAGGCGGCGAGACCGGGCGCCGAAAGTAACTGGCAACGGACCGACTGGCCGGGCGGTCGAGCTTCCACCGCCCGGTCGCCGTTTTCAGCCCACGGCGACTTCCGTGCGGCCACGGTCCGGCTGGAGGGCGGGTTCGGCCCGGGAAGGCAGCGCGCGCCGGAGGTCCTCGGAACCGTCCAGGCCGACCACTCGAGCGTAGATGGCGTAGAAAGACGGCACCAGCAGCAGAACCAGGACGGTGGTAAACATCAGACCGAAGCTCAGGCTGGTGGCCATGGGGATCAGGACCTGAGCCTGGAAGGACTTCTCGAGCAGCAGCGGAGCCAAGCCGCCGACGGTGGTCACGGAGGTCAGCAAGACCGGCCGGAAGCGACGCTGGCCAGCGTCGACCAGCGCGTCGTACAGCCCCATGCCGTCGCGCAGGCGGTGGTTGATGAAGTCGATCAGCACGATCGAGTCGTTGACGACGACGCCGGTCAGAGCGACCAGCCCGAAAAGGCTGAACAACGTCAGGGGCAGTCCCATGATCAGGTGTCCAACGATGGCTCCAATGATTCCGAACGGAATGATGGCAAGGATGAGCAGAGGCTGAGCGTACGATTCGAATTCGAGCGTCAGCAAGGCAAACATCAGCACCAGGGCGATCATCAAGCCGGTGATCAGTCCGGAGATGGATTCGGCCGTCTCCTCTTGCGTGCCGCCCCACCGCACGAGGATTCCGTCGAACCGAGGGTCCGACAAAAGTTGCGGCAGGAATTGAGTCTTCAGTTGCCGGACGATTCTTTGGGAGTTCGTGACCGTCTCGTCGACGTCGGCCGTAATGGTGATTGACCGCCGTTGGTCCAGCCGAATGATTTGCGAGTAGCCGCGCGTGACCGTAATGTCCGCCACTTCGGTAATCGGACGCTCCACCCCGCCGATTCGAATCCGCATGTTCTCCAGGTGACGGACCGACCGGCGCTCGTCGGGCGGGTACCGGACCATCAACTTGACTTCGTGGCGTCCTCGCTGAAGCCGCATGACCTCTTCGCCGTAGTAGGCGGCACGAACCGCCTCCGCCAGGTCGGCCGTCGTGATTCCCAGCGCCTTCGCTTCCTCTTTGACTCGGAATTGGTACTCCCACTTGCCGGGCCGAGCGTCGTCTTCGATGTCGTAGACGCCGGGGAACTGGGCGAGAAAGGCCTTGCACCGCTCGACGGCTTCTTCCAGAGCTTTCATCTGGTCGGGCCGCCCCAACAACCGAAACTCGATTGCCGGGCCGCCAGGGCCGATGGCTGCCGCTTCGAACTTGACGCTCTCGGCCCCCGGAAAACCTTTCGCCAGCTCATGAGCTCGCTGCCGCCATTGCTGGATGATTTCTTCGCTGGTCACCGTGCGCTGGTCGGGCGGGACAATTTCGACCTGGACGCGTCCGCTGTGGCTCCCCTGAGCCGGCTCGTTCGTGGTTCGGTTCGCGACCCCTCCGATTTGGCCAACCATTCGGTGGACGAGCACAATGATGGGCATTCCGGCCTGGCGGTAGCGCCGGTCCACGTCGCGAATGGCTTGCTCCAGAATCTGCGTGGCCCGGTCGGTCACCGACTCCGGCGTACCGTCCGGGTAGTAGATCGTCGCCTGAATGGTGTTGGCGTCCAGTTTGGGGAAGGGGACGAACGGCACCACACCTCCCGCGACCACCCCCAGTCCCAGCAGCAAGACGGCCAGCCCCGTGCAGACCGTCAGCGTCGGCCAGCGGATGGTCAGCCTGAGCACCGGCGTGTAGAGGCGTTCGATGAAATAGCTCAACGCCCGGTTGGCCACGCGGTTGACCCACGCCGTTCCCTGTTCGATGAAGTGGAACGGGTAAGCCAGCGACGGCAGCAGGGCTAAGGCGACCAGCAGGGCCCAGAGCTTCCAAGTCACCTCGAACGGCAACGGAATCCGCTTCAGAACGGCCAGGCCGACGACCGCCAGACCAACCACGCCCACTCGCCACACGAGTCCCCACACCCGGGCCGCTCGGCTGCGGCGCCGCCGTCGTCCGTCCGGTCCGTGAGCCAAGTGACAGGGCAGGACGAACATCGCTTCCAGCAGCGAGACCACCAGCATCGTGATCACGCCAATGGGCATGATCCGAATGAACTTGCCCATTACGCCTGGGACAAACAGGAGCGGCCCGAAGGCGATGATGGTGGTGGTCACTGAAGCGAAGACGGACGGCAACACTTCGTGCGTGCCGTCGACGGCCGCGTCGACCAGGGTCTTACCCATCTCGCGGTGCGCGTAAACGTTCTCGCCGATGACAATGCCGTCGTCGACCAAGATGCCCAGAGCCATGATGAAGGCGAACATCGACAGCATGTTCAAGCTCTGGTCCATGCCGTAGAAGGCCGCGCACGCTCCCAGCATGGCCACGGGAATGCCCAGCGCCACCCAAAAGGCCAGTCGGATTTCCAGGAAGACCGTCAGGAAGAACAGCACGACCAACAGGCCCTGCAGGCCGTTTCGAGCGAGCAAACTCAGTCGGTCACGGACCATGACCGAAATGTCGTCCCAGGTGACCAGTTCGTAGCCGGGCGGCATGGGACGGCGAGCCACGTACTCCTTCACCTCCCGGGTAATGGCCAGCAAGTCTTCGGTCTCGGTCTTCGTAATTTCGATGGCCACGGCCGGCCGGCCATTAATGCGGCTGATGGCTGTGACGTCGGCCAGTCCGTCTCGAACCGTTCCCAGGTCGCCGACGGTTAAGACGACGCCGTCCGGCTGGGTCAGCAGGGGCAGCTGGGCGATTTCTTTTCCCGTCAGTCCCTTGTTCTTTCCCCGCAGCAGGATTTCTTGCGACTCCGACCGCAGCGTGCCTCCAGGCAGCTCCACGTTCTGCCGCCGAATCGTGTCGGCCACTTGTCGCAACGTCAGGCCGTACTTGCGCAGCGTGGCTTCGGAAATCTCGACATCAATCTGGTACGGCCGCACGCCGACCAGCTCGGCCTGAGAGACCGAGGGCAGCAGCAAGATTTCGTCGCGAATCTGTTCGGCCAGGTCGCGCAGAGCCAGTTCCGCTCGCAGACTCGTGTCGTCCGGTCCCAGCACGCCCACTCGAATGGCCGGACGCCGAATGGTCATTTGCTTGACCTGCGGGTCCTCGGCCAGTTCCGGAAAAGTGGAAATCCGGTCGACTTCGGAGCGGACTTCGTTGAGCAGCTTCAGCGGGTCGGCCGAAGATTCGAGCTCGAGCACGACCGTTCCCATGCCTTCGGCGGCGACGGAGTTGATTTTCTTGATGCCGGCAATCGAATGGACCGCCTCTTCAATCTTTTGGCAGATGCCTTCTTCGACTTCGGCCGGCGTCGCCCCGGGGTAGGGCACGCTGACCTTGATCACTTCCAGCTTGAACTCAGGAAACACTTCCCGCCGCAAGTTCACCAAGCTGTAAAGGCCGACTACCAACACGCCGACCAGCAACGTGTTCATCGCTGGCGTGTTTCGAATGGCCCAGCGGAAGACGCCTTTCATGGTTCAGCCCGTTGTTCCTGAATCGGAATTCCGTCGGCCGTGTAGGCCAGCGGTGTGTCGACCACGAACCCCATGGCCGAGACGACGACTCGGTCGGTCGGCCGCAACGCGTCTTGTGGGGCCAGCACCAGTGCCGTGTCGTCCTGCGTGTCGACCGTTCGGACGTGGACCATCCTCAGCTTTCCGTCGCGCACTCGTCCCAGCCAGTCGCCGGGCTGCAGAGCCCGCTCCGGTACCTCGAACACGGTCGCGTGCGGGTCGACGTGAATGTGGACGGAAACGTACATGCCTCGGACCAGCGCAGGCGGCTCGGCGACCGGTCCCACAGCGTCCGGCGACTCCAGCAACCGGACGTCCGTCGGCCGGTCGACGACCACGCGACACGGAAACATTCGCGTCCGCTCGTCCATGCCGATCCCCTCGTAGCGCGACAGCCGTCCCGTCCACACGTACTGCCGGTTGTTGAGCGTGTAGACGACGCTGGCCGGCAACGAAGGAATTTCGTACGGAGACGCCGGCCCTGTGCGTCCGTCTGCGTTCGGCCTGGCCGCGGCCCAGATCCACGCCATTTCTTCGACCCGCAGGCTGCACTTCACCTCGACGGCCGACGTGTCCTCGAACTGAACGACGGTCGTGCCGCGCCGCACGAAGCTGCCCTGCTCCACCAGGTCCTGAACGACGACGCCGTCCACCGGCGCTCGAATCTCGGTGCGTTTGAGGTCCAACTGGGCCTTCTGCAGGAGCGAGCGAGTGCGGTCACGGGCGGCTACGAGACGCTCGCGCGACGTCTGTTTGGCTCGAAGCTGGTTTTCCAAGTTCTGGTAGTTCGACTGAGCGGTCAGCAGCGACTCTTTGGCTTGGTCCAAGTCGGCGTCGGTGGCCACGCCGCGTCCGAAAAGTCCCTCCATGCGAGCGTAGTTCTTGCGTTGCAGCTCGAGCTCGGCGCGAGCAATTTCCAGCAGGCTTTGCGTGTTCTGCAGGTCGACGTCCAGTTCCTTCAGCGACGCCTCCGCCTCCCGTAGCTCCGCCTTCAACCGTTCGACTTCCTTTTGGTAGTCGGTCGGGTCGAGTGACAGCAGCAGCGTGTCGGCTCGAACGAACTTCCCCGCCCGACACAGTGGCGACTTGTAGACGACCTGGCCGTCCACTTCCGCGGCAATTTGAATTTCGCGGTAGGGAACGACGACCCCGTCGGTTTCAATGTCCAGCCCGCCGTCGTGCAGCCGCACGGGAACGGTCTCGACCACCGGAAGCGACTTGTGCCGTTCCTCCCGGGCCGGCGCGCGACGAAAGCTCGCCAGCCAAAAGAACCCGGCCACTCCCAGGCCCAAGACAACCAACGGCGTGACGAGGGCGGTCAGGTGGTAGAGCGTCGAAAGGAGTGTCTTGCGCTCGGTCATGCCCGCTGCAGTCCGAAAAAACAGACCTTCGAAAAGAACACGCACGCCTCAAGCGTGGTCGTTGCGGTCGGCGGTGTTGGCTGGAGCTGGCTCGGCCGAGCCGGCCGTCAAGGAGGCTCGGACCGACCGACGTCGTCCGTCCTCGCGCCGCCCGTCCCACTGCTCCAGAAGCGGCGGAATCAAACCCAGCGCGGCCAGGCACACCTCGCTAATGTGTCGAGCCAAGTGGTCGGCGTCGAAGTAGGTTCGAAACAGTTCGTGAGGAACCAGCGACCGAATGATTCGCGACGCCACACGGTAGTGAATGCACTGGCCGACCACGGAGAGCGCAAACTGGTACTTCCGGTGCAACGGTGTCGTCGGAGGCACCAGCTCGTCGACAATCTCCAGCAGCTTCGAGAAGTTCACTTGCACGTGCCGACGGAAGTAAGCCTCGCAGGCCGGCCGCGGACTGGCCATTTCCCTCATGACCAGCCGCTGCTTCCAAGGTGGCACGTCCTGGCCGACAATGTGCCGGACCATTTCGTGAATGTAGTCGCGCAGCTTCTGCTCCGCCGGCGTCCCCTCCGGCCACTGCAGCTTCGAAATGGTGTGAATGGTGCTGGGCATGGCCGCCTTGACGGCTTCGACGTACAGGTTCTCCTTGCTGCCGAAGTAGTAGTTGACGCTGGCAATGTTCACTCCGGCCCGCTCGCAAATTTCCTTCGTCGTCGTGCCGTCGAAGCCTTTTCGGCTAAAAAGCTCTCCGGCGGCTTCCAGCAGCCGCTGCCGCGTGTCGCGTTCGCTTGACACAGTTCAAACCTCCAATTGAAATGAACATTTCAAATGGCATTTTGGACCAGCCCGCTTGCGCCGTCAAGACGGGAAGGCCCCAGCGGGTCGTTTTGCGACGCGTCGAGCCCGTCGGTCGGCACCGGGGTTTCGGTCGGCCGGCGGCGAGCGAACGGGGTCTGGCCGAAAGGCCGCACGGAGCGTCTAACCGAACGTTTGCCTCGACTGTTCGCGGGAGTAAACTGGACCGCGTTCTTTTTGTCGAAGCTGCGAGCAGGCCGAGTTGAGCGGCTGGGGCGAGAACCGGGGAGCGACGTGAGGGCGGGCGGCGAGTTGGGCCGCGCCGAAAAAAAGGGCGTCGTGGGGTCGGAAGCGGGGGAGGACCGATGAATGTGGAAGTCTTCGGCCGGGTGGACGTCCAGGAGCTGCTCGACCGACCGTCTTTTGGAAAGACCGAAGTCTCGACGCTCTACAAAGCTCTGTGTGCGAACCAGGTGAGCGAGGTGCGAGACGCGGTCGAGCAATTGCGGAACCGCGTCGACTCGGCCAGCCGACCCGCTCGGCACGACTTGGCCAAAGTCGGCATTGGCCTCTACCTGCTCGGACAACACCGACTGGCTGACCGGTACTTGAGCCGCGCGTCCGACGACGCCGTGGCCTGCTTCTACCACGCGTTGGTGTTGACCAGTCTGCAACGACACGAGCGGGCGGCGGAGAGGTTCGACCGAGCGGCTCGGTTGGGCTACGACCCGGTGGAGTGTGCCTTGAAACGGGCCGGCTCACTGCGCGCACTGGGCCGACTGGACGAGGCCGAGGCGGTGCTGAAAGGGACGCTGCCGGAAGGAGCGTCGCGGGCCGAGTACTCTTTCCAAATGGGCTGCATTCTGGCCGACCGGGGCGACACGTACGGAGCCGTGGAGTACCTGGAGCGGGCCGTGGACATGGACCCGCGCCACCCGGGAGCGTTGTTCGCCTTGGCCAATTTCGTCGCCCGCTACGGCGACGAACGGGAAGCCATCGAGCTTTACGAGCGGGCGTTGTCGCGTCCACCGTTCTACTTGGGAGCCTTGGTCAATTTGGGCCTGCTGTACGAAGACGTCGAGAACTACGCCGCCGCCGCGTTCTGTTTCCGCCGAGTGCTGCAGGCGGACCCGACCAACCAGCGAGCTCGGCTCTTCCTGAAAGACGTCGAGGCGACCGAGCGAATGGAGTACAGCGAGGACGAGCTGCGGGAGGAGGCTCGGCTGCGGCTGCTGCTGAACCGGCCGGTGACGGACTTCGAGCTGAGCGTGCGGAGCCGGAATTGTCTGCAGCAGCTTGGCATTCGGACGTTGGGCGACTTGACGCGGGTCACCGAGGAACAGCTGCTGTCCAGCCGCAATTTTGGCGAGACGTCGCTCAAGGAAATTCGCGAGCTCATGGAAATGCACGGGCTGGAAATTGGGCAGTTCCGGCACACGGCTCGCCAAGCCGCTCGATTCGACCTTGACGACCTGCCGCCGGAACAGAAAGCCTGGCTGCCGCGTCCCGTCACCGACCTGAAGCTGTCGGCGCGAGCCCGCAAGTGCATGAGCCGACTGGGAATTGTCACCGTCGGCGACCTGGTTGCTCGTTCGGCCGACGAGCTGCTGGCCGTCAAGAACTTCGGCGTGACGTCGCTGAACGAAGTCCGGGCCAAGCTGGAGCAGGTGGGGTTGCGACTGCGCGGCGACTGATTCCGCTTGAGTCGCTTTCGGTGAACGTGTAAATTCCCGTCTCTTTTCTCGAGCCGGCGCGGTTGCGTGCTGGAGCCGCTGGGCCAGAGCACGGCGACGTGGCAGGAAGCCGTCGACGTCGAAGCAGCTCGGCGGCAGAGAGTGTGGCCGTGAGGGCAAGGGACGGAAAAAGGTGGAGCTCCCACGAAAAATCGAAGGACCGGTCGCCGTGGTCGGAGACCTGCACGGGCAGGTCGAGCAGCTCCGCGCGGTGCTGGACGCCTTGCAGCGTCTGCCCGACTACTCCGACCGCTGGCTGGTTTTCATTGGCGACTTCTTGGACCGCGGCCCGGACCCGAAAGGCGGCTTGGACCTCGTCCTGGAACTGTTTCGCACTCACCCCAAGACGGCCGCCATTTGCGGCAACCACGACTTCGCCGCCTGTGGAGCACTGCAGCTCATTTCGACCCCTTCTTACACGAACTGGGACGAGCGGTGGGTCCGGCACTACGACGCTGCGTCCACGTTCGCCTCGTACGGCGTGCCGGTGGGAGACCTCGCGGGCCTGCGGCTGGCCATGCCCGAAGCTCACCAGAAGTTCCTGGTCAGCCTGCCGTGGTGCCTGGAGCACCCGGAGCTGCTCTTCGTGCACGCCGGACTGGACCCGCACACGCCGTTCCCGACTCAGCTCCGCGTCCTGCGGCAGAAAGACTTCACGCTCAACCGACCCACCTGGCTTTGCTCGAAGTCAATCTTGCGGGCCAAGTTGCCGCCGGACTGCCCTTTCACGGTAGTGTCGGGACACGTGCAGGTGCCGCGAGTGGAAGTCGTGGACGGCAAGGTCCTGGTCGACACCACGGGCGGACTGCGCGGACCGTTGAGCTGTTTTCTTTGGCCGGAGTGGGTCGTGGTCAACTCGGACGGCCAGCAGTACGAGCTGAAAAGACGCCGCTGGTGAGCTCAGCCGGAGACGCAGGCCGGAGCCGTTCCTGCACGCACGCGGCGTTCCGTCCGACACGGTGCTCTCCAGTTCGTGCTCGACGCTGCGGCCGCGGCAGAGCTTGGCTTTGCAAGCTTCGGACGCCCTCACCTAGTCCGCAGCGGCCACCGGCTTCAAGCAGCTCCGAAGCTGCAGCTTCTGGAACCGCACGCCCCGCGAGTCGTACAGGTAGACACAGTTGCGGTCCGCTTCCCAAATGGCTCCCAGCCGAACGGCTCGTGGACCCTTAATGGCGAACCGCATTCCACACGTGCGGCCGCCGCGCTTCAACTGGGTTTCCAGAAGACTGAATTCCTCTGGCAGCAGGTTTTCTTTCTCGCACAGTTTCCGGTGAATGAAGGCTTTCAGGTCGGCCAGCGAGTGGATTCCGTCGACGAAGTCAATCATCGCTGTCTTCTTGTGCGGCAACAGAGAAGTAACGAGAAGTTGCGAAAGACCACCGTCTTGGCGCCTTGGGTTATCGGAAGCGGCTCGGCGAATCTTTTCGCTGGGCGGTTCGGGCGGCTCGACCCGTAGGGTCTGCGTGGCTGCTTCAGCCGACACAGGCCGAAATTGCGGAAAATGCTTCAAGTCGTACCTGGCTTCTCTCACCGGTCCGTCGCGCCGGAAGGCCGGCTGTCGGCGTGGAGCCGTGGTGACGCCGGGTCGCCGGTTTGTCGTTCGAAAGCCGAGGGCCGGGCTCGTCGAGCCGGGCGTTCGACGAATGCGGGCGCTCGTCCAAACAAGCTGGCCGCCTTGCGAACTGGCCCGCGGTCGCTGGCCGACCGAAAGCCTTGGCTTTGGCAAGTTGACTGCAAACCCTCGCTCCGACCCGCTAAAGTGTCAGCGGACCGGCCGGTGGTCGAGCTTCGAGGGTGGAGAAGAGCCGGCGCGAGCCGAGCGGACGTGCGACGCTGAACGGACGGGACCCCCGAGTTCGGTCTGACGACGGCTCGCCCGCAAACACGACTCCACTGTCTGTCGGCAACACGCAGTAGGAACCGGACCACGTCTCGGACAGGAAACCTGCCCGTGCCACGCTTTCGAGCAGAAACTTTGCAGCGGCTGGCGGAAGAACTGCTGACGGCCGGTGGAGTTCCCCGTCAGAACGCTCAACGTGTGGCCGCCAGCTTGGTCCGAGCCAACCTGTGCGGTTACGAGTCGCACGGGGTCATGCGAATTCCGTACTACGTGGAAGCCATTGAGGCGGGGCGAATTAACCCGGCGGCAAGGCTGGAAGTGGTGCGCGAAACGGAGGCCGTGTTGGTCGCCGACGGCGGCTGGGGACTGGGGCAGGTGTTGTGTCACGAGTTGGCCGACCGGTTGGCGGAAAAAGCCAAGCGGGTGGGCGTGGCTTGTGGAACGTTGAGGCGTTGCGGTCACATTGGTCGGCTGGGCGAGTACGCCGAAGTGCAGGCCGAACGTCGGCTGGCTTGCATTTTGTGTGTGAACAACCACGGAGCGGCTCAACGAGTGGCTCCGGTCGGCGGCAAGCGGCCGCGACTGGGAACAAACCCGCTGTGCATTGGAGTGCCCGGCGGCCGGGAAGGGCCGTTCATTTTGGACTTCAGCACCAGTGTGACGGCGGAAGGCAAGGTGCGGGTGAAACGAATTGCCGGCGAGTCGGTTCCGCCCGGCTGGCTGCTCGACTCCGAAGGGCGTCCCACCACCGACCCCAACCAGTTGTACGCCGACCCACCTGGGTCCATTCTGCCCATGGGTGGGGCTCAGGCTTACAAGGGCTTCGGCTTGGCCCTCATGATTGAAATGCTGGCCGGGGGACTGTCCGGTGGCCGAACGGCTCACCCGGACCCACCGCCGCCGCTGGGGAACTGCGTCTTCTTTCTCGTGCTGGACCCAGAACAATTCGCCGGGTTCGAGCATTTGGAAAAAGAGGTGCAGCAACTGGAGACGTACGTCCGAACGGTTCCGCGAATCGACGGCGTGGAGGAAATTGTCTTGCCGGGCGACCCGGAAAGACGGACGGCTCGTCAACGCTCGCAGGCCGGAATCGAACTAGACGAAGGCAACTGGCGGGCCTTGGTCCAGCTGGCCGAGCGGCTGGGCGTGGAACTGCCGACGGCAGAAGACGCCGCCGGACAAACCGACTGACTTGGCCGACGCTCAGACGCGCTTTGACCCGGGGGCGAGTCCCGGAACAACCTTCCTCGGCTGGCTGCTGCAACGGCCGAGCGGCAGTGCGCGAGCACCGACAGCGGCGGTTTCAGCGCAGGAACAACGGCAGAAAATGGCAACCGGCTCCCCTCAAGAAACACGAGACCTCAGCCTTCCCGAACGAGGCGACCTGCGGCTCTACGTGCCTCGACCGGCCGGCTGGGAAGTCCGCATCATGACCAGCGGCCAGCGGGAGTACTGTCACTCGAAGAACCCGGGAGAAGACCATTTCCACTTGATTGTGCCCGGCGAAATCTACTTGCAGCGCGGCGAGGAACGGTACTGCCTGAACTGCGCGTACCGAAGCAAAATCATTACGACAGACCGGCTGTTTTGGCAGCGCGGCTGAGCGGTTCGGGTACGTGGCTGACTGAGTGGGTCGGCTGCTGGCGGTTGAGTTGAGCGACAGCGGCGGGCGATGTGGGCACGGGCCGCGAGGCAGCCGACTGTTCGTCCGCTGGTTGTCACTTTGGCAGCTTCTCCTTTCCGGCCGGCCTCCTGCCAGAATGACTCGACGGGCCGGACGTGTCTTCTTTGACGCCAGCCTTTGTCGAGGCTTCTTGTGCTAAGTTCCGACTACCCCAAGGCTTGCGGCGAGTGTTCTGGTCCGGGTCGGACGTGGGGCCGCAGCCGACCGCTGTCGCTGGCATGCTGTGTGCGAACGGCCGCTGAAGTCGTGCGCTGCGTCTGCGGCCAAGGCCCGTGGCGGGCCAAAGCCTTTCTCCAGCGCGGTCCGATGCCCGTGTCACTCAGTTCAACCAGAAAGAGGGGACGTCATGGCCGAGGTGTTTGGTTGGAACCCGTTTGCCGAACTAGACGCGCTGCGGCGCGAAATGGACCGACTGTTCGAAGAGCTGCCCAGGACGTTGCTGGGCGAGTCACCGCGCACACCGCCGGTCAACGTTTGGCAGGGGACGGACGGGGTGGCGCTGGTGGTGAGTCTTCCCGGGTACAAGCCGGACGACGTGGAGATTACTTGCTCCGGCCGGTCGGTGACGATTCGTGGCAAGCGGCAGCCGGCGGCGTTGCAGCGGGGCGAGGTGCGGCGGGGCGGCGCGGTGATCTGGGTGCTGGATGTGGAGCGCTTCG
>CAYSAG010000059.1:0-20967 GCA_964428935.1 uncultured Planctomycetaceae bacterium | reverse complement strand
GTTCGTCTTTAATTATTTTCATAGGGCTTAATAGATTGCTTCTTTAAATGGGTTGCTCATCGGTATAGTTGAGCTCATACCGTCCCTGCTCGTCCGTGACTCCGACAGAGGGACGCCCCGACTCGGGAATGAACCGCACCGTCGCGTTCGCCAACGGTTTTCCGTCCATGGTAACCACTCCATGAACCGGAGCCAGCTTCGGTACGTCAGACGACGGGCCGCACCCGGCCAGCAGCAGACCGCCCAGCGCGATAACGGCCGAAGCTACTAACGGCGACCTAAACATGGCAGCTTCTCCTCAAGACTGTGAATCCCTCAGCTTCCATCGAACGCCAAAAGCGCCGCTCCGCAACAACAATAGACTCCACTCTCAGCAGCGTACTCCGTCGCTAGAACCAGTTCCTTCATCAGAAGTTGACGGTCCACCCGTCGTTCCGACTAGCCAGCCGCTGATAAACGCCGAAGTGCTGGCCGTTGTGGTTCGAGTCGTTCAGCCCGTGGCCCTGCTTTCGCATGCCCCAGGTGAACCGCGTGTGCTGAATGCTTTCACTGATGAAGTGCACCGAGCCGTCGGCGAAGACGAAGTGGCAGCCGCCAGCATGAGGGCTGTGGAACGTCGTCGCCCGAATCGGCCACGACGGAGCAGTCCGCGGCGGATTCATGGCTTCCTGGCACTGAGCCATCAACCGGTGCGAGTTGCCACGAGAGGTACCGGTGTCGTAGTGAATTGCACCGTACAGGCGGGGGCCTTTGTGGCGATCCCAGTCAACCTCGCCACCCATGAACGTGTTCGACGTACCGTCCTTGATATCGCGAATCGAAATCTTGCTATCTCGATAGAACAGCCCGTTCCTCCGGTTCTGATTGTTGAACGGCCAGCCAGCCAAGTTGTTGTAGTACGATCCCGCACACATCTTGTAGCTACTCACCGCTTGGTTCAGCCGGAACTTGGCCTTGGAACCGGCAATGTACCACTTCTCCGGTGCGGTACTCGACGGGCATCGAGCCCACGACTGAGGCGTTTCCACCAGCAAGTAGTTTCGACTGTTCTGATACGGAGAGTTCGGGTGACCAGCAGTCATCGGCAGCTCCGGATCAATCTGCTGGTACAGGGGGGCTTGGTCGATGTAAGGCAAAATGTAAAACGACCAGCCCCATCCATTCCCGCCGTTCCTGTTGAACTTCCCAGAACCGGCCGGTATTCCGTAGGGCCGGTACTGATGTCCCGGTGGGAACACCTTGTGGACGTCATGGTAGTTGTGCATCGCCAGCCCAATTTGTTTGAGATTGTTCCGGCATTGGGTCCGGCGAGCCGCCTCACGGGCTTGTTGCACTGCCGGAAGCAGCAGCGCAACTAGAACCGCGATGATGGCAATCACCACCAGCAGTTCGATCAATGTGAAGCCGCGAAGCCGTTCTCGATCGGGCAGAACATTGGACCGCAACATCGCTCGGCTCCTTTCAAAAAAGAACACCACACAACTGACACTTGCGGGCGACCACGCGCCGCCACGCCAACCGTTCCCGCTGGGTATCACTAGGCCGACAGTGCGCAATGAAACCCGCCGCCCGCGCAGCGGCTAACGCCCAACTTTACCGCATGCACGCAATCGCCTCGACGGCGGTCCGCTGCGCGCAGCGCCTTGCGCCTTTCGGAACGACGAAAACGAGAAGAGTGTAAGCCCTGTAGACCCCTGAGACTTCCGCCCCTTTTTCAGCCTGGGCGCCGGACGCCCGACTCACCTCGGACCCCCGGGCCATCTGCCCTTCGGACTGTGATCTGACACCACTCCCTGGTCAGTCCTAAGGTCCTCGTCTCCATGGCGCCGACACAGCGCCTTTGTCTGCCCCCGGCTCTAGTCGTCTATGACGAAGCGATCAGAATGCTCGCTCAGATGTGAAAATGGAAGGCCAATCGCCCTCCTCCTCCATCCACACATTTGCCGCTCGAGACGGTTTCGTCACGAGCTGTCAACGGCACGGCACACACTAGAAGCCCGTGCGGTCTTTGGTCTTCTAATAAACCGGTTCGCAATCGAGTTGTCAAGTTTTTCTCAAAAAAACTGGAATCGGCTCCAAAATTCGACTCCACTCTGGCTAGCGCCAGAGCGGTCAGAAGCCGAGCAATTGGAGGCCGGAACCGGCAGGGCCGGCACGGTCGCTTCCCGCTTCTCCGGCTCTGCGTCCGATTCGCTGCGGGAGCCTCCCCCGTCGGTGGCTCGCCTGCGGCCCCATGGTGGGGTGCGTCCGGCGCGTTTTCGTTCGCGAGGCTGCTCGCCCGCTCCTAGCCGTACCAAGGACGCTTGCGTTCGCGCAGCTTCTTCAGGCAATTGATGGCGATCTTGACGTCTGTCTCGACTTGGAAGTCGAACATGCCGGCGATGATGAAGTCGGCTCCGTGACGGTACGCGTACGAGAAAGCGATTTGCGGAGCGATCGCGCCGGCTGCCATGACCTTGAAAGCGACCCAGGGACGTCGGACCGTCTCCATGAAGGCCGCTGTTTCTTCCGGGTTGTTGCACCACATGTTGTCGTTGTTGGCGTCGTGGTCGGTGGGGTGTCGTCGCATCCAATCGTACTCCTCGCGCCGTTCCTTGGGCGTTGCCGACCAGTAGCGGTCCGTGTGGAAGGTCTTGACGTAGAAGTCTGGATTGACCCCGTGCTTCTCGCAGGCCTTGGGCATGTTCAACGAGTGACCTCCGACGCCCGCTGGGACCCCTTCCGCCTTGATCAGCTCGACCATCTGGGCAATGACGTCAATCGAGCCTCCTTTCATCATAAAGGCGTCGGTGACACCGCCATGGGAGTACAGCAACGTCGCTCCTCGGTCGACCTGACGCCGGATTTCGTCGCGCATCTTGACTTTGTCTTCGATCAGCGGCACGCAGACCATCGTCTGGATCTTGTGTGTCCGGCTGCGGTTGTATTTCTCAATGGGCTCCCAACAGCGAGGATCGATCTGAATGGTGTTGATGCCGCAGGCCTGAGCCAGCTCCAGCGTCTCGAAAATCTTCGCCTCCGTGTTGTAGGCCTTGAACAACTTCGACGCGTACATCAGGTCGCGGCTGTGAGCCCACCCGCCGATCAGGTTGCCTCCGAGAAACAGCCGGCTGACGGTCACGTTCCCGATTTTGCCAGTCGGTAGGCTGCCTGGTGCGATGGAAACAGTCGGCTTCCGGCTGGAGGACGGCTGAGCGGTACCTTCCTTCAGAGCGGCTGCCAAAATGTTCTCTTCGATGCTCCACGTCGCAGCCCCCAGCCCCGCAGCTCCAGCTACCCCACGGGCCAAGAAACACCGTCGGTCGGTTTTCTCTGACATGGTTCGTTGCTCCTTTTCGTTGTTCCCACTTTCGGCCAACGTGTTGGCGCTGGCCCCTTCGTCGTTCAATTCCACTGCGCCGCAGTCAGACGACGTTGTCGCCCTCTCCAACGGTGTCGTGTTTGGTGCACGAGCCACAGCGTGCGACGGCCGGCAAACCGACGGGTCTACGTTCCTGCGGCGTCTACATTGCGCAAACTAGTTTCGTCGCCGGCCACGCCTGAGTCAACGCGTCTGGGTCCCTTCGGGACTTCGGCCGTCGTCCGCCAAGCCCACTCCGAGCCCCGGCCATCCGCGCGGCCGCTGGTTACACCGCTTCAGCCGGTTGCAGCTTGACCTGTACGTCGCGGAAGCGGAAGCCCATTCGCACGGCCGCGCGAGCCAGCATCAGAAGGCGGTCCAGGTCGATTCTTGGACACGGCAGGTGAGCCAGGGCCTCCATCAAGTTCGTGCGGTCAAAGACGGGGTCATCGCGCCAGTAGGCATCGTACACGCGGATGTGCTCGTAGAAGATCTTCTCCGGCTCGCTGGGCTCCGGCACCTCCGCGTTCCGGCCGCAGAACTGCGTGCCGTGGAAGTTGTTCACTCGCTGCAACACTTCGCACAGCATGCGCGAGGTAACCGGTTGCTCCGGCGTCAAGTGGTAAGTCCGACCGTGCAACTGAGGCGAGACCAGGATTTCGGCGATCGCTTCCGAGACCCAGTCCACCGGCACCAAGTTCTTCCGTTCGTTTCCGTCCAACTTCAGACGGACGGGAATGTGAAGTGGTGCCGGCAGGTCGAGCACCCCTTGGGCCAACGCCAACGTGTAGACCACTCGCAGCAATGCGTAGAAGCCGTGGAATGTTGTCGTGAAGCCGGTCTTGGAGTCTCCCACGATGATGGCCGGCCGGTAAACGGTGGGCGGGCTGAGGAACTCCGAAGCTCGCACCAACTTCTCAGCTTCCAGTTTGCTGCGCTCGTAATCGTTGCTCAATTCCTGCCCGACGTCGACTTCCGACTCGAGCACCACGCCCGTGCGCTTGCCGGCCACGTAGGCCGTTGAAACGTGGTGGAAGTCGCGAATGCCCGTCCGGCGACACAGTTCCAGAACGTTTTTCGTTCCACGGACGTTCGAGCGCCAGGGCTCGCCCGTCGAGCTTTCCGAATGGAAAGTCAGGCTGGCGGCGTTGTGCAAGACGGCGTCGCAATGTCTGGCCACCCAGTGCAAATCGTCGCGGCAGAGTCCCAGGTTTGGCTGAGTGATGTCGCCGCAGAGGACCACGGGACGCGGGAGCTGTTCGCGTTCCATTCGCTCCCAAGTTTGCATCATCGCCTCGACTCGGGCCTGAGGCGACTGCCGTCGCGACGGCCGCACCACCACGGCCAAGTCCACGTCCCTTCGCAAGAGGTCTCGCACCAAATATCGACCCAGAAGCCCGGTTGCTCCCGTCAGCAGTAGGTACGACGATGACATTCTTTGCTTCCCAAAAGCTTGGTCTGGGTTGTGACACCGTGCTTCGAGACCGGTCGGTGGTAGGAAAGACCGACCCTGTCGCGTCGAGCGTCGCGGAAGTCGGCTGCGACGAAGCGTCGCGTCTTGAAACCCCGGTCTTGAAACACGTCTTGAAATCGGAGTGACGAGGCGCTCAGCCGAGGCCGCCCGCTGCCGTTCGGCTCGCGCCGACAACTTCTACAACGTCTCCAATCCCAACGACGCACGCTGGCTCGCGCAAGCCGCCGTGTCGTGTCCCGAGATGGCTTCCGTTCGGTCGCAGGCTGGCCCCGGACGTCTGAAAACCCCCATTCTACCCCCGATGCAACAGGTTACAACTGCGCTCGGTGTCTTGCACCTTGACTGGCCTGCTCACACGTACCCCTGTGTTGCCGCACCGCAATCTTCGAGTCTCTCACGCCCCACCGCTTCGACCTCGCCCAGCAGCCGCTAGAGTAAGGCCATTTCACGTGGTCGGAGCGGCGAGCGGGAAGCTTCTCGACTGGAGGCAAAGTGCGGAGCTCGCGTTGGTCGCACATTGCCACGACGCCCCAACGACAGCAGACACGGCAGAATGACCAAGTCGCCCAGCAACGCCGCCGCCAGAATGGCCGCCATGAGGTAACCGAACCGCATGGTGGGGCGGAAATTGCTGAGCGTCAGCGCGAGCATGCCGACGCTGACAATCAACGTGGCCTGCAGAATGGGCGGAGCCGTCCGTGTCAGAGCCCACTCGGCAGCGTCCGCGCGATCCTCGCCTTTTTTCCGTCGGTCCATGTACCGCACCAGGAAGTGGAAGGTGCCGTCAACCGCCAGTCCCAAGGCAATGCTGCCGGTCATCATCATTCCAATGTCGACCGGGTACCGGACCCAGCCCAGCAGCCCGAAGACCAGGCTGATCGGAGTAATGTTCGGAATCATGGCCACGGCTCCCGCGCGAAGAGACCGCAGCGACAAAGCCATGACCGCCGAAATGATTACGAACGCCAAGGCAAAACTGCTCCAAAAGCTGTGGAAGATTTCCTGCTGAGCGAACTCAAGCAATGGAGCAATGCCTGTCAGACGGACCGGCAAGTCCCGAGTCATGGCCGACAACTCTTCGAAGCATTGCTGCTGCGACAGTCCGCACTGCGGGTCCGTGCGGACCGAAATCCGCCACACCCGTTGGTCCTCGGAAATGTACTCGGTCTCTCCCTCGTGAGCCGCCGCCGTCTTCAGCAGCCGCGTCAGTTCCAGCGGGTCCTGCGGCAACTGCTTGGGGAAGAACGACGCCAACGACATGACGTGCTGCACCGCCGGGTGCTGGCGCAGCACGTCCTCAATCATCCGCACTTCTTCCAGCTTGTCCACAAAGCTCAAGTCCCGGTCGCCAAAGTCGACCATGACTTCAATCGACTCGGTGCTGGTCAGATTTTGCTGGACGTCTTTGATGTCGCGCAGGACACGAGCGTTTTGAGGGAGGAAGTCCAGTGGGTCGATCTTCGAGTGCAACTGCAGCAGGCCGGCACCAGCGACGAACACCACGACCGTGGCTCCCACCAGTACCTTGCCGCTGTGTGTGACCAGCCAGGACGCCGCCCGCTCAAACGACGCTCCACCCGCTCGAACGTGCAGCCGTTCGGGCGACAGCTTCAACACGGTCAGCAGCGCAGGTGTCAGGCCCAGCCCGCCGGCCAGTGCCACGCAGGCCCCCAGTGCGGCGGCGAACCCGAACTGCCGCACCGGCCAAATGTCGCTCACCGCCAACGACGCCAAACCAATGCACGTCGTAATGGTGGCCAGGAAGCAAGGACGCCACGCGGCACTCAAAGCCGACGCCAACGGGTCTGCGGCGTCCGCCGCGCCGCTGTAGTAGTGAAAAAAATGCACGGCCACTGCCAGCGTGAAGACCATGACCATGACCGGCAGCGCGTCCAGAATGAAGTTCATTTGCCCACCCAGCAGGTGGACCAACCCCAGCGTGACGTTGATGGCCCAGACCGTCAGTCCCAGCGTGGCAAACGCCAGTCCCCAGTGCCGGACGGCGTAGTACAGCAAGGCCAGCGAAATGGCCAGGGTCACCAGGAAGTAGCGACGGTTGCTCTGCCGCCCTCCCAGACGGTCCAGTTCGGCCACGACGACCGGAGCTCCAGCCAGCCGCACACGGTCCGGTGGCAACTGACAGTAACGCAGCTCGCGTCGCACGTCGGCCACGGTGCCGATTCGGTTCTTCAGCCCCTGTTCCGACAGCGTCGCCACCAACGCAATCAAGTTCTCTTTGTCCGAGACTGCCAGCCCTCGCAGACGCCGGTCGATTTCCGCCTCCGACACACCTAGCCGTCGCATCAGGTTGCGCAGCCGAGCCGGTGACCAGCACGAACGAATTCCCGGGTGACGTTCCAGTCGCCGACACAACGACTCCACAATCGGGTCGTTCTCCTCGACGTCCTCCAACCCAATCAGAATGATTTCCTCCGCGCCGAAGTACTGCTTGAACTCTTCGTACCGGCTGCGGACCAGCGACTCGTGCGGCAGCCACGTTTCGATGCTGTTGTTGGCCGGTAGCGTCTCGGCCTTGTGAAACAAGTACGGAAAGACGGCCAATGCTACCACCAGCAGGTGCCAGCTGTACCGTCGGTAGAACGCGGAGACCCACCTCATTGCTTTTGCCGTTCTGCCGGACATCGGGTTGGCGCGAAGAACAGTGTCGTCACGGCCGCGCCCTCGCAACCGCCTACTCTTGTGGGGGCGACTGCCCGAAGCTCCCTGTCGCCCAAGACCGGTCTCGGTGTACCGTCGCCAGCACCGAGCGCCTGCGGCGAGCCCAAGCCGCTTCAAAGACCTGTGGCAGCGAAGACGCGTGACCCGCCTTTAGCCTATCGAAAGGCAAAGGCCCGGTGGATTAAGAGCACTCGGCCGCGGGTTGCCCGGGGGAATGTTGGCAGCAGCGGGAAGCGAAAGAACTGACACGACCGGAGCTGCCGGAGATCGACCTCTGTCGGGTCTGACGAGTCTGCGAGCTGGTCGGGTTGGTTGACTGGGGGCGGTCGATTGGCTTGGCCCGCGTCGGCGCACGGTCTTCGGCGACACGGTGTGCAACTGGCGTCGGCGGCTGGAGCTTGCGACGACGCACGCTCCCCTTTCGCCCGCCTTCGCAGGACGGCGTTCCGCACCGTCCGTCTCCAAGTGGACTGAAGTGTGTGCAAGCCGGCTGGCTCGTCTGCGAGACGTCCGAGAGCCAAAACGGCCGCGACGAAGTTGGTCAGCGACCGGACCGGCCGGCGGGCCAGTGACGCCCGCAAGCTGGACCGCCGTCTCTGGCCCGAGCGAGCCTGCGACGCGGCACGCGTGGGCTCGTCACTCGGCACCGGCCGGCTCGGCCTGTCCGTCCACGTCCGCGGAACCGACGAGCGTTGCCGAGCGTCGAGTTTTTCGACGACGAAGTCGACTGCCGAAGCGTTTCAGCGCAACCGTCCAGTAGACGGCCGCCAACGCCAGCGAGGCAAGAACCAGCGACAGAGCCGTCGTCCAGGTTGGTTTCGAGCTTGCGGCCGGCTGCGGCTCGACGTTCCACCGAATGGCCGGCAGCTCCACTTCTCGTGCCGGCTCGCTACGGCCGTGCTCCAGGTCGAGCGTCGGCGAGGCAAGGGCCGGTCCAGCTCCCCGGCCGTCACCAGCGCCCGAGGAACTCTCCCCGCCCTGCTCCACCAGCCCCGCACCGGCCGGTTGACCGGACGGCTTTGTCCCCGACTGGTTCGCCGGCCGGTGGGCCGCCGCGGGCTCCTCGTCGTTGCTCGCTGTCCGCCCGCCGAACGAAGAGGCTCTTACGGAACCGGCAGCGAATTGCCACCGAGCTGCGTCGCCAGCCGCCGCAAGCGGGTCGAAGCCCGGTGCGAGCCGTGTGAAGCGGCGGACCGAACGGGCCGACGCGGCAACACGCTCGCCACCCCCGGCGGCCGACTCGGACAAGCCTGCAGCCAGACGGGCACCCGTCGCGTCGTCTGGGCCGGCCACGGCACGGGCGTCGAAGAGCCCAGTCTCGGCGCTCGCTGCAAGACTTGCCGTTTGCAAGGCGGGCCCCGACGGCCTCTGGCTGTCGGTGTCCGCACGTCCCGACGGCGTTGGTTCCTCGAGCCGCGGGCGGTCCGAGCGGCCCGGCGACTGGAAGCCGGCGTGCAGACTGGCCGGCCGGTTCGCCTCGGCCGCAGGCCCGGTCGAGCGGCTCCACGGACCGTCCGGTCCCGCACCGAACGGCCCGGTGGGCGAACCCGGCTGCTCTGGCAGGTCCGAGCCCGCCGTCGGCTGGTTCGGCTTGTTCTCCGCCCGGCTGGCGCCGGGTGCTTCGGACGGTTGGAGCGACACCGCGTCGGGTTCGGAGCTCAGCGAGCTGCCTCGGTTGGGCCACACGTGCACACGGCTCGTGCTTTGCGCCGCGTCGGGCTGGGCCTCCAAAGGCGGCCACGGAAGCGGCCCGCTGCCAGCGTCCACGTGCTGCCGTGCCGGCGACTGCTCTCGCTCGGGCTTCTCTTGCAGGAGCGGGTGGAACGGCAGCGACCGGGCGACAGGAGCTTGCGGCTGGCCGTCCCTGCCGGCCACGTCGTCCGCGACCGTGCGGTGTTCGACCGCTCTTTCCGTCTGACCTTGAGGCTCGACGGGACGCAGCGGGTTGTCGAAAGGCCCCGGCTCCAAGTCCGACCGGCCTGGAGCGGCCTTCGGAAGTGACTCAGTGTCGCCACGAAGTGACTCGGTGTCGCCACGCTTCGTTTCCTGCGTCGGTCTTTGCTCGACCCGCACCACGTTCAGCTGCGGCTCGGGAGTCGGCGTGGCGTTTCGAGCCAACGAGGTCGCCGCGTTCAGCGTTTCCGAGTCGACAATCATGGACCGGTCCACCCAGTCGGGAAGCTCCGGCTGCCGCGAAGCCGACGACGACTCCTTCGCGGCAGTTCGTTCCGCTGTCAGCGGCGCGGTTGGTGTCGGCAGGCCGAGCGCCTGCTTCCCCTTGCTCGACGGCCGCCGTTCGCTCGGCTCGTCGTTGGAAGGGGGGACGTCCGGGGCGGACGGGCGACTGCGCGGCGAGGCTTCGGTCGTGGCGGACGACGGGGTTGGAGCGGGCAAGTCGACGTCCAGCGGCAACGGCGGCGCGCGACGCTCCTGAGCCTGCCCTTTCGCCTCTTCCTTGACCGACTCACGCAGCTGCTCCAACTGCCGGTCAATGTCGCCAGCGAAAGGCAGCGGCTGACAGGCGGCCGGTCGCTGCGTGGCGGCACTCGCGGGAACGCGACTGGCCGCGGCCTGCTGAACTTGGCTCGAGCGTTTCGGCGGCTCGTCGTTCGGTCCCGCACAGCTCGGACTCTGGTCCGGCCGGTGTACGTGGTAGCCCGCGGTCCGGACGCCGCCGGTCGCCGAGGGCCGGTTGTGCAGGGTCAGAAACGGGTCCTGGACAAAGCGGTGCCGCTCCTTTCGCTGACCTTTCAGCCGGCTCAACACGGCGCCGGCCGGCTCCTTCAGCACTCGCGGCACAGCCGGCTTTGGCGCGTGCAGCAGCCGGGGCACGTGACCCGGTTTCGCAACCCGAAGCCGACGAAGCCAAGACGGAAAGAGGCTCGTTTTTTTCGAGCTCGGCGTTGCCGAGGGTCGCTCGGCCTCCCTCTCTCCGGCCACCGCTCCGCAAAAGCACGCCAGCCCCACGACCACGACGGAAAACCGCCGTCCCCACGACCACAAACGCGCTCCACGGCCTTTTCGCATCCTTGCCCCCCTTTCGTCACGCGTCACGCCTTCCTGGGCTGTCCCCAGCTTCTGGCCTTCGGTTGCGAAGGAACCGCTGTTACGACGGGCTCGGCCAGTCTTTGGCCGCCTGAGTGGCCTGGGCGAAACGGGCTGCTCAACGGAAAAAACACGCGGCAGGCTTGTGCGCCCGAACGGCACCGGGGTGGGAGAGTTCTCTTGCAGGCGGCGAGCAGTTCGGACCGACGGCGTCGCCCGTCTTTCTGTCTAGATCGGTCGTTCGGCGTTCGACGCATGAAACAAAAGGGCAGGAACGCGCAGAGGCGGCAGAGAGGTAAGCTGCGCGAACTTTACGGCCGGCTCGTCACGGCCCTGCTGGTCGACCGGCCCCGCCGCGGTTCCTGTACGACGAGCGGCCGGCGTCCCAGCCGCCGACCGGCGAGCTGTGGCGCGGGAGCGGGTGTGCGGTGCCCGTCGTCTTCGACCACTCGGAACGCCCTCCCGCCCAGACCCTCGGCCCCGGCTTCTGGTCTGCCAGGTGTCGGTCTACAATTGGCGGACGTCGGGTCGGACGGGCGGGCCCGGGCTGCTGGTTGGCCGAGGGTCGGCTGCCCGCGGATTCGTCTCTTTTCGGCCGTCGGTCGTCTTTTTTGCCGGCACAGGTGCAAGTGGTCGCGGACGTTCCCATGCGAGTGGTGTTGGCCATGAGTGGCGGCGTCGACAGTTCGGTCGCCGCCTACCTGCTCAAGCAACAAGGCTTCGAAGTCGTTGGGCTTTTCATGCGGTCCGGTGTGACGGAGGAGGTTTGCGCGGTCGACACCGGTTCGGGACGCCGGGAAACGAGCCGCTCCGTGCCGTTCCAGCGAAGGGTCCGCTCGCGCAGTTGCTGCAGCGCGGCCGACGCCGCCGACGCTCGACGCGTCGCCGACAAGCTGGACATTCCCTTCCACGCCGTCGACTTCTCGGACGGCTTCGCTCCAATCATGGACTACTTCGTCGACGAGTACCTGGCCGGCCGAACTCCGAACCCGTGCATTCTGTGCAACACGTGGTTGAAGTTCGGACGGCTGTGGGAGTTCGCTCGCCAAGTCGGAGCCGAACGAATTGCCACAGGCCACTACGCCCGGTTGGTGCCGGCGTCCGAGTGGGCCCGCTCGCTGGCGCCGGGCCGCGCTGCCGTCTCGCAAGACGGGGCCGAAACCGACGACACACGGCCACAGTCGCCCGACGTGCCCCCCGCGTGGACCGACACCGACTTCCCCGCCCTACTCCGCGGCCGCGACCCAACCAAAGACCAGTCGTACGCTCTGTTCGGCATTCGGCGCGAGCTGCTGCCGCGCGTGCTGTTTCCCGTAGGCGAGTTCACGAAGACCCAAATTCGCCAGCTGGCTCACCAGTTGGGGCTGCGCGTCGCCGACAAGCCCGACAGTCAGGAAATTTGCTTCGTTCCCGACAACGACTACTCGGCCTTCGTGCGACGGCGGGGCGGAGAACGGGACACCTCCGGCGAAATCGTCGACACGAGCGGGCGCGTCGTCGGACACCACGACGGCTACGAACGGTTCACCGTCGGACAACGCAAGGGACTGGGCATTGCCTTCGGCAGCCCTCGGTACGTCGTGCGCATTGAGCCGGAGTCGCGGCGAGTGGTGGTGGGCACACGCGACGAACTGGCCCGAACGTGGCTCGAAGCCGACCGACTGAACTGGCTGGTCGACCCCGTTCCCGACTCGTTCCGCTGTCTGGCTCAAATTCGCTACAAGCACCAAGCCGCCCCGGCCGTGGCCCGACGGGTGGGCCCGGACCGGCTGCGGGTCGAGTTCGACCAGCCGCAGTACGGAGTCGCTCCCGGACAGGCCGTCGTGCTCTACGTCGGAAACCGCGTCGTGGGCGGCGGCTGGATTTGCAGCGAGCGCGGCTAGTTCGGCGAGGCTGAACCGTGGGCGGTGGGAATTGTCGAGCAGACGGCCGTGGTCCCCAGGACGGGCTCGCTTGTTGCTCAACGGCTGCCGCCGGCTCTCGGTTTGGCCGGCGTCGACTTTTCCAAGTTTGCCGGTCGTAGGGGTTGGACGGACTTCAGAGGTTCCGAAGCCGACGAAAGAGCCGAATTCGACGCAAAGTTTAAGGGCGGCTCGGCCCGCGGTGACCTATGTTTGCCAGGGCCGGAACGGACCGGCGAGCGAGAGCCTGGCACGGCCGGCCACGCTGCGTCCGGTCGACTCAGCCACGCTTCTCCGGAACCGGACCGACCTGACGACCGGCTCGTTCCGCTTGCCGCAACACGCGGCTCCGGCCACCGAAATGGAACCACCAACCGCGGAAAGGCAGCAACCGAGGGGAAGGACCACAGCCATGACTCGTCAGCCAGCCAGCGGCAACAGCGGGACGGTCGAACGTGCCGGCCGGCGGGAACGGCACTCCGGCTTGCCCTTGCCGGAAATTTCTCCGCGCGGAACCGAGGTGCTGACGATTTTGAACCAGATTTTCGACTCGCTGTCGACCTCGTCGTCCAAGCGACGGACCGAGAGACGACATTGACCGGCCGTCCTCACGCGTTCGCGTGGGGACGTTGCCAGTGGGCAGCGGGAGCGGCCCACGAGCTGGTCAGGCCAGTCAGCCACCCGGCCCTACTTCTTGAACCCGCTCGCACGCCCGGTCTGACAAGCGTGCTTACGGACTTCCCAGGCCGGCCGGTCCAGCGTACCGGAGCCGCTCCTGGAACAGCTTCTTCAGCCGCTCCACCGAGTACATTCGCACAACTTTGTTCTTGTAAAGCAGGCGGCCCTTGTCGTCGTAGCTCAGGTGGTCCTGCACCTCCTTGATGGCTCGACCGGCGTAGAGAGCGGCGAAGGTCTCGGGGTCCACGCCCCGTCCTTTCTCTAGGTCGTCAATGGCGTCCACGCCACCGACCGTCACGGCAAAGGCGTTGATTCCGACCGTCGCCGTGCGGTAGCGTCCTTCCTGCCGCAGAATGTCGGCCGCGTCTCGAAGAGCTCCGTAGGCCTGACGGATTTTGTCTTGAGCCTGTTCCGAGGGAGCTTCGTCGCTGACTTGAGCGTTCACGCCCGGCAGCCAGTGCGGCCCTGTCGCTCCCAACACGTACCCCAACGCAACCAGTCCGACGCACCCGAGCACTCGCAACGTTGTTCGCATGAGCGCACTCCCGTTTTTTTTCCTTGTCCGCTCTCCAGTTGTCGGCGCAACCCGTTGACTGACACGACGCAGCCCGACCAGTGACAAGGGCCGGTTTCCCGTCCGCCCGCTCCGACCGGCAACCTCGTCCCGCGAAAACCGACTTCGGCCGTCTCCGACCCCCGACTGCCCGTCGGTCGAGTCCGCAAACGTCTTCGACGTCCCACCGCTCGCCGTCCGCAGCTTCGGCCCCGCGGGCCTCAGCGTGCCACCCGTCCGGGCCGCCCGCGTCAGGCCCCCGCGAACGCAAGCCCAAGCCGCTAACCATGATTGCGGACGGCGGGTCCGTTTGCCAAGGAACGGCGTTTACGGCCAACGGTCTCCGCCGAAACCGCTCGGGGCGCCACCGGCCGGAGACGCGGCCCGTTCGGGCGGTCCACTGCGGCGGCGCAGAGCCGTCCGCTCTGCCCACCGGTGGGCTTGTGCGGCAACCGTTTCGACGCTCGGGCCCAGCGCGCAGCCGTTCGAGACTGCCGTGCCGTCGGCGTCCGCGCGGACAGACTGCGACGACCCGCACCACCCCGTCGCGGGTCAGGCGGCACGCTGCTGGTCGCCGGAGCTTGTCTCGGCACGGACCGTCGTCTGGGCCGGTGCGACGTGTGCGTCTTCCGGCACTAGGCCGGAACCGTGGTCCATGTCTTCAGGCGGGGCACCCTGCCGGCCCAAGTCCGCTTGTCGTCGCCACGAGGCCGACGGGGCCACGGCCACCAGCAGGAAGCACGCGAGCACGGCAACGGCACAGCACGCCAAAACCAGTTGGTCGGCGGAAAGGTTGTTGAGTAGCAAGTCGAACATTCTTGGCACTCCGTCGTCGACGAGCGGCCGAAGGTCCGCGAGGCTGTCCGGGAATTCCTTTGCGTTCTTGCGAAAGCTCCGGGCTGTCGAGCCGACAAACTCCGGGTTGTCGAGCCCAGGTCAACGTGTGCCGCCGGACAGCCCGACCACGTTTCAGGCCGCCCGGCCGGCGCGCACCGCTCGCGGCAGACCGCCTTTTGACCTGCGTCAGTTTTCGGCAGTTCGCCGCGTCGAGCTGCACACAGCTTGACGGCCGGACGACACACCCCACCCGACGCCCTTCAAACGACCGGCACGGTTTCGCCAATTCGCCCAGTTTCCTGGCGACGCAAGGACCGTCCCTCGCCCTTCCGCAAATGCGTTCCTGCAAAACCGACTGGCCTTGCAGAGACACGCTGTTCCAGACCGGCCGCTTTCCCGCACGCGGCTCTTGGTCCGCAGCTTCAACCCAGACCGCCCGGACCCCACGCTGCCGCTCGCCCTGCCGCAGTGGTACAATCACCGAGGGCAACACCGGGCTGTCGCGTGTCGTTTGGTGTCGGTCTGCGGCTTGGTCCGGCGAGCCGTAGTGGGTGTTTCAGCGGGGACCCGCCTCCCACGAGTGGCCCATGTCTGTCGAGAAGAAGAGAAACGGTAGCTCGGACCGCGGACTGAAGGTCCTGCTGCTGGCCGGTCGGTTCGAGGTGCGCGGCAGTTGCGCCTACACGCTGCGAATGGCCGAACACTGCCGCGACTTTGGCGTCGACTGTGCCATTGTCTGCTCGGACGCGACCCGCGTGCCGGAGGAAAAACGGCGACTGGTGCCGGTCTTCGAGTACCCTTACCTGGACCACCGCCTGGTGGGGCCGGTGGTGGCTCGGCTGGTCGAGCGGGACTTGGTCGAGTGGCACCCGGACCTGATTCACGTGCAGACGCTGGGCATGCTGGCTTGCGGCAAGCGGCTGGCGGCGGACTTGAAGCGTCCTTTCGTCGTGACGATTCACGACTACCCGCCGGCGCTCGCGCTGCGGCTCCGCTCGCCCTGGTTCCGCAAGGCCATTGCGGTCAGCAAGCCGCTGCGGGCCGAGCTGCTCCGGCGGGTCGACGTTTCCGCAGACGACGTGGTGGTCATTCACAGCGGGGTGGAGTGTCTGGACCGAGCGGAAACGGGCGAGGTACTACGGCCGGGACGGGTGCCGGTCGTCGGAACAGCCGGACCGCTGGAGTCGGTCAAGGGCATTCCGTACTTTCTCGAGGCTGCGGCTCTGGTCTGCCAGGACGTCGACGAAATTCAGTTCCTGGTGGCGGGAGCGGGGCCGGAAGAAGAAAACCTGCGTCGGCTGGCTCGCCGTCTGGGCATTCAACACTGCGTCACGTTCGCTCCCAACTTCTACGACTTCTCGGTGTCGCTGGCGGCCATGGACATTTTCTGTTTGCCTTCCCTTCAGCAAGGGCTGGGCACAATCATGTTGGAAGCCATGGCTTTGGGTAAGCCAGTCATTGCGTCGGGAGTGGGCGGTGTGTACGACGTCATTCAGGACGGTCGGACCGGCCTGGTCGTGCCACCCATGGACAGCTCCAAACTGGCTTCGCGAATTCTGGAGCTGCTCAACAACCCAGTTCGAGCTCGCCTGATTGGACAAGAAGCTCGCCGGCTGGTGCTCCGGCAGTTCAACGTCAACGAAATGGTGCGGCAAACCGTGGAGGTTTACCGACAGGCCGTCCAGGCGGAAGTGGCCTCGGTGGCTTAAGCGGCCGCAGCGCGAAAGCAAGCTGGACGAGCCGCAAAGCTGGGAGCGCCTGCGGGCACCGGTCTGTCGGCCGGTTGCAGCGGTCTTTCGCCGTTCAGCCGGACGGTTCGGCCTCGCGGTGGGGCTGGGGCGCTCAAAAGTCGAGCTTGCGGAAACCGGTTGCGAAGTTTTGGCCGGCAGCAGGGCGTGGTCTCCGCCGGCAACAGGCTGTGGGTCGAGTGCCAGGAGTGGGAGCCATGAGGGGAAAGCTGCTTCTGTTCGTCGCGTGCTGGGCAAGTCTGTGGACGCTCAACGCCACCGGCTGGTCGGCCGACCAACCGCTGCGGCCGCTTTGGCAAATCGGCACGCCCGACCGCAACACAACCGACCTGGCGTTGGGGCCGAACGGCTACCGGCAGTTCCGGCAAGACGCGGCGTTTTGGGTTGGACGTTCGAAAGCACGGACCGATTGGCCCTACGTGCACCCGGGGCCGACAGACGTTTGGGCCGGCGGTCGGCGACACACCTTCACGGTGCTGTTTGGACTGTCGTCGTTGCCTGCCCCGACCGAAACCTGTCGCTTGCGTTTGGTGCTGGTCGACACACACAGCCGAGTGCCGCCGGTGTTGGTGGTTCGTCTGAACGGCCAAACGCTCTGGTCCAGACGGCTGCCTCGGGGCGGGTCGGACGAGTCGGTGTTCGGCGACCCGCGCCGAGGCGTTGCTCGAACCGTGTCAGTGGTCGTGCCGGCGTCCGCGTTGAAACTCGGCGTCAACCAACTGGACCTGGAAACCGTCGAGGGCAGTTGGCTGTTGTACGACGCGGTGGTCTTCGAGGCTCCCACGTCGGTGCAGTTGGCGGCGCCGAGCGACCGTTCGACCTTCGTTTTGGACGCGAGCAGCCCGCCGGTTCTGTTTCGCGGCTCCGACGCGTCGAGCTCGGAACACACCAGTCCGGAAAACGCGGTCCAGAGCCCGCTCCGGCAGCTCGTCTCTTGCTCAGTCGTTCGCTTCGGCCCGCCAGTCGAGGCCGAGCTCGTTCTGACCGGGCTGCCCGGTGGCGCGGTTCGCAGTCGACAGCGGTTGGAGCCGGGCCGGCAAACCCTTTCGGTCCGAGTGCCTGCCGTGAGCGAGCCGGTCCAGGTGACGGTGGAAGTCCGGACTGACGGCCAGACGGCCGGACGAGCTTCGCTGGAGTTGAAACCGGTTCGCCACTGGGTGGTCTACCTGCTGCCCCACTCACACGTCGACATTGGCTACACGGCCGTGCAAACCGAGGTGGAGCGGAACCAGTGGCGGTTTCTGGAACAAGCAATTGAAGCGGCCGAAAAAACGTCGGCGTTTGGGCCCGACGCCACGTTCCGGTGGAACGTCGAGGTCTTGTGGGCTGTGGACGGTTACTTGCGGCAGGCGACGCCGGAGCAGCGTCAGCGGTTCGTCCAAGCCGTCCAGAAGGGCTGGGTTGGTTTGGACGCTTTGTACGGCAACGAACTGACGGCGCTGTGCCGTCCGGCCGAGCTGTACCGACTGGTCGACTTCGCCGGCCGGGTGTCGCGGTTGTGCGGTGTGAAGATTGACTCGGCCATGATTACCGACGTTCCCGGCTACACGTGGGGCCTGACGCGAGTGCTTTGTGACGCCGGTGTCCGTTACTGGTCCATGGCTCCCAACAGCCGTCACCGCGTTGGCCGCACGCACGTGGCTTGGGACGACAAGCCGTTCTGGTGGGTGACGCCGGACGGCCGGGGCCGGGTGCTGTGTTGGGTGCACGGCGGTGGCGGCTACTACCGGACGTTTCGCGGACCCGACAGCCTGCTGAAGCGACTCAGGCAGCTCCAAGCCGACGGGTTCCCGTACGACATTTTGATTCAACGTTACTGCCTGGGCGACAACCAAGGGCCGGGGACGGAGCTGTCGGAGCTGGTGCGTCGGTGGAACGCCGAGCACGCGTACCCGCGACTGGTCATTGCCACCACGCACCAGGCGTTCGCTGAGTTTGAGAAGCGTTACGGCGAGCAGCTGCCCGAGTTTCGCGGCGACTTCACGCCGTACTGGGAGGACGGAGCGGCGTCGTCGGCTCGCGAAACGGCTTTGAACCGAGCGGCTGCCGAGCGGTTGGTGCAGGCCGAAACGCTTTGGGCCCTGCTCCAACCCGGCTCGACCTACCCGGACGACGACTTCTACTCCGCGTGGCGCAACGTCGTCCTGTACGACGAGCACACTTGGGGGGCGTACTGCAGCATTAGCCAGCCGGAGAGCGAGCTGACGAAGGCCCAGTGGAAAATCAAGCAGGCCTTCGCGCTCGACGCGGACCGCCAGTCGCGACGGTTGCTGCGCCGAGCCGTCCAAAAGCTCGACCAGGGACGGCGGAAAGCCTCGGACGTGGCAGCGCGGCGGGAGCAGCCTGTTGGGCAACGTGCGGCCGCTGTTCTGGTCTTCAACACGAACAGTTGGACGCGGACCGGGCTGGCCGTTGTACCGGCGTCTGTGTCGGTGGCTGGCGACCGAGTCGTGGACGCCGACGGCCACTCCGTCCCGTCGCAACGGCTCTCGACGGGCGAACTGGTTTTCTTGGCTCGCGACGTGCCACCGTTGGGCGGCCGACTGTTTCGATTCACGTCCGGCACGCCCGCTCCGCCCGCAGCCGAGAGCGACCAGTGGGCCGTCGTGGACGGTCGGTCGCTGAAAGCGCCGGGCGTCGACGTGGAGCTGGACGGGCGGACGGGAAACGTCCGCGTGCTCAAGCTGGGCGAGGTCCAGACGAACCTGGTCCGTGCCGACAGCGGCGGACTGAACGGCTACTTCTACGTGCCGGGGCGTGACCCCAGCCAGGCTCAGACCAGCGGACCGGCCACCGTTCGTCCGGGCGAGCGGGGACCGCTGGTCGCGTCGCTGGTGGTTGAGTCGGACGCTCCCGGGTGCCGTCGGTTGTCCCGCGAGGTGCGCGTCGTGGCCGGCCTGCAGCGGGTCGAGTTCCTCAACCGGCTCGACAAGCGGAAGGTCTACGACAAGGAGTCGGTTCACTTCGGCTTTCCGTGGAACGTCCCCGGCGGCACCGTGCGGCTGGACGTCCCCTTGGCCGTGGTTCGTCCGAACCAGGACCAGTTGCCCGGTTCGTGCAAGAACTACTTCACCGTGCAGCGTTGGGTGGACGTTTCGAACTCGCAGTTCGGCGTGACGTGGGCCACCGTGGACTCTCCTTTGGTCGAACTGGGGGCCATTCGCGTGGACGTGTCCAGCCCGTTCGACCCCGAAGCGTGGGTGGACCAACTGCCCGAAACACAGACGCTGCTGGCGTACGTCATGAACAACTACTGGGAGACGAACTACCGGGCCGCGCAAGAGGGACCGACGCTCTTCCGGTTCGCCGTTCAAGCTCACACCGGCCCGTACGACCCGGTGGCCGCGGCACGGTTCGGCCTGGAGTGCAGTCAGCCCTTGGTGGTGGTCCCGCTGGGACGGGAAGCGGCCCAACGGGCTCCCAAGCTGGTGGCGTCGCGGCTGACGGTCGAACCCGCTCAGGTCGTGCTGCTCGAACTGAAGCCGGCTCGCAACGGACGCGGCTGGGTGCTCCGTTTGCAAAACGTCGGGGACCAGCCGGTCGACGCCCGCTTGAACTGGAGGGCTCCTCAGCCGCGGCGGGTGCTCAAGAGCGACGCGTTCGAAAGGCCGGGCCAGCCCCTGGGCGGCCGCTTGTCGCTGGCACCTCACGAAGTCGTCACTGTGCTGGCGGAGTTTTGACCGGACGGCCGTGTCGACTCCGGCCAAGCCGCCAACACGGCAGCGGCCAGCCACAGCAAGAAGCCACCCGCGTTGACCCAAATCGACCAGTCGTGGTACTGCTCGAACTGGCTGGGCCGCGCTGCGGCGGGCTGGGCGAGCATTTCGACCATGGGCCGAAAAATGAAAAAGTAGTCGCCCAGCATGACCAGCAACGAGACGGACAACAAAACGCAGACCGCCAGCCACCGTTTCGTCCGCAGACCGGCCAAGAGAACTCCCAGCGAACCCAACCACGCCGTCGTCAGCAGCACGAAGCCGAAGGCGTAGTACCACGGGAAGTGGAGAAGAATGAGCACGCCTTTGGCAACGGAGTCGAGGTCGGGACAGGTGGCTTCTTTCTCGGCACACACGACGAACAGCGCCGCCGCTCCGACCCAGCCGGCCGAGGCCAGCCGGGTCAGCGTCAGCAGGTTCCGTGCGACGGGACAACGCATGGGTCTTGCTCCTGCCGGGTTTGCTTCTTGCCTTCGGTTGTTGTACAGCGCGACCAGGCTGACGCTCCACAGCCCGGCCGTTCCTGACGCTGCCCACCGTCGCGGTCGGGCGAAGCCAGAGGCCGCGTGGAGCGAAATGAATCTTTTTGGAGAAACGTTTCAAAACCCGCCAGCGGCTGGAGGAAATGTGCTCCGTCGCGTCCCGCGCTGGCCGCGCGCCAAGGCGGCCACGAGCGAGCGTGTCCACCTGCGTGCCGGGGGGACGCGGTCGCTGGCGTCCGGCGGTTTGCTGCGCCGCTGCAGAGCGGCCACAAGGGCCGCCCCTACGGTTCGGATGGGCAGGCACGAGGCCTGCCCCTACGGTTTGGATGGGTAGGCACAAGGCCTGCCCCTACGGTTTGGACGCCGCCGTCCCGTGCCTGCGTCCCCGTGACCGGCGTCCCGCCTCCCGAATTCCGAACTCCGAATCCCGAATTCCGAAACCACCGGCGGACACGACGGGGCGTCGCTTTCGGGGTTCCCGTCTAGTCCGGTCTTGAAACAGGTTCCTAGAAGG